>NZ_JBFAWA010000015.1:0-263767 GCF_040680035.1 Nonomuraea sp. NPDC052116 | reverse complement strand
CACGCTGTCTCACCAGCCAGGTCATACCGCGATGACGATCACCACAGCAACCTGGCGATCTTCAAACAACCTCACGTGCGGAAAACGGGGCTAGCCGGCGCGCTCAGCCGAGCTTTCTGACGAGGATGCGGCACAGCTCGGGCCGGAGCTCGAGCCCGCCGTTCGGGTGGTAGACGACGTCGGTGGTCGCCACCTCGCCGTGCGGCCATTCGGCGTAGCCGCGGCGCTGGTACAACCTCAGGGCGTCGGGGTTGTCCAGGCCCACGCCGAGGGCGACCTGGTCGTGGCCGTCTGCCAGGAGCCGCTCCTCGGCGGCCCAGAGCAGCGCGGTGCCGATGCCCCGGTTGCGCATCCAGGGCACGACCTCCAGGTGCGTGAGCAGCGCCACGCCCGGTAAGTGGGTACGCAGCTCGGGCTCCTCCGCGGGCCCCAGCCACATGTAGACGTCGCCGACCGCCACCCCGCCCTCCCAGGCGATGAGCAGGGCCCCGTGACCGGAGTCCTGCCTGGCGAGCCGGTCGGTGAAGTAGCCCTCCTGCCCGAGCGAGTCGACCATCGCAGGGAGGTCCGTATGGACGGCCTGACGGATATCACGTGGCCCCACGGACGACAGATTCCCGGTTCGCCCACTTATGAATCAAATGAGGTCCACTGGCGCAATAGTGGTGCACCAGGTCTGACCAGCCATTTCATGGCATCGGCCACGCTCGGCCCGAGTTGCGGGATCCTGGCGAAGTGATCGGCCCACTGATCGCGGTCCGCCGCCCACGCCTCCAGGTACTTGACGCAGAACTGCGGCGTGATGCGGTTGAGGCGGCCCAGCGCGGCCAGCAGGGACTCCTCCATGGCCCGGCGGCTCGTCGTCGCGTCCGGCGGGAGCTCCCTGATGCGGCGCAGCACTTCCTTGACGAAGTCGCCGCGCCTGGCGAGGGCGCCGACCCAGTACGCCGGATCGGCGGCGGCCTGCCAGCCCGTGCCCTCGCCCCCGTCGAGCAGCCAGTAGACGCCCTCGGCCAGCACGTCGCCGAGCTCCTGGTCCCGCGCGCGCATGGGGCGGTCGAAAGGGTCGTACGGGCGCTGCTTGACGATCCCCGTGACCGCGAGCGGGCGCACCGACTTCTCGCCCAGCAGGTAGAACCAGTCCTCGTTGTAGATGTTCGGGAAGAACGAGGGGTTTCGGGTCGTCTCGACGGCCAGGGCGCCGCCGCCCACGAACGACTCCTGATGCCCGCCGGTCAGCCGGTGGGCGTGGCACACCACCGAGTTGTCCGGGTAGCCGCCGATGTGCATGCCCACGGCGTCGTACGAGTCGAGCAGGGCGGCCGCGTGAGACACCTCCTCGTGCCCGCCGACCTCGATGTCGTCGTCCAGGAAGACGATGCGCCGCCAGCCCATCAGGCGGGCCAGCAGCAGCCCCGTGTTCCGCTTGGCGCTGAGGTCGGTCGCGCGGGCGAACGGCGTGCCCTTCAGCAGGGCCGTGGTCGCGAAGTCCGGCAGGTTGAGGCGGGCCACGTTGTCGATGTCCACGGAGATGAACTGCAGGCCGGCCGGCATCAGGAGGAGGTCCGGCTTGCTCCACTTGCTGTGCAGGGTCACGAGGGGGCAGTCCAGGGCGATCGCCAGCCGGATCGCGTGGCTCAGCCAGACCGGATGCCTGATGGTCGGCACGACGATGGCGTCGACGCGGCCGGACTTCGCCACTCGCGGGTAGACCTCGATCAGATCCCGGTGGGAGCCGTGGTGATGCTCCGATCCGACCTCAGTCCCCACGAGAGGGCTCCGACCACTCATGCAGCCGGAACGTGTTCAGGGTCCAATCAGGAGTGACGACCACGCGGTCCCTGATCCGGACGCGCGTGAGAATGCTGTAGGCCGCGGCGGTGCCGAAACGTGCCCGCAGATAGACGGCGTTGCGGTCGCGGAATCGCTCGTCGGTCAGGGCCCGCACCGCACCGTAGACGCCTCTGCCGTACATCCCATTGCAAATGGTCAACGTGCGCTCGACATTGTCGGGATTGACGCCGCGGTAGAAGAACCCGACGTCCTCAAGGAGTTGCAGATTATCGCCGGACCCGGCGGTGACGGTGTAGTGCCGGCGCGTGTCGCCCCCCTCGATGACCTCGAAATACGGACCCTTTTCCCCCTCCCAGTCGGGCACCTGCCGCACCGGGAGTTCTGCTTGCGCGAGCACCGCCCCGGTGACCGCGTTGTAGTCGACGCCGCCCAGGAGCACCACGTGCGTCGTCAGGTCGTCGGAACGCAGATCCTCGGTGGAGACCAGCTTCACCGGGCTGCGCGGATTCGCGGCCCGGAGATGGCCCCACAGCTCGAAGAGGGAGTCGAGGTCGGAGTACTTGTACAGCTCGATGTAGTCGGGGCTCGACGGGTCCGCGTACGGGATCTTGGTCCGGTCCTCCTCCGGGACCTGCGAGCAGATGACCGTGATCGGCTCTCCGTCGCGGAAATGCCAGGGGCCGGCCTGGAGCGCGTCCCGCGCCGCCGGCTCGGCGTTCTCACCCGACGCCTGGGACTTCAGCGCGGCCTGGCGCAGCCGGTCGAGCTCGGCGAGCAGGTGGCGGTGGTCCTCGAGCTCGCCCGCCGTCAGGTCGGACACGGGGAGCACGCGTGCCGTCCCGTTGGAGATGGATCGCTTGGTCGCGAAGAACGCGGCGTACTTCTCCAGCCGGTGTAAGGGCGGGATCTTGCTCGTATGGGCCGACTCCCACGACGAGATCAGCGCGACGCTGACCTGGAACGCCTCGCGCAGCTGTGCCTGGGTGACGCGCCGGTCAGGCCAGTGGCTTTCGCGCAGCTCGCGCAGTCGGCGCGCCAGCGCGGAATTGACGCCGCTCATGCCAGCCCCATTGGTGTGAACTTCAGTAATCTCTAGTGAACATCAACCTGGCGGCGGAATCGATGAAGAATCCGCAGCTAAGGCCTAACAGAACAGCCAACGTGCGCAAACGGGTGAGCACAAGAGCCATCAGTCTAACCATTCAGCTGTCACCGCCGTGTACGAATAGGGCGGTTCAGTCGGGGTAAACCCCTAATTGGAGAAGATTCACTGAAGTTAGCTGAATATGGGTGGAGGTGGTTCGTGGCGAGGGTCCGATGAGCCACACCCGGCAGGAGCGGCATCCCCATGCAGAAAGACAGCGGAACACCCCCGCGACGAGCCCAATCATCGGCGGAGGTGCCCGCGAGCGAGGTTTCTGTCAGAGCGCGTCTCCGCACCAGGGAAAACCTTCATGACCACACTAGTCCTCCACCTCTCGGTGGCAATACCAACATCAACCGATACCAGAGCCTTGACCCTCTTCCTCCTGACGACCTTGATCACACTGGCAGCGGCGGCCATCCGCTGGATGGTGAAGCGGGCGAACGTCGTCCTGGTGATCAGTGGCACGGGCGTCCTGGTGATCGTCCTGTCCGTGCTGCTCGCCGCCTATGTGATCACCTTCGGGACAGTCTGAGGGAGCCGTCGCGCGCGGCGCTCCGCCCCCCGGCGCTGCGCGCGTGCCGGTCGCCTGTGACGATGGGTGACTCTGTGCATTTGGCCACAGAGCGGCTCCCATCTGTTAGAAACTCGACGGAAGAGGCAACAACCACTCTTGGCTTGTCTCGGGATACGCAGAAGGACTTTGCCCATGTCGTCTGAGGTCACCAGAAAGCCGATGCTGACCGTGACTTCCGGCCTCTCGCGAAACGCCGTCATCCTCAAGCTCGAGGGCGAGCTCGACGTCAACGTCCTGCAGGTGCTGCGCGAGCACCTCGAACCCGTCTGGGCCCTTCCTCCCAAGCCCTTCCTGATCCTGGACCTGGGCGAGCTCTCGTTCTGCGACTCCATGGGGATGAACGAGCTCGTCGGCGTCATGCAGCGGTGCGAGTCCAGAGGGACCCGGCTGCTGCTCGGAGGGGTTCAGGGGGTCATGGCCAGGGTGCTGTCGATCACCGGGCTGCGGCACGCGTTCGAGGTCTTCGCCCGGCTCGACGACGCGCTGCGGCTCGCCGTGGCCAAGCCCTGACTACGTCTGGGGGATGCGCCGCCCGGTGCGGCCGTCGGTCAGGACGTAATCCGGCTTCTCCCGCAGGGGGAGCTTCAGCGCGGCCCGGCCGCTCTCGACGCGCACCGGCAGCGTGAACACCCGCTGGTGGTGGCTCGGGAGCGCGGCCGGGTGGCTGCCGACGTTGGGCCCCTCGTACAGCCATAGGCGCAGCTTGCGGCCCTCGGCCCGGACCACGACCTCAGCGGCCCCGCACTCCTGCGGCGCCGCCGCCCAGCTCAGCACGATCTCGTGGGTCACCTTCGCCGAATGGGGGACCGGGGCGCGCTCCTGGCAGGAGGCCACGAGGTTGGCCACGATCGCCGGAGGGGCGGGGGCGGGCCGCTCTTCGGCGCCCATCGCGATCGTCCCGCCCTCCAGCAGCGCGAGCGTGACGACCGCGGCCACCCGCTCGCCGGCGCTCCCCCGGACGAGCAGCCACAGGGAGAGAGGACCGAGGACGAGCCAGGCCGCACCCAGGGAGATGGCCAGCATGAATCTACCTCCCGCGAAAAGGAGTTTGTGACTCTCCGTATTACTACGGCTCCGGAGGGGGTTCGTCCTCTTGAATATCACATGAACGCAGCGTTGCCTATCGCATACGCCTCGTGATCAATGGTGATCCCGGTCACCCCAGGACGGGCGCCCCCCGGAGGGTGGCGCCCGCGTCCTTCAGCTCCGCCAGCGCCACCTCCGTGGTCGTCGGGGCCACGCCGGCCGTCAGGTCCAGCAGCACCCGCACCGCCAGCCCGTGCTTGACCGCGTCGAGCGCCGTCGCGCGCACGCAGTGGTCCGTGGCGATCCCGACCACGTCCACCTCGTGCACCCCGCGCTGCCCGAGCCACTCGGCCAGCGGGACCCCGTCGCCAGAAAGGCCCTCGAAACCGCTGTACGCGGCGGCGTAGGCGCCCTTGCTGAACACCTCCTCCACCTCCGACACGTCGAACGACGGGTGGAAGTCGGCTCCCGGGGTCCCGGCCACGCAGTGCGCCGGCCACCTGGAGACGTAGTCGGGCGATTCGGCGAAGTGGTCGCCGGGCGAGATGTGGTAGTCGCGGGTCGCCACCACGTGGTCATAGCCGTGTTCGGCCATGTGGCGAGTGATCGCCGCCGCCACCTCCGAGCCGCCGGCCACGGGCAGGCTGCCGCCCTCGCAGAAGTCGTTCTGCACATCCACGATGATCAATGCGGTCCCCATATTCAGCACTCTAATAACAGGGCCCGCCGTCCGACCCGTCGCCCCGCTGCCGCGGGGAGGGTCAGGCGAACTCCGTGGGGATGGCCGCGTACCCCCGGCCGAGGTGCAGGGCCTCCTGGGGGAGGGTGGCGACGGCGGCCTCGTGGCGCTCGCGGGCGGCGGGCAGGGGCTCCCTGCCCACGACCTGCCCGTCGCGCACCAGCTCGTGCAGCAAGGGGATGCCGCCTTCCGGGGCGAGGCCGCCGGTGGTGATCAGCTCGGTCTCCACGTTGCCCACGTCGTCCATGAGCCGGTACGCCTGCTTGCGGCCCCCGCGCGACGGCTTGCCCACCGAGCGCTTGGCCACGGCCTCCAGCTTGCCCGTGGCCGTCTCCCTCGCCACCAGCTTGTACACCAGGGCCGCGGTGGGCACGCCGGACCCGGTCACCAGGGACGTGCCGACGCCGTAACCGTCGACGGGGGCGGCGGCGAGCGCGGCGATGGCGTACTCGTCCAGGTCGGAGGTGACCAGGATGCGGGTCTCGAAGGCCCCGAGCGCGTCGAGCTGCTCGCGCACCTCCTGCGCGGCGGCGGCCAGGTCGCCGGAGTCGATGCGGACCGCGCCCAGCTCCGGCCCCGCCAGCTCCACGGCCGTGCGCACCGCCTCGGCCACGTCGTACGTGTCCACCAGCAGCGTCGTCTTGCGGCCGAGCGAGGCGATCTGGGCCTCGAACGCGTCCTTCTCCGAGTCGTGCAGCAACGTGAACGCGTGCGCCGCCGTGCCCGCCGTGGGCACGCCGTAGGCGTACCCGGCCATGAGGTTGGAGGTGGAGGCGAAACCGGCGATGTACGCGGCCCGGGCGGCGGCCACGGCGGCGGCCTCGTGGGTGCGGCGCGAGCCCATCTCGATGATCGGCCGCTTGCCCGCGGCGTTGGTCATGCGGGAGGCCGCTGAGGCGATGGCGCAGTCGTGGTTCAGGATCGACAGGGTGAGGGTCTCGAGCAGCACGGCCTCCGCGAAGGTCCCCTCCACGATCATGATCGGGGAGGCGGGGAAGTAGAGGTCGCCCTCGCGGTAGCCGTAGACGTTCCCGGAAAACCGGTAATCGGCGAGAAACGCCAGAGTGTCGTCGTCGACGACCTGCCTCTTCCGCAAATAGGTGAGTTCTTCCTCACTGAAACGGAAGCGTTCTAGCTCGTCCAGGACACGTCCTGTCCCGGCGACAACCCCGTAGCGCCTGCCACCCGGCAGATGTCTGGCGAACACCTCGAAAACGGCGCGCCTGTGCGCCGCTCCGCTCCGGAGCGCCGCCTGCAGCATCGTCAGCTCATAGTGATCTGTGAGCAACGCAGTGCTCATGGTCATTGTCACGACTCGAAGACTACGGCCCAGATAGGGCAGACTCGGGGATGTGGGTAGCACCGCTCCAATCGCCGTTGAGCGTCCGTCATCGGACGTCCGGCCCGATCTGCCATGGGTGACCATCGTCTGGAACGACCCGGTCAACCTCATGTCCTACGTGACCTATGTCTTCCAATCGGTCTTCGGCTACACGAGAGAGAAGGCCGAAAAACTCATGCTGGACGTACACCACAAGGGCAAGGCCGTCGTGTCCAGTGGCACGCGGGAAGAGATGGAACGCGATGTGCAGATTCTCCACTCCTACGGCCTGTGGGCGACGGTCCAGCCGGACTCGGTCAAGTGAGGCACATGAGGTCAGTGAGGCGGCACGCGTGACATCGGGGTTTTCGTCGGGCAAGGGCGGCGTCGTCGTCGCGGAGTTCGAGGCCGCGGAGGTCTCGCTCCTGCGCTCGCTCGTGTCGATGATGCTGGGCATCGTGGAGCCGGGGCGGACCAGCGACGACCCGCTGGAGCGGGCGCTGGGCATCGGCGGGGGAGAGGCGCCGACCGACCCGGTGCTGGCCAGGCTGTTCCCGTCGGCGTACGAGGACGAGAAGGATTCGGCGGAGTTCCGCCGCTACACCGAGGCCACCCTGCGCGACGGCAAGCGGGCCGACGCGCAGACCGTCTTCGACACCGCCAGGTCGGGCCGCGCGGAGCTCTCGCCCGAGCAGGCCCAGGCGTGGCTGCGCTCGCTCAACGACGTGCGCCTGACGCTCGGCACCAAGCTCGACGTGACCGAGGAGGTCCACGACGAGATCGCCGTGATGTCCGAGGACGACCCCCGCTACCCGGCCTACCTCACCTACGACTGGCTGACCTACCTGCAGGACAGCCTGGTCCGGGCGCTCTGGTAACTTCCGGGCATGCTGTCGATCTCGCAGGAACTGGTGGACAAGATCGTCGCCCATGCCCGTGCCGACCACCCCGACGAGGCGTGCGGGGTGATCGCGGGCAGGAACGGTGTCCCCGAGCGGTTCGTCCCGATGGAGAACGCCGAACGCTCGCCCACCTTCTACCGCTTCGACTCCATGGAGCAGCTGCGCGTCTGGCGTGAGATGGACGACCGCGACGAGGAGCCCGTCGTGATCTACCACTCCCACACGGCCACCGAGGCGTACCCGTCGCGCACCGACGTCTCCTATGCCTCCGAGCCGGACGCCCACTACGTCCTGGTCTCCACGCGGGACGAGGACAAGGTGGAGTTCCGCTCGTACCGGATCCTCGACGGAGTGATTACCGAGGAAGAGGTAAGGTTTCTCCCATGATGGTCAGGCCGGTGCAGAGTTTCCTCTTCGCGCATACTCCTGCCGTCGTCGTCTACGACTGTCGGATGAGAAACCTGCAGCTCCACTGCCGCTAAGGCGGCAGCCCTGACGAGCAGGTTTCTTACCGGAAGATCCCGCGGAATCCGCATGTAGCCATCGGCGTTGCTGCCGATGGGACGACGACCTGATCTGAGGAGACTGAGCGCGATGGCCATCGAGGTTCGCATTCCGACCATCCTGCGTAATTACACCGGCGGCGCCAAGGCCGTCGACGCCGAGGGCGCCACCCTCGAAGAGCTGATCAGCAATCTGGAGTCGCGCCACCCCGGCATCAAGGAGCGCCTGGTCGACGCGGGCAGCCTGCGCCGCTTCGTCAACGTCTACCTGAACGACGAGGACGTGCGCTTCCTGGGCGGCCTGGGCACGCCGCTGTCCGACGGCGACACGGTGACCGTGCTGCCTGCCGTCGCCGGCGGGTGACATGCGGTTCGACTCGCTGATCGACTCGGTCGGCCGCACGCCCCTCGTGGGGCTGCCGAGGTTGTCGCCCTCCGCCGACGTGCGGATCTGGGCCAAGCTCGAAGACCGCAACCCGACCGGGTCGATCAAGGACAGGCCCGCCCTGTGGATGATCCAGGAGGCCGAGAAGGACGGCCGGCTCACGCCCGGCTGCACGATCCTCGAGCCCACCAGCGGTAACACGGGCATCTCGCTCGCCATGTCGGCCAAGCTCAAGGGCTACAAGCTGATCTGCGTGATGCCCGAGAACACCTCGGAGGAGCGCCGTCAGCTCCTGCGCATGTGGGGCGCGGAGATCATCTCCTCGCCCGCGGCGGGCGGCTCCAACGAGGCCGTGCGCGTGGCCAAGGAGCTGGCGGCCCAGAATCCCTCCTGGGTGATGCTCTACCAGTACGGAAACCCGGCCAACTGGCGCTCGCACTACGAGACCACCGGCCCGGAGATCCTCGAGGACCTGCCCACCATCACCCACTTCGTGGCCGGGCTCGGCACGACGGGCACGCTGATGGGCGTCGGGCGGTTCCTGCGCGAGCGGGTGCCCGGCGTGCAGATCGTCGCCGCCGAGCCGCGTTACGGCGAGCTGGTCTACGGACTGCGCAACGTGGACGAGGGCTTCATCCCCGAGCTCTACGACGAGTCCGTGCTGACCACCCGCTTCTCCGTGGGCTCGGCCGACGCGCTGCGGCGCACGCGCGAGCTGCTGGCCTCCGAGGGCATCTTCGCCGGCGTCTCGACCGGCGCGGCGCTGCACGCGGCGCTGGGCGTGGCCAGGAAGGCGGTCAAGGCGGGCGAGCGCGCCGACGTCGCGTTCGTGGTGGCCGACGGCGGCTGGAAATACCTGTCCACGGGCGCCTACGAGGGCACCCTGGAGGAGGCGGAAGAGCGCCTCGAAGGCCAGCTCTGGGCCTGAAACAGCATGAAACAGGCGGCCGGTCCACAAGGGGCCGGCCGCCTGTTCCGTTCGTCGCTCAGTTGAACAGGACCCGCAGCGAGAACGTCGCCTCGGTGTCGGTCTGCGTGCCGCTCATCCCGACGGCCCGCAGCACCTGGAGGTTGGCCTTGTCGTCGCCCTGCATGGACTTGAGGTAGAGGTTCTCCACCTTGTCCAGGTCCACGAAGACCGCGTAGTTGGCGTCGCCCGCGTTGGGGATCGCCGTCTGGAACGTCTCCGAGTCGCCCAGCGTGCCCTCACCGGCCAGCTGCTTGGCGTACTCGTCCGACGTCGCCACGGTGAAGACGCCGTCGCCGGCGACCTTGGCGATCTGCGGCGCGCCCTGACCCTGGGAGGTCAGCGCCTGCTGGACCTTGTCGACGATGGCCTGCGCCTTGGCCGGGTCGGTGACGATGCGCACGCCGCCCTTGATCTGGTCGCCGCCCAGGCCCTGGCTGTCCACGGCGAGCGTGAAGTTCTTGCCGAAGATCGTGGCCAGGTCGCCGGGCAGCTGGATCCCGAGCTGGCTCTGCGCCGACTCCAGCATCTGCTTGACCTCGGCGCCGCCGCTCGCCGCGGCCTGCTTCTGGATCTGGTCCCACTGCTTGGTGACCATCTGGTCGAGGCCGGAGATCGACACGGCGCCCGCCGTGGTGGCGGGCAGCGTGCCCAGGTTGGCCTTGGGCAGGTCACCCTCGGGGGTCATGCCCTTGGCGCCGCGCACGAGGCCGGCGAGCTCGACGTACGCGCTGTCGAAGCGCAGCGCGCCGGCGAACCTGGCGTCCTTGACCTGGTCCACCAGGGCGGCCTGCTCGGCCGGGACCTCCTTCTTGGCCACCTCCATGAGCCCGCCCATGTCGGCCCAGAACGACAGCACGCCCTGCTCGCCGACCGCGCCCATGTCGTCGCTGAACTCGGCGTTGTCGGCCAGGCTGCCCTCGGACTTCGCGAACTTGTCCGCCAGCGCCTGGGTCGAGCTCAGCAGCGCGTAGTCGTCACGGAAGGCGAGGCCGTACTTCTCGCCCTTCATCAGCTTGGCGATGCCGGCCTTGGCCTGCGCCTCGTCCTTGATCTGGACGGCCACCGCGAAGTCGGGATCCTCCTTGCCCGACGGCACGGCGGCGAAGCCGACCCTGCTGCCCAGCCAGGGGTCGACGTCCTTGGCGAAGTCGACCTTGGAGTCGGAGTCGGAGTTGATCGTGTCGAAGAGCGCCTTGCGCGGGTCCTCGCCGGTGAAGGAGTCCTTGGTGACCGTGAACTTCCTGGCGATCTGGAACAGCGCCAGCTTCTGGTTCGCGGCCGGGTCCAGGTCGAGCCGGGCGTAGGCGATCGAGTTGGCGGGCAGGACCTCGTTCGGCTGCGTACCGCCGCCGCCGATGGCGCCCATGGCCCATACGGTGCCGCCGCCGAGCAGGATCACCGCGAGCGCAGCGGCCGCGGCGATGATCCAGGTCTTGCGGCCCTTCTTGGCCGGTTGCGCCGGGCCGAACCCCTCGGGCCCCTGCTGCTGCCAGCCGCTCTGGGCGTACTGGTCGTTCTGCCAACCTTGCTGCTGCTGTTCCTGCTGCCAGCCCTGGCCCTGCTGTTGCCAGCCCTGCTGCTCCTGCTGCCAACCCTGCTGCGGCTGCTGCTGTTGCCAGCCGCCCTGGGCCTGCTGGCCCTGCTGCTGGCCCTGCTGCCAGTTCTGCTGCTGGCCGTACGAGCCCTGCTGGCCGTAGCCGGCGTCGTAGGTCGGCTGCTGCTGCCCGTACCCCTGCTGAGGGTCGTACGGCTGCTGCTGCTGTCCGTAGGACGCCTGCTGGCCGTAACCCCCCTGCTGGTAGGGCTGCTGCGGCGGGTACGGCTGTCCCGATGACTGAGGCATCGTCGGGGGGTTCTCCGGCTGCTGCCCCTGGTTCCAGTTGTACGCCGTGGTCCGGTCAGGATCTTGGCCGTAGGGGGGATTATTCGCAGACATCACTCAACTCACAATGTGGACTTTTGACCACAGAGAAGTTAGCTGATGTTGCTAGACGGGCGCTTGCAATGTGCTGAAGTGAGATTCAGACCCTGCTGAGTTCCTTTCTGAGCGCATTGATGTGGACCTCGCCGCTTCCATAGTCGAGCACGCACGACCACGGCACGAATGTGCAGCCCACATAGACCAGACGGGACAGCGAGCGGGAGAGCCAGGACGCGCGGCCCTGGTTCTCCCGGGTGAGGCCGAGCAGCAGCGGCGCGCGGCGGCTTGAGACGATCAGCCCGTAGACGGTGTGGCTCTTCTGGAGCTCGCCCCTGTGCTTGATCACGCGGATGTCGACCACGTGGCCGACCCATATCCCGTCGGAGTCCCAAACGGACTGACCGAGGAGTTCGGTGACACTTGCCATGATCGAACTTTCTCAACCGAATCATGTTTTCGCAGGTAGGCACGCTGATAGGGGGATGCCATAGACTATGCGGGCGCTAGAACATAATTCCGGAGTTGAGGCGGGCGCGGATGACCAAGTTCGACGAGGCGACTCAGGCGATCAGGATCGACGAGGGCACGTACGACGTGTGCCTCGACCCCGGATACGCCATCGGCGGCCCCCTCAACGGCGGCTACCTCATGGCCGTGATCCTGCGCGCGGCGGTGGACGCCTCGCCGTTCGAGCATCCGGTGAGCACGACGGCGCAGTTCCTGAAGGCGCCGGTCGCCGGGCCCGCGCAGATCAGGATCGAGCCGCTCAAGGCGGGCAGGACGGCCGCGTTCGCCAGGGCCACGCTCGTGCAGGACGACGTGGCGCACATCGAGGGGCTGATCACGACGGCCACGTTGCACGAGGTCGAGCCGATTTATGCCGAAAAATCGGCGTATGACATGCCCGGCATCGAGGACTGCGCCAAGCTCCCCGACCCCAAGCCCGAGTCGGGCATGAACCTGAACGCCCGGATGGAGCTGCTCTTCGACCCGCCCACGATCGGCTGGCTGAAGGGCGAGCCCTCCGGCAGGCCGGAGTCGCGAGCGTACTTCAGGATGGCCGAGCCCCAGGACCCGGACCCCTACGTGCTGGCGCTGGCCGTGGACGCGCTGCCGCCGGTGGTGTTCTCGGCGGGCGCGCGCGGCTGGGCGCCGACCGTGGACCTCACCTGGCACCTGCGGGCGCTGCCCGCCCCCGGCTGGCTCACACTGCTCGGCAGCGGCCGGCTGGTCTCGGACGGCTGGTTCGACGAGGAGGTCGAGGTACGCGACTCCACGGGCCGCCTCGTGGCCCAGTCGCGCCAGCTCGCCCGGGTCGGACGCGGCTGACCGGCCCGGATGTGACCAAGACAACACCCCCCGCACGTCTCCGTGTCGTACCTGTGAGCATTCTTACGCAGAGTTGATCGTGCAGGTCGCCTACCCTCTAGAGCGTGCCGGACGCGAGTATTGGGATCTTCGACAGCGGGGTCGGCGGCCTGACGGTCGCGCGCGCGATCATCGACCAGTTGCCCCATGAGTCCATTACGTACGTGGCCGACACGGCCCGTCAGCCGTACGGGCCGAAACGCATCGCCGAGGTCCGCGCCTACGCCCTGGAGGTGATGGACCACCTCGTCGACCACGGCGTGAAGATGCTCGTGATCGCCTGCAACAGCGCCAGCGCCGCCGTGCTGCGCGACGCCCGCGAGCGTTACGACGTGCCGGTCGTCGAGGTGATCCAGCCCGCCACCAGGCGAGCGGTGCGCGCCACCCGCACGGGCCGGGTCGGCGTGATCGCCACCAGGGCCACGATCGAGTCCATGGCCTACCACGACGCCTTCACCGCGGCGCCCGACGTGCAGCTCACCGGCGTGGCCGCCCCACGCCTGGTGGAGTACGTCGAGCGCGGCGAGACGATGAGCGACGAGCTCATCGAGGTCCTGGGCGAGTACCTGGAGCCCATCAGGGCCGCCGGGTGTGACACCCTCATCCTCGGCTGCACCCACTACCCGCTGCTCACCGGCGCCATCTCCTATGTCGTCGGCGACGGTGTCACGCTGGTCTCCAGCGCCGAGGAGACGGCCAAGGACGTCTACCGGATCCTGCACGACCGCGATCTGGCGGCAGGAGGCGAGGCCACCCCCCGGCACCGCTTCCGCGCCACCGGCGACTCCCTGCTCTTCGCCCGGCTCGGGCGACGTTTCCTGGGGCCGGAGATCGATGTGGTCGAAGTCGCACCAGTGGGGGGTACTACCTCTAACGGCCACTCGGCCGCGCCGGTGTCGGGACCGACGAGCGACGACACCGGCTTTCGGCGGCCGAGCAGCGACGCGGAGCGTCGCATCGGGAAGGAGCCCACATGAAGGTGACCATCGTCGGGTGTTCGGGCAGCTTCCCCGGGCCCGACAGCCCCGCGTCCTGCTACCTCATCGAGGCGGACGGGTTCAAGCTGCTGCTCGACCTCGGCAACGGGTCGCTCGGCGCGCTCCAGCGCCACATCAGCGTGTACGACGTGGACGCGATCTGCCTGTCGCACCTGCATGCCGACCACTGTCTCGACCTGTGCTCCTACCACGTGGTCCGCACGTACGGGCCCGGCGCTCCGTACCCCACCCTGCCCGTCTACGCGCCGGCCGACGCGCCCGCCCGGCTGTCGGCCGCGTACGGGATGCCGGACGAGCCGGGCCTGGAGACCGCGTTCGACTTCGTGCCGCTGGCGCCGGGCTCGTTCGAGATCGGGCCGTTCACGCTGACCGCCGGGCTGGTCAACCACCCGGTCGAAGCGTACGGCTTCCGCGTGACCGGCGGCGGCCGGTGCGTGGCCTACTCCGGCGACACCGGCGAGTCGAGCGAGCTGGTGAAGCTGGCCACGGGCGCCGACCTGCTGCTGTGCGAGGCGTCGTTCGTGGAGGGCCCGGACCTGCCCGCCGACCTGCACCTGACCGGCCGCCAGGCCGCCCGGCACGCGGCCGAGGCCGGCGTCGGACGGCTCGTGCTCACCCACCTCGTCCCGTGGAACGACCAGGCCACCGTGCTCGAGGAGGCGATGGGAGGCGGTTTCGCCGGCCCGATCGAGCTGGCCCGCAGCGGCGCGGTCTACGACCTGGCCTGAGCCTGGGTGAAATCGCGCATGCGGGGCAACGGGGAGAACAGCAGCGGCACGAAGGTCAGCAGCCGGGCCCCCATGATCACCCACAGGGCCTCGCGCACCCCGATCTGCTGGGCCAAGAGCCCGCCGAACAGCGCGCCCAGCGGCATGATGCCCCAGGTCATGAACCTCACCGACGCGTTGACCCGGCCGAGCAGATGCTCGGGGGTCACGGTCTGCCGGTAGGTGACCTGGCCCACGTTCAACAATGTCGCGCTCCAAGTGAGCGCGATCGAAGTGATCGCGAAGCACACCACCCGCCAGTCGGCCTGCGTCATCGGCAGCAGCAGGCCGAAGGGCGAGCCCAGGATGACCGCCAGCCAGGTCATCCTGGCGGTGCCGTACCGCCTGGACAGCCAGGAGCCGGTGAAGCCGCCGATCAGGCCGCCGATGCCGCCCGACATGAGCAGCAGGCCGATGGTGCTGGGGGGCAGCTTGACCACCTGGGCCAGGAACAGCACCGACAGGCCGAGCACGGCGCTGGTGCACAGGTTTCCGGCCACCGTCGAGGTGGCTAACATGCGCAGCAGCCGGTCGCGCCACAGGAACGACAGGCCCTCGCGGATGCCGCGCAGCAGCGGGGTGCGCTCGGTGACGGCGGGCGGCTTGTCGGGGGCCTTGATCGTGCCCAGGAAGACCACCGAGGCGAGCGCGCCGAGCGCGGTGGCGAACAGCGTGCGCGGCGCCCCCAGCAACTGCACCAGCGCGCCCCCCACGGCCGGCCCGGACAGGAACGAGCCCGACCGCACGATCTCCAGCTTGGAGTTGCCGTCGGTGAGCTGCCCGGTGCCGACCAGCTCCGGCAGGTACGTCTGGTCCGCCACGTCGTTGAAGACCTGGGCCACGCCGGCCAGCAGCGCGATGGCGAACATCAGGCCGATCGTCAGCAGCCCCAGCTCCGCGGCCAGCGGGATGCTGGCCAGCAGCAGGAACCTGGCCAGGTCGGAGGCCAGCATCACGCGCCGCCGGCGCATCCGGTCGACCCACACCCCCGCGGGCAGGCCGATCAGCAGGAAGGCCGTCGTCTGCAGCGCTGACAGGACCCCGATCTCCACCGGACCGGCGTTCAGCGCGAGCACGGCCGCCAGCGGAAGCGCAACACGGGAGATATTCGCGCCTAGTTCACTGGCAACGTGCGAACTGAGGAACCGCAGGAAGTCAGGGTTACGCAACACCCCCGTTGTCATTGCGTAAGGATCCATGTGGCGGACACATTTGGTCAAGAGTGTCGTGGCGCGGAGATAGGGTGATCTGCATGTCCCGACAGGATGGCCGCAACCCTGACCAGCTTCGTCCCATAGCCATCACCAGGCAGTGGCTCGCTCACGCCGAGGGATCGGTGCTGGTCGAATTCGGCAACACGCGGGTGCTGTGCGCGGCCTCGGTCCAGGACAGCGTGCCCCGGTGGCGGAGGGGCAGCGGCCAGGGGTGGGTTACGGCCGAATATGCCATGCTGCCCCGGGCGACCAATACTCGTAACGATCGCGAATCGGTCCGCGGCAAAATCGGCGGCCGGACCCACGAGATTTCCCGGCTGATCGGGCGTTCTCTCCGCGCTTGCGTCGATTACAAGGCGTTGGGGGAAAACTCCATTCTGCTCGACTGTGACGTGCTGGACGCCGACGGCGGCACCAGGACCGCCGCGATCACCGGTGCCTATGTCGCGCTCGCCGACGCGATCGCCTGGATGCGCGAGCGCCGGATGTGCCCGGGCGAGCCGCTGATCGGCTCGGTCGCGGCCGTGTCCGTCGGGGTGGTCGGCTCGGTGCCGCTGCTCGACCTCTGCTACACCGAGGACGTGGCCGCCGAGACCGACATGAACGTCGTGATGACCGGCGAGGGCAGCTTCGTCGAGGTGCAGGGCACCGCCGAGGGCGCCCCCTTCGACCGCGCGGCGCTCAACCAGCTCCTCGACCTGGCGGCGGCCGGCTGCGAGGAGCTCACGCTGATCCAGCAGGAAGCCCTGGGCTCGTGAGGATCGTGCTGGCCACCCGCAACGCGGGCAAGATCGCGGAGCTGCGCCGGATCCTGTCCGGGTTCGACATCGTCGGGCTCGAGGAGTTCCCCTCGATCGGCGACGTCGCCGAGACCGGCGTCACGTTCGAGGAAAACGCGCTGCTCAAGGCGCACGCCGTGGCTCAGGGGTCGGGGCTGCCCGCGGTGGCCGACGACTCGGGGCTCTGCGTCGACGTGCTGGGCGGCATGCCGGGCGTCTTCTCCGCCCGCTGGTCGGGGCGGCACGGCGACGACCAGGCCAACCTGGACCTGCTGCTCGCGCAGGTCTCCGACGTGCCCGCCGACAAGCTGACCGCGCACTTCGCCTGCGCGGCCGCGCTGGCGCTGCCCTCGGGGGAGTCCCGGGTGGTGGAGGGCGCGCTCCAGGGCCATCTGATCTCCGCCCGCCGGGGGTCCAACGGGTTCGGGTACGACCCGATCTTCGTGCCCGACGGCGAGGAGCGCACGACGGCCGAGCTGTCGCCGGAGGAGAAGGACGCGATCAGCCACCGGGGCCGGGCCTTCCGCGCGCTGGCACCCGTCGTGCGCGATCTGCTCAGCTCGTAACCACCGTGTAAGAACCGCTCGGGGCCGGGCGGCGTAACGTCGGACTGTGCAGAGTAATTCGATGGTGCCCGCCTGGGCGCGGGCCCTGATGGGGCTGGTGGCCGGGGGCGTGGCCCTCGGGATCGCGCAGCTCGTGGCCGCGTTCGCCGGGGCCAAGTCGTCGCCCGTGGTGGCGGTGGGCGACGCGACGATCGACCTGACTCCCGCTCCGGTCAAGGACTTCGCGATCAGGACGTTCGGCGAGAACGACAAGACGGTCCTCATCGCGGGCGTGCTGATCGTGGTGCTCGGCGTGATCGCGCCTCTCATCGGGACGCTGGCCGTCCGCAGGCTCGCCTACGGCTACGCCGGGCTGGCCGTCTTCGCGGCGATCGGCCTGACGGCGGTGCTGACCCGGCCGGAGGCCGGGATCCTGGACGTGCTGCCGACCCTGGTGGGGGTGGCGGCCGGCGCCTGGACGCTGGGATGGCTGGTACGGCGGTCAACAGGCGAGCCCCTCACCCTTCCGGCGTCCCCACCCGCCAATGCCACGCAGCCCCCCGGCACCGCTGCGATCGGGTCCGCCGGTGTCGCCGAAAACGCCGGTGTCGCCGAGTCCGCCAATGCGACCGAGCCCACCGAGCCCACCGAGCCCACCGAGCCCACCGAGCCCACTGATGGCCCCCAGCCCACCGGCGCCACCGAGTCCACCGGTGCCGCCCAACCCACCGGCGCCACCGAGCCCGCCGGTGCCCGGGGGGACGGCAGCGGTGAGGCGCGTGACGACGTGGAGCGGCCTGCGGTCATGCTGGCCGGGGCGGACCTGTGGACGTTCGACCGGCGGCGGCTGCTGACCGGAGCCGCCGGTGGGGCGGTGGTCGCGATCGGCGGCGCCATGCTCGGGCAGGCGCTCGGCGGACGGCGGGCCGTGGACGCCGCGCGGGTGAGGGTGGCGCTGCCCAGGCCCGCGACCCCCGCCAAACCCATCCCGGCAGGCGCGGACCTCCACATCAGGGGCTTGTCTCCATTTATTACGAATAACCGCGACTTCTATAGGGTCGACACGGCGCTGGTCGTCCCCCAGGTGGACCCCAACTCCTGGACGCTGCGCATCCACGGCATGGTCGACCGGCCGGTCGAGCTCACGTACCAGGAGCTTCTCGGCATGCCGCTCACCGAGGCCGACGTCACGCTCACCTGCGTCTCCAACGAGGTCGGCGGCGAGTACGTCGGCAACGCCCGCTGGCTCGGCGTCCGCATGGCCGAGGTGCTGCGCCGGGCCGGGCTCCGGTCCGGCGCCGACATGCTCCTGTCCACCTCGGCCGACGGCTTCACCTGCGGCACCCCGGTCGATGTCGTCATGGACGGCCGCGACGCGCTGTTCGCGATCGCGATGAACGGCGAGGCCCTCCCCGTGGCGCACGGCTTCCCCGTGCGCCAGGTGGTGCCCGGTCTGTACGGGTACGTGTCGGCCACCAAGTGGGTCGTGGACATCAAGGTGACCAGGTTCGACCAGGACGAGGCGTACTGGACGCCGCGCGGCTGGGCGGCCAAGGGCCCCATCAAGACGCAGTCGCGGATCGACGTGCCCAAGTCGGGCGATTCCCTGAAGGCCGGGCGAGCCACGATCGCCGGTGTGGCCTGGGCCCAGCACACCGGGGTGGACGCCGTGGAGGTCAGGGTCGATCGGGGACAGTGGCGGCAGGCGAGGCTGGCCGAGGTGCCGGGGCCCGACACCTGGCGGCAGTGGTCGATCGACTGGGACGCCACGGCGGGGGAGCACACGATCCAGGTGCGGGCGACCGACGCCGCCGGGCGTACCCAGACCGATCAGGAGGCCCCGCCCCCGCCCGACGGCGCCACGGGCTGGCACACCATCACGGTGAAGGTGACCTGAGTCCTGCTTGTCCCTGTTTCCGCAGGTACAGCCCATGGTTCTGGCGGAGAATCTTGCCGACTTCCCCTCCCTGCCACGGCGACCCCTCTACGATCGGTCGTCGAGCAGGACAGGGGGTAGGACGTGTTCCGCGAGCGCAAGCCGGGCGTCCGGTGGGTCCTTCCAGACGGACAGTACAACCCTGTGGTGGCGGAGGGGGTGCGGTGGCTCGACTACGAGCGCGCCGCCGAGACCGGCACCGCTCCCGCGCGCTCTCCGGGAGGCCCGGCCACCTTAGAGCCCGGAGCACCCGCCGACCCCCGGACCGGTCCCGATCCCCGATCCGACCGCGATCCTCAGTCCGACCGCGACCACCGGACCGGGGGGCGCGATCCTCGGTCCGACCGTGGTCGCAGGTCCGGGCACGACCAGGGGCTCGACCGCGCCTCTCAGCCCGACCGCGATCGCCGGGTGGGGGACCGTGACCCTTGGTCCGATCACGATCGCCGGACGGGGGACCGCGACCCTCGATCCGACCGTGACCACCGGACCGGGGATCGCGATCGCCGGTCCGGGCACGATCGCCGGCCCGACGGTGATCAGCGGTCTGAGCGTCCTGACATATCCGATATGCCGGGTGACCTCCTCGACGTCGAGGAGGGCGACTGGTTCGACCGGACGCGCCGGCCGTCCAGGCTCGCCGACTCCAGGCCGTACGGGATGCCGGGTGGGCTCGCTCAGCCGGACCCGCAGGTGGAGCAGGACCTCGCCGAGGCGCTGCGGCCCGGCGACCGCTTCCCCGACCCGCGCGGCACCTGGGTGCGGCTGATCAACGGCGGCGGCCCCGCCGACGACCCGTTCCGGGCCTCCAACGCCGCCGACTGCGCGCTGGCCGTGCTGTCCACCTGGCACGGCGAGCCCGCCACGGCCGCGCCCAGATTCCCGGAGTACGACCGGATCGGCCGGCCCCTGCTGACCGGTGAGGAGGGGAGCCTGGCCAGGATCGAGCGGTGGGTCGGGCAGCGCTTCCAGTGCGCGGGGCAGGGGCGGCACGCCTATCCGATGATCGCGCGGCGGCTGCGCGACGCCGGGCACGGGGCCGCTGCCGCCATCGTGGTGCGCTGGCCCGGAGGGGGCTCCCACGCCTGGAACGCGGTGAACTACGACGGCGAGGTGATCTGGATCGACGCTCAGAGGGGGCACATGTCCGTCGAACCGGCCTATATGACGGTGACCGGGGTGTTCTGCGTGATTCTCGACCGGCGGGGATGGCCACGGTGAACCTCGACCAGGCCCGGGCACTGGCCGAAGAGTACTTCAACGGCGTGCTGGCGTCCGAAGAGGCGGTGCCGGTGGGGGTGCATGGGTTCCGCGATGGATATGTGGCGTGGGTACGCGAGCTCGAACCCGACGACCCGGCCACGCTGCCGGAGACGATCGGGGGCGGGTGCATCGTGATCGACCGTGCAACCGGCGAGGTGGTGGCCCGCCCGCTCCTCGACCCCGAGTCGGTCGCCGACCTCTGGCCCGGCCGCACACCACGCTGAGGAAGCCGCAACCCCGCGCACGAGAGGCCCGGGCTCCGCGTACGGGAGCCCGGGGCTCCGCGCACGAGCGGGCCGGGGCTCCGCGCACGACAGTCGGCCGTCGCACATGAGGCTCAGCGCCCCCGCGCCCAAGCGCTCGACCGGGTCGGCCGAGTCCGCAGGGTCAGCCGGCGGCGAGTGAGCCGACGATCGAGGCGCGTGCCGCGCGGCGGGCCGGGAGTACGGCGGCCAGCACGCCGGCCGCCCCGGACAGCAGCACGAACAGCGCGATCTGCCCGGTGGGCACCGACAGGACGGCCCCGTCCAGCATCACCCTGATCGCGGCCCAGCCGAAGACCCCGCCGAGCACCACCCCCACCAGCGCTCCGATCAGCCCGAGCACCAGCGCCTCGACGGACAGCATCCGGCGCAGCTGCGGCCGGGTCAGGCCCAGGGCGCGCAGCAGCGCCGACTCCCGGGTGCGCTCGTGGACCGACAGGGAGAGCGTGTTGGCGATGCCCAGGAGCGAGATCAGGATCGCCAGCCCCAGCAGCCCGGTGATGATCATGAGCAGCATGTCCAGCGTCTCGTCGAACTGGCCGCGTACCTCCGTCGAGCTGGACACCTGCACGGTCGGGTAGGCCGCGACGGCGGCGTCCACCACCTTGCGGGCCCGCTCGGGCGGCACGCCGTCCTTGATGTTGATCAGGACGCGGGAGTCGGGCAGAGCGCCGAAGTACGTGTCGAACGCCGCCTCCGCGACCATGACCGACGGCAGCGTCGACTGGGCCCCGTCGAGCAGCGCCACCACCTTCAGCGAGACGACCCCGGCCTCCTTGGTCTTCAGCGAGACCGAGTCGCCTAGCCGCACACCCCGCTCCGTGGCCACATTGTCGGCCACCGCCGCCTGCCCGGGGCCGAAGCCCTTCATGGAGCCGGCGGTCACGGACGGGTCGATCGCCCCGCTGAACGTGCCGACCTCGAGCCGCCGGTCCGAGAATTCGGCCTTGGTGGCGCGCACCTGCGCCACGGAGGCCAGCTCCGGCCTGCCGCGCAGCTCCGTGGCCACGGACCGGGGGATGACCGCCTCGCGCTGCTGGCCGGCCAGCATGTAGTCGATCGGGAACTGGTCGTCCAGCTTGGCCGTCAACGTCAGCCTGGTGGACGCGGTGACCACCGAGATCAGCGTCATGAGCGTCACGCCGATGGTCAGCGCGACCGTGGTGGTCGCGGCCCGCTTGGGGTTGCGGCCCGAGTTGTCCACGGCGAGCCGTCCCGGCACCCCGAAGAGCCTGCCGGGGATCCAGCCGACCAGCGTGCTCAGCGGCTTGACCATCACCGGGCCCAGGATCAGCACGGCCAGGAACGTCAGCGCGCCCCCGGCCATGACGACGAGGAGCGAGACCTGCTGGCCGGGCGTGAGCGCGAAGACGCCGACGGCCGTCGTGCCGAGCCCCGCCACCAGGAAGAGCGCGGCGAAGACGACGCGTACCAGGCTCGCGCGGAACGTCTGCTCCTCGGCCTGGCTCCGCAGCGCCGCGATCGGCGCGACCCGGGTGGCCGACCTGGCGGGCAGCAGGGCCGCGCACATCGTGACCGCCAGGCCGACGGCCAGGCCGATCCCGATCGTGGCGGGGCTGAGGGTGACGGCCGCGTCCGTGGGCAGCGGGGCGTCGAACGAGGCCAGGACCGTCAGCGTGAGCGAGGCCAGGCCGTACCCGATGACCAGGCCGAGCGCGGAGGCGATCAGCCCCACCACCGTGGACTCCAGCACGATCGAGCTGAACACCTGCCCGCGCGTGGCCCCGATGCACCGCAGCAGCGCCATCTCCCTGGTGCGCTGCGCGACGAGGATGTTGAAGGTGTTGTAGATGACCAGCGCGGCCACCATCATCGCCACGACGCCGAACATCAGCAGGCCCAGCGTGAACATGCGGGTCTCCACCCCGGCCGCCCTGGCCAGGTCGTCGGCCAGTTCGCCGCCGGTCTTGACCACGTACGCGCCGCCCACGGCCGCCGCGACGGCCTGCTTCAGCCCGGGGGCCCGGCCCGCCACGTCGATCTCGCGGTAGCCCTCCGTGCCCGTCATCCGCTGCGCGGTGGCGGTGGTGAAGCCGACCGCGCCGGTGTAGGAGAGCTCCTGGTCCACACCGGGGTCGAGCAGCCCGACCAGCCTGAACTGGTGCTTGCGCTGCTTGGCGTCGAGCACCGTGAGCGTGTCGCCGAGCTTGAAGCCCTGGGCCTTGGCGGTGTTCTTGTCGAGCACGGCTGCCTGGTCGTCGGTGCCGGGGCCGGTGCCCGAGACGATGTCGGTGCGGTCGAGCGGCCCCTGGACGATGGACAGGGCCGTGGTGGGGGCGTTCCCGACGGTCTTGCCGTCCTTGCCGAGCACGGGCGCGGCGGCGCGGATCAGGCCCTGCGCCTCGGTGACGCCGTCCAGGGCGCGCACCTGTTCCAGGACGCGCTCCGGCAGCACCGCGTCGGGGCCTTTGGTCAGCACGGCCACGTCCACCTTGCCCGCGTCGGCCGTGACGCGCTGCGCGAACCCGGCCTGCACGGTGTCGTTCAGCACGAACGTGCCCGCGATGAACCCCACGCCCAGCGTGATCGCCAGCGAGGTGAGCAGCAGCCTGAGCGTGTGCGCGCGCAGCCCGGCCAGTGCCGTCTTCAGCACCCCGTCACGCCCTTTCCAGCTGGACGAGCGTGTCCAGCACGGACTGCGGCGTCGGCGCGCCGATCTCGGTGACCAGCTCGCCGTCGCGCAGGAACACCACGCGGTCGGCGTACGAGGCGGCCACCGGGTCGTGCGTGACCATGACGATGGTCTGGCCCAGCTCGCGTACGGAGGTGCGCAGGAAGGACAGGACCTCGGCGCCGCTGCGGGAGTCCAGGTTCCCCGTGGGCTCGTCGGCGAAGATCACCTGCGGCTTGCTGATCAGTGCCCTGGCCACGGCCACGCGCTGCTGCTGGCCGCCGGACAGCTCGCTCGGCCGGTGCCCGAGCCGGTCCTTCAGCCCGACGGTCTCGATCACCCGGTCGAACAGCTGCTGGTCCGCCTGGCGGGCGGCGATGTCCAGCGGCAGGCGGATGTTCTGCTCGGCGGTGAGCGTGGGCAGCAGGTTGAAGGCCTGGAAGACGAACCCGATCCGCTCGCGGCGCAGCAGCGTGAGCTGCCGGTCGGTCAGCCCGGTCAGCTCCACGTCGCCGATGTGCACGGTGCCCGAGGCGGCGGCGTCGAGCCCGGCCAGGCAGTGCATCAGCGTGGACTTGCCGGAGCCCGACGGGCCCATGATCGCGGTGAAGGCCCCGGTGGCGAAGGACACGTTCACCGTGCGGAGGGCGTGCACCTGGGCGTCGCCTTCGCCGTACACCTTGGTCAGATCTCTGGCCAGCACCGCGGGCGGGGCCTGGCGCCGGGTATCGGTGAGCGTCACTTTCACTCCTTGTCGCGGTTTTTCAACGCGAACCACGCTAGGAGTGGAAAGTTCAGGATCTGTGGGACCTGCGGATGGACTTCGTGTAGGACTACAGATGACACCGGTCAGACTTTCGGCCGATGACTTTCCGGTCGATGCGACGGCACGATCAGCCCGGCCTCGTACGCGTACACCACGACCTGGGCCCGATCCCGCAGCCCCAGCTTGGCCAGCACCCGCCCCAGGTGCGTCTTCACCGTCGCCTCCGCCACCTGCAAGCGGCCGGCGATCTCCATGTTGGACAGGCCGCGGGCCACCATGAGCAGCACCTCCCGCTCGCGCGGCGTCAGGTCGGCCGTCGCCACCGGGTCGTCCGTCGGGAGCTGCGCGGCGAACCTGTCCAGCATCCGCCGTAACGTGCTCGGCGACACCACCGAGTCGCCCGCGTGCACGATCTTGATCGCGTCGACCAGGTCGGCCGGCGGCACGTCCTTCAGCAGGAACCCGGCCGCGCCCGCCTTGACCGCGGCGAACGCGTACTCGTCGAGGTCGAACGTGGTCAGGATCAGCACCTTCGGGCCCTGGATGCGGCTGGTGGCCTCGACGCCGTCCATGACCGGCATGCGCACGTCCATGAGCACGACGTCCACCTCGGTGGTCTCCAGCCGCTCCAGCGCCGCGGCGCCGTCGCCGGCCTCGGCCACCACCTCGATGTCCGGCTGGGCCGCGAGCACCATCCTGAACCCGGCGCGCAGCAACTCCTGATCGTCGACCAGCATCACGCGAATCACCCGGCCACCTCCTCTATGCCGCCTTGACCATGGGCAATCTGGCCAGCACCTCGAACCCGCCGCCACGCAGGGGCTCCGCCGACACGGCGCCGCCGTACATGCCGACCCGCTCGCGCATGCCGATCAGGCCGTGACCGTCGGCGCTCCTGGGGGCCGCCGCGCCCCTGCCGTCGTCGGTCACGCGTACGACGAGCTCGGGGCCGCTGTAGTCGATCTCCACGAGCGCCTGGGCGCCCGGGCCGCCGTGCTTGAGCGCGTTCGTGAGGGCCTCCTGGACGATGCGGTAGACCGCGAGCTGCTGGCCCTCGGGCAGCTCGACGGGCGCGCCGCCGACCTGGAGCCGCGCGGGCACGGCCGAGCCGCGTACCAGGTCCTCCAGCTGGCCGAGCCCCGGCTGCGGGGTGTAGTCGGTGCCGTCCTGCTCGCCCTCGCGCAGGACGCCGACCAGCCTGCGCATCTCGGCGAGCGCGGCGCGGCCGGTCTTGGAGATGGCCCGGACGGCCTCGCGGGCCTGCTCGGGATCGCTGTCGAGCGCGTAGCCCGCGCCGTCGGCCTGCACCACCATCACGCTGACGTTGTGGGCCACGACGTCGTGCAGCTCCCTGGCGATCCTGGCGCGCTCGGCCGCGGCGGCCATCCTGGCCTGCTGGTCGCGCTCGCGCTCCGCCCGTTCCGCGCGCTCTTCGAGCCCTTCCAGGTATCGCCGGCGCGTGCTGGCGTACAGGCCGGTCAGCCAGACCGTCACCGTGAAGATCGAGGTGCTGAGGAACATCCCCAACGTGGGCGTGTCCCACCTGGCCAGGGCCAGGAACACCCCCAGCTCCGTCACCAGGCCCGCGGCCAGGCTCCAGCGGAACGAGCACCGGTAGGCCACCGCCCAGAGCGCGACCAGCACGGCGAGGTTGGCGGGCAGCGGGTTGACGCCCGCCAGCCACTGCCCGAAGCTGATCAGCGCGATCACGGCGAACGAGGCGACCGGGCGGTCGCGCCAGAGCAGCGGCAGCAGCAGCGCCGCCGACAGGGCCAGATATCCGGCCACGCCGAGGTACGGGCCGACGGCCGCGGTCGGGGAGCCGGTCGCGTACGGGATCGCCAGGATCGCGCACAGCGTGGCGAGCGGGGCGACCCGGAGGACGCCCGCCAGCTTCTCGTGGCGTCTCGACCACGCCCGCACCTTGCCGAACACACCATCACGATATGTACCGCCGTCTGACCGTTGTTCCGCCTGTAGGTGGAAGTGCGTCTACGACCCAGGTCTTACGTGGCGGGGAACAGACCTGGGTCTTACGCCGGGCTTACGGTGACTTGGGCATTCTTGTCTCTGGGAGCGCCCCTCTAGTGGGCGAGTAAAGGGAGATCGTGATGGCGGATCATGATCGCGACGCCGGGTCGCGCGGTGAAGAGGAAGCACCGCGCGACCCGACCCCTGATGACGATCTTCACGAGTCCGGGGCGCGGAGCCGGCTGAAGTACGGCGAGGCCCCTCCGGGCCCCGGATTCACCATGCCTCTCGCGCAGCCTCAGCGTCCTGACTCCTACCGGGAGTTCTTCCGGCAGAAGCAGGCCCAGGTCCTCGGCGCCGGACTCGTCGGCCTTGTGATCGGCGCCCTGCTGGGCGGCACCGCCGTGGCCGTGGTCAGCGGATTCGCGCACCGGGACGAGGTGCACGGGATGTACTGGCAGGAGCCGGACCGGATGCCCAGGGGCTTCCAGATGCCCGAGCGCCTCGACGGCTCCGCCTGCGAGGAGAACGGGAAGGACCGCGTCTTCTGCGGCTGGGTGGTGCCGAAGGCCCCGCAGTCCGTCGCCCCACCGGCGCCGGTCCCGTTCCCGACCAGCAGCGGCTAGCCATTCTTTTCGCCAGGCCCGCAAATCATTCGCATATCGGCCGCCGTTTTCGGGGAAATGGCCGGTCCGGTGCACAGGTGTGCGGGCGGGGGGACTCGAACCCCCACGGTGTCACCACCAACAGGACCTAAACCTGCCGCGTATGCCATTTCGCCACGCCCGCGCAGCCCCCGCCAATGCGGGCCTGACACAGTTTAGCGCTCTCAATGAGGAAGAGGAGCGTATGTGAAGGCGGGCGCGGGCCCTGCGGGAGGGCCCGCCGGGGTGGTCAGCTCAGGCCGAGCTTCTTCTTGAGCCCGGCCACGTGGCCCGTGGCCTTCACGTTGTAGAGCGCCTGCTCCACCTTTCCGTCCGCGTCGATGACGAACGTCGAGCGGATGACCCCCACGACCTCCTTGCCGTACAGCTTCTTCGGGCCGTACGCGCCGTAGGCCTGGTGCACGGTCAGGTCGGGGTCGGACAACAAGGGGAAGGTCAGGGCGTCACGTTCGGCGAATTTGGCAAGTTTTTCCGGTTTGTCCTTAGACACGCCGAGAACGACGAAACCTTCGGCCGTCAACTGGCCGAGGTTGTCGCGGAAGTCGCAGGCCTGCTTGGTGCAGCCGGGCGTCATCGCGGCAGGGTAGAAATAGAGGATCACCCGCTTGCCGCGGTAGGCGTCAAGCGAGACGGCCTCGCCGTCGGCGGTGGGTAGCGTGAACTCGGGCGCGGCGTCGCCGGGCGCGAGCTTGGTTTCGGTCAATGGGCCCTCCTGAGTTCCTTCCCGCCAACCTACCGGCCTGGCCGCCGTGCCGTACGGCGCGCCGACCTGACAGACTGATCAGCACCACGAACGACGGAGCTCGCACGGCACGCGGAGCGGGCGCGGCCACGCATGAGGCCGGGAGGAGAGCCATGGCTGACACCGATCCGGACGAGTTGGAGCGGCGGATCGCGCGGACACGCGCGGAGTTGGCGCAGACGGTCGACGCCATAGCCGACCGGGTGAGCCCCAAGCGGGTCGCCGAGCGCACGGTGTCCGACGTCAAGAGCAGGGCCACGCACTTCGTGGCGTCCGTGGGCGACGCGCTGGGGGTGACGTCGCGGCCGGTCGAAGCCGGCGAGCATCCCGATGAGATGTGGGAGGAGGAGCGGCCCGACCTGGCGCCGGTGCTGATCGGGATCGGCGCGGTGCTGGTCGTGGGGGCGGCCGTCATGCTCTGGCGCCGACGCCGGCGCCGCTGACCCGCAGAGGGCTCGCCGGGGGCCGTCAGAGGAAGGTCCGGCCCTCGCCCCGGTACGTGGGCACCGACTCCACCAGCGTGTCGCCGTCGATGAGGTGGAGCGCGTCGAAGCGCTCGCACATCTCGCCCGCCTTGGCGTGCCTGAACCACACCCGGTCCCCGATCCGCAGGTCCTGGGCCGCCTGGCCGAGCAGCGGGGTCTGCACCTCGCCCGCCCCCTCGTCCCGGGCGTAGTGCAGCCCGGCCGGCAGGTACGGCTGCGGCAGGCGGCTCTGGCCCGGCGTGCCCGAGGCCAGATAGCCGCCGCCGAGCACGGTCACGGTGTCCACGCTCGGGCGGCGCACCACCGGCAATGCGAAGAGCGCGGCCGGGTGCCCGGTGAAGCGGCGGTAGAAGTCGAACAGCCTCGGGTGGAAGAAGCCGGATCCGGCCGCCACCTCCGTGATGGCCTTCTCGCGTACGGTGCGCTCGACGGACCCGGTGCCGCCGCCGTTGACGAACTCCAGGTCGGTGATCTGGCGGACGGCGTTCACGATGCGGCCGCGCCTGAGGATGAGGTCCCTGGCGGAGCGGGCCTGCATGATGCGGACGGCGCGGGTGTAGGCGGCGTTCGCGGGCGGATCGTCGCCGAGCCCAGCGATCTGGGCCTCGTACGCCATCAGCCCGGCCACCCGGAACCCGGGGCGCTTGGCGACGGCGGCGGCCAGGTCGGCGGCCTCGTCGGGCTCGCGGATCGGCGAGCGGAGCACCCCGGCCCGAAATTTACCGCCAAAGGCGATATATCCGGCGTCGATGTCGATGCAGGTCCGGATCTCGGCCCGGGGGCTCACCCCGGCCACGGCCGCCTCGGTGAAGTCCAGGTGGGCGGTCGAGTCGATGGCCAGGGTGATGTGCCTGGCCGCGTTCTCGTCCCCGGCCAGCTCGGCCAGCGCGTGCCGGTCGGCCGTCGGGTAGGCCACCAGGATGTCCGTGAACCCGTGAGAGGCCAGCCACAGCGCCTCGGGGAGCGTGAAGGCCATGATGCCGCGGAAGCCGTCCATGGCCAGGATGCGTTCGAGCACCGGGCGGCTGCGGACCGACTTGCTGGCCACCCGGATCGGCTTGCCCGCCGCCCGCCGTACGAGATCCGCCGCGTTGGCCCGCATGGCCGCCAGATCGAGGATCGCGAACGGCGGCTCGAGGACCGCTGTGGCGCGGTCATAGCGCTGGCGGTCGTCCATATGGGCAGCGTAACGGCATATCGGGCAAATGAATATGAGTGTTGTTCACCTTGTTGGCCGCCCCGTAATGTTCGGGCAAACGGGCGGCGGGGGCGCGGTTCCGGCCCCGGGGGATCCGTGTACGTGTGTCGTTGTGATGACCACGCTTCAGCAGACAGTCCCCGGCGCCGCCGTCCCCGCGCGGCACACCGGGCTGCGCCGGGCGAGCAGGGCGCTCAGGCCGGCGCGAACCCTCCCTGGAGCCCTCGTCGCGCTCACGCTGGCCGCCGGGCTGGGGGCGACGGCGGCCGAGATCGTGTCAGGGCTGCTCGGCCACCGGCTCGGCTGGGTCCCCGTGAACAGACTGGTCGAGCTCGCAAGCAGGACCACCTGGCCCGAGCTGGCCACCGCCGCCGCGGGCATGGTGGGCGCGGGCACGCTGATGCTGCTGCTGGCGCTCGTGCCCGGCCAGTCGAGGCTGGTGCCGGTGGAGACGTCCGACCCGCGGACCGTCATCGGCATCACCCGCTCGGGCCTGCGCCGCACGCTCCGCGCGGCCGCCCAGCAGGTGCAGGGGGTGGACCGGGCCCGGGTACGGCTGCGCAGGAGCACCATCGAGGTCACGGTCATGACGGGGACGGAGAGCTCCGGCACGATGCTCAGGCAGGTCGGCACGGCGGTGGGGGACCGGCTGGCGGGCGTGGGCACGCTGGGCACGGGCGAGGTCGTGGTCCGGCTGCGCAGAAAGGGAGCCTGATGCCCGAACACACCGAGAGGCCCCGGCCACGCGGAGAGGCGGCCTGATGCCCGAACGCACGGACGCGCAACGGACACCCCCGCGCGGCAAGGGGGCCGCGATGCGGCAGTACGCGGGCAACCGCGTCGGCCTGGCCATCGTGGGCGCCACGCTGCTGGGCCTGGGCATGTACGCCTGGCTCCGCGGCCACGGCCGCTTCTTCGACCTGCCCGCCACCGCCAAGGTCCTCCCGGCCCAGGCCCGCCGGGCGCTGGCCGACGAGCCCTGGCCCCTGTGGGTGCTGGCCCTGAGCTTCCTGCTCCTGTCGCTGGTCTCGCTCCGCTGGCTCCTGCTCAGCCTCGGCTGGGGCCGCCGCGGCGCCCGCAACGGCACGGGCACCGCGATGCTCTTCGTCGGGCTGAAGGGCGTGGAAGGGCTGGGCCGGTCGGCGGTGCGGGTCACCGAGAACGGCCTGCGCGTCACCCTGACGTGCCCGTCCACCGCGGACGTGGGCGCGGTGGTGAGCAAACTGGACCACGACATCGTCGGCAGGATCCGCCGCGAGGTCCGCGACGACGAGGCGAGCACCGTCGTCCGCCTGCACGTCCGCCGCTGACGCGGCCGTCAGGGTGAGGTCAGCACTCGATCACGTTGACGGCCAGGCCGCCGCGTGAGGTCTCCTTGTACTTGTCCAGCATGTCCCGCCCGGTGTCCCGCATCGTCTTGATGGCACGATCCAGCGGCACGAAGTGGCGGCCGTCGCCGCGCAGGGCGATCCGGGCGGCCGTGATGGCCTTGTTGGAGGCCACCGCGTTCCGCTCGATGCACGGGATCTGGACCAGGCCGCCGATCGGGTCGCAGGTCAGGCCCAGGTTGTGCTCGATGCCGATCTCGGCCGCGTTCTCGACCTGCTCGGGCGTGCCGCCGAGGGCCTCCGTGAGGCCGGCCGAGGCCATCGAGCAGGCGGAGCCGACCTCGCCCTGGCAGCCCACCTCGGCGCCCGAGATCGAGGCGTTCTCCTTGAACAGCACGCCGATCGCGCCCGCCGTCAGCAGGAAGCGGACCACGCCCTCCTCGTCCGCGTGCGGGACGAAGCGGGTGTAGTACGTCAGGACGGCCGGGATGATGCCGGCGGCGCCGTTGGTGGGGGCGGTGACGATGCGGCCCCCGGCGGCGTTCTCCTCGTTGACCGCCAGCGCGAACAGCGCGACCCAGTCCATGGCCTGCAGCGGGTCCTTCTCCGCCGGCTCCGACTGCAGGCGGCGGTGGAGCTGGTTGGCGCGGCGCTTGACCTTGAGACCGCCGGGCAGGACGCCCTCCTTGGAGATGCCCCGGCGCACGCACTCCGACATGACCGCCCAGAGCCGCAGCAGGCCCGAGCGGATCTCCTCCTCGGTGCGGCCGAACGCCTTCTCGTTCTCCAGCATCAGCGCGGAGATCGACAGGCCCGTGTTGGAGCAGTGCTTGAGCAGCTCCTCGCCCGTGGTGAACGGGTAGGGCAGGACGGTGTCGTCCGGCTTGATGCGGTCGGCGCCCGTGGCCTTCTCGTCGACGACGAAGCCGCCGCCCACCGAGAAGTAGACCTTCTCCTTGAGCTGCTCGCCGTCGGCGTCGTACGCGGTGAAGCGCATGCCGTTCGGGTGCTCGGGCAGCGAGATCTTGCGCTCGAAGACGAGGTGCTCGCCCACGACGAAGCGGATCTCGTGCGTCCCGTACAGCTTGACCGTGCCCGACTCGCGCATCTCGGCCAGGCGGCCGTCGATGGAGTCGACGTCGACGAGCTCGGGCTTCTCGCCGGACAGGCCGAGCAGGACCGCCTTGTCGCTGCCGTGGCCCTTGCCGGTCAGGCCGAGCGAGCCGTACAGGATGGCCTCGACCCGCGTGACCCGGGAGAGCAGCCCGTCGTCGTGCAGCCCGCGGGCGAACTTGTGCGCGGCCGCCATCGGGCCTCCCGTGTGGGAGCTCGACGGGCCGATGCCGATTTTGAAAAGGTCGAAGACGCTGATCGCCATTGCCTGATATTTTCTCGGTCGAAACGGGCAGGGCTTGTCCGTCGCCTACCTCAGCTGAGGGAAGCGAGAAGCCGCTCCTTTGAGGGAGCGGAGGAGTCACTGATGGCGCCTCTCATGAGCGCAGTGCCGGGGCCCGTCGCAGGGCCCCGGCGAAAAAGGTCAGGAATCGCCTGAGGTGAGTGCCTTGTACTCCTCGGCGGAGAGCACGTCCTCGGCGTCGCCCTCGACGCGCACCCGGAACATCCAGCCGTCGCCATACGGGTCACTGTTGACCAGGCTCGGGTCGTCGACCACGGCCTGGTTCACCTCGACGATCTCACCCCCGACGGGGGTGTAGATCTCGTTCACCGACTTGGTCGACTCCACCTCGCCGACGGATTCGCCCGGCTCGACGCTCGAGCCGACGTCGGGGAGCTGCACAAAGACGACGTCACCAAGAGATTCGGCGGCGAAGGCCGTGACGCCGATGGTCACGGTGAGGCCGTCGTCGAGGCCGGCCACCCACTCGTGCTCCTTGGTGTAGCCCAGGTCGTCAGGGATGTTGCTCACTTGTTCCTCCTGTAGAAGGGCAGCTCTACCAGGTCCATAGGTTCATGGCTGCCCCGGATGTCCACGGCCAGGCCTGACTCGGCCTCGGTGTCCACGTAGGCCATCGCGATGGGCCTGCCCAGGCTCTGGGAGGGCGCACCGCTGGTGACCTCGCCGACGACGGCGCCGTCTTTGGTGACCGGGTAGCCGTGGCGCGGCACCCGGCGTCCCCGCGCGACCAGGCCGACGAGCCGGCGCCGGGGCGGGTCGTCCTTGACCGCCTCGAGCGCCGACCGGCCGACGAAGTCGCCCGGCTTGTCGAATTTCACCACTCTGCCCAGCCCCGCGTCGAACGGGGTCAGCTCGACGCCCAGTTCGTTGCCGTAGAGCGGCATGCCGGCCTCGAGCCTGAGGGTGTCGCGGCTGGACAGGCCGGCGGGCTTGAGGCCGTGCGGCTCGCCCGCCGCCATGAGCGCGTGCCAGAGCGGCACCGCGTCCTGGTTGGCGACGAACAGCTCGAACCCGTCCTCGCCGGTGTAGCCGGTGCGGGCGATCAGCGCCTGCCGCCCGTCGACCAGGTCGGGCAGGCCCGCGTAGTACTTGAGCCCGTCGAGGTCGGCGTCGGTGAGCGTGGCGAGGATCTCCTGGGACCGAGGCCCCTGTACGGCGATCAGCGCGTACTGGTCCGACCGGTCCTCGACCAGCACGTCGTACGCCTTCGACCGCTCAATCAGCTCTTTTGCCACTTTTTCGTAGTTCGAGGCGTTTGCCACGACCATGAACTCGTCGTCGTCGAGCCGGTAGACGATGAGATCGTCGAGCACCCCGCCCCGCTCGTTGACGATCATCGTGTATCTGGCCCGCCCGGTCGCCAGCGCCGACAGGTGGCCGACCAGCGCGTAGTCGAGCGCCTGCCCGGCCTGCGGCCCGGTCAGGAAGATCTCGCCCATGTGGGAGAGGTCGAACAGCCCGGCCGCCTGGCGAACGGCGTTGTGCTCTGCGGACTCGCTCCCGTACCGGAGCGGCATGAGCCACCCGGCGAAGTCGGTGAGCGTGGCGCCGAGGCTCTCGTGAACGTCTCGTAGCGGTGTTGGTCGGGACATTTGTCGCACCTCTGGACAGGATTGGATGCCAGCATCCTCCCCCTCTGTCATCGATGCCTGAGAGCTTCGCCCGAGTTTTGCCGGACTTTCACCTTCGGCGAGGCCCCGCGGGCCTGCTTTCCAGAGGTCACCTCCGGACGGGAAACGTGGCAGATCTCCCGTCCGGCGTCCGCGCGGTCCTTTGCCTTGAGAGGTTTGCGGGGAGGGCTTGCTCCTTCAGGGACCCTGACCGGCTGCCAGGGCGCTCTCCCGCACGGTTTCGCCGGTGATGCCCGTCAGCCTAGTGCCGCGATGGGGTTGTTGTCGCGTTCTGATTGCTCATGAACCACTCCGGGGGGTGGTGACGTCGAAAGGATATGAATCGGCGAACGGCGACTTTCGGCCTGCTGGCCACCCTGGCCCTCGCGGGCTGCAGCGCGTCGGAGGCCGCGCCCCCGCCCCGTTACGAGGCCGGTGGGACGGTGCTCGAAGGCGGCGGGCACGGGCCGCAGCTGTGCCTGACGGTCATGACGTCGTTGCCGCCGCAGTGCAGCGGTCTTGACGTCGTCGGCTGGGACTGGAGCAAGGTGGATCACGAGTCGCAGGGCGGCGTGAAGTGGGGCGAATACCACGTCGTGGGCACCTGGGACGGCACCAGGCTGACGCTCACCGAGCCGCCGGGCGCGCCCCAGAAGGCGGCCCCCGCTCGCAAGGAGGACTTCACGAGCCCGTGCCCGGCGCCGGAGGGCGGCTGGCGGCCCGTCGATCCCGCCAAGGCCACCCAGCAGGCGCTGGACAAGGCGATGGCACGGGCCGGAACGGTCGAGGAGTTCGCGGGCGCCTGGCTCGACCAGAGCTACATGGACGGGCTCCCCGCGGAGTCGCCGGAGGCCAACGACCCGCTGCGGCTGGTGCTCAACCTGAAGTTCACCGGCGACCTGTCCGGCCGTGAGGCGTGGGTCCGCGAGGTGTGGGGCGGCGCGCTGTGCGTCAGCGGCGCGGCACGCAGCGAGAGCGAGTTGCAGGCGATCCAGCAGGAGGTCGAGGCCGAGTTGGGCGACCGTCTCGTCTCGGCGTCCTCCAGCGTGCTGCGCAACCAGGTGGAGGCGCAGGTCTGGGTGGCCACCGACGAGCAGCGCCGGGATCTCGACGCCAAGCACGGCGCCGGAGCCGTGGTGCTGAACGGCGTGCTCAAACAGGTGGGGTGAAAACGGGGCGGCAGGCCGCCACGAGCGCCTCGAAGAGGGCGCCGTCCTCGGCCGCCTCGGGGTGCCACTGCACGGCCACGGCGAAGGGGGCCGAGTCCAGCTCGACCGCCTCGATCGTGCCGTCACCGGCGGTGGCGGTGACCGTGAGGCCGTCCGCGAGCCGGTCGATGGCCTGGTGGTGGTAGTGGGGGACGGTCACGGGCTCCGTGCCCAGCGCCTTGGCCAGGCGGCTGCCGGGGACGGGCGTGACGGGCAGCGGGCCGAACCGGCCGGGAGCGGGGGAGTGGCCGGTGTGCCCCACGACGTCGGGGAGGTGCTGGTGGAGGGTGCCGCCGAGGGCGACGTTGAGCACCTGGAGGCCGCGGCAGATGCCGAGGTACGGCAGGCCGGCGTCGAGGGCCGCCGCGATCAGCCCAAACTCCGCCTCATCCCGAAATTTGCGGATATAGCCGGTTTGATCCCCAGGTTCCTGCCCGTACCGGGCCGGATCGACGTCCCCGCCACCGGCCAGGATCAGGCCGTCCAGGCGGCCGACGACCTGCGCGGGCTCGCCGGCCGGCGGCAGCACGATCGGCTGCCCGCCGGCGCGTACGACCTGCTCCACGTACATGTACGGCAGGAGCGCCACGGTCATGTCCCAGACCGTGAACTTCGCCGGCTCCACGTACGACGTGATGCCGATGACGGGACGCTGCACGATATGACCCCCGAGAAACCAGAACAGAGCTACAGCGGCGTGACGTAGGCGCCGGAGATGCCCCCGTCCACCAGGAACTCACTACCCGTGATGAACGACGCGTCGTCGCTGGCCAGGAACGCCACCGCCGCCGCGATCTCCGAGGCCTCGGCGAAGCGCCCGACGGGGATGTGCACCAGCCGCCGCTGCGCCCGCTCCGGGTCCTTGGCGAACAGCTCCTGCAGCAGCGGCGTGTTCACCGGCCCGGGGCACAGCGCGTTCACCCTGATGCCCTCCCGGGCGAACTGCACGCCCAGCTCGCGCGACATCGCCAGCACGCCGCCCTTGGACGCCGTGTACGAGATCTGCGAGGTCGCCGACCCCATGACGGCCACGAACGACGCGGTGTTGATGATCGAGCCCTTGCCCTGCCGCCGCATGTACGGGATGGCGTGCTTGCAGCAGAGGTAGACGCTGGTCAGGTTCACCTCCTGGACCCGGCGCCAGGCGTCGATGCCGGTCTCCAGGATCGAGTCGTCGTCGGGCGGCGAGATGCCGGCGTTGTTGAAGGCGATGTCCACGCTGCCGTAGGTGTCGAAGGCGGTCCGGAACATCCTGACGACGTCGTCCTCGTCGGTGACGTCGGCCTTGACGAAGAGGCCGCCGACCTCGTTCGCGGCCTTGACGCCGGCCTCCTCGTCGACGTCCACGCAGACGACCTTGGCGCCCTCCTCGGCGAGCCTGCGTGCCGTGGCCAGCCCGATGCCGCTGCCCGCGCCGGTGATGACGGCCACCCGATCCTGCAAACGCTGCACTTTCACTCCCAGGAGATGAAGACGTTCTTGGTCTCGGTGAACGCCGCCAGGGCGTCAGGGCCGAGCTCCCTGCCGAGACCGGACTGCTTGAAGCCGCCGAAGGGGGTCCAGTAGCGGACCGACGAGTGCGAGTTGACCGAGAGCGCGCCCGACTCGACGGCCCTGGCCACGCGTAGCGCCCGCCCGACGTCGCGGGTCCAGATGGAGCCGCTCAGGCCGTACGGGGTGTCGTTCGCGATGCGTACGGCCTCCGCCTCGTCCTCGAAGCGCACCACGGACATGACAGGACCGAAGATCTCCTCGGTGAAGGCCGGGTCGGTGAGCTCCGGCGTCAGCACGGTCGGCGGGAACCAGAAGCCCTTGCCCTCGGGGCAGGATCCTTGCAGGTAGGGGGTGCCCTGGACGAAGCCGCGGACCCGGTCGAGGTGTTCGGCGCTGATCAGCGGGCCCATCTCGGTGCCCTCGTCGAGCGGGTCGCCGACCGTGACGCCCCGCACGGCCGCCGTCAGGCGCTCCATGAACTCGTCGTACACCTCGGCCTGGACGAGGAGGCGGGAGCGGGCGCAGCAGTCCTGTCCCGAGTTGTCGAAGACCGCGTACGGCGCCGTCCTCGCGGCCCTGTCGAGGTCCGCGTCGGCGAAGACGATGTTGGCGGACTTGCCGCCCAGCTCCAGCGTGACCCGCTTGACCTGCCGGGCCGCCTTGGCGGCGATCTCCTTGCCCACCTCGGTCGAGCCGGTGAACACGATCTTCGCCACGCCGGGATGCTCGACGAGCCGGGCCCCCGCGACCTCCCCTGCCCCAGGCAGCACCTGGAGCACCCCCTCGGGGAGGCCCGCGGCGAGGGCCAGCTCCGCCAGCCTCAGCGCGGTCAGCGGGGTCCATTCGGCCGGCTTGACGATCACCGTGTTGCCGGCCGCGAGCGCCGGGGCCACACCCCAGGTCATGATCACCATGGGGAAGTTCCACGGCACGATGACGCCGACCACGCCCAGCGGCTCCTGGAACGTGATGTCCACGCCGCCCGGCACCGGGATCTGCTTGCCGTGGTTGCGCTCGGGGGCGCCGGCGTAGAAGTGCAGCACGTCGCGGACGTTGCCGGCCTCCCACCGGGCGTTCCCGATCGGGTGCCCGGAGTTGGCCAGCTCCAGCCGCGCCAGCTCCTCGCCGTGCTCGTCCACCAGGCCGGCGAACCTGCGCAGCAGCCGCGCCCGGTCCCCGGGCGACACCTCGCGCCAGGTCGCGTACGCGGCCCTGGCACGCTCCACCGCCCGGTCCACCTCGGCGGCGTCGGCCAGCTCGACGTCGGCGAGGACGGCCTCCGTCGCCGGATTAACGATCTTCATGTGCTTCTTTCACATCCGCTCGAAACCACGGAACAGCTCCCAATCCGTCACCGCCGCGTCGAACGCGGCCAGCTCCACGCGCGCGTTGTTCGCGTAGTGCTCGACCACGTCCTCGCCGAACGTCTCGCGGGCCAGCTTCGACCCCTCGAACAGCGCCAGCGCGTCCCGCAGCGTGTGGGGCACGCTCTCGGCGCCGGAGTCGTAGGCGTTGCCCTCGAACGCGCTCTCCAGCGGCAGCTCGTTGTCGATGCCGTGCAGCCCGGCCGCGATCAGCGCGGCCACCGCGAGGTACGGGTTGACGTCGCCGCCCGGCACCCGGTTCTCCACGCGCAGCGACGGGCCGTGGCCGACGAGCCGGAGCGAGCAGGTGCGGTTGTCCACGCCCCACTTGACGGCCGTGGGCGCGAAGCTGCCGGGGACGTAGCGCTTGTAGGAGTTGATGTTGGGGGCGTACAGGAGGGTGAGCTCGCGCAGGCAGGCGAGCTGCCCGGCGATGAAGCGGGCGCCGAGCGGGGAGAGCCCGTGCGGCCCGTCGCCCGCCATCACCGGATCCCCGTCGCCGCCGCGCAGCGAGATGTGGATGTGGCAGGAGTTGCCCTCGCGCTGGTTGGGCTTGGCCATGAAGGTGATCGACCTGCCCTCCTGGGCGGCGATCTCCTTCGCGCCGTTCTTGTAGATGACGTGGTGATCGCAGGTCCTGAGCGCCTCGTCGTAGCGGAAGGCGATCTCGTGCTGGCCCAGGTTGCACTCGCCCTTGGCGGACTCGACGTACAGGCCGGCGCCTTCCATGTTCTGGCGGATCCGCCGCAGCAGCGGCTCGATGCGGGCGGTGCCGAGCAGCGAATAGTCCACGTTGTAGAGGTTGGACGGTGACATGTCCCGGTAGCCGCGCTTCCAGGCGTCCTCGTAGCTGTCCTCGTAGACGATGAACTCCAGCTCGGTGCCCACGTACGCGGCCAGCCCCCGCTCGGCGAGGCGGGCGAGCTGCCTGCGCAGGATCTGCCGGGGCGAGGCGGTCACGTCGCCGCCGCCCTCCCAGGCGAGGTCGGCCATCAGCATGGCGGTCCCCTCGTGCCACGGCACCCTGCGCAGCGTCGCGAGGTCCGGCTTCATCACGAAGTCGCCGTAGCCCCGCTCCCATGACGACATCGCGTAGCCGCCGACGGTGTTCATGTCCACGTCGACGGCGAGCAGGTAGTTGCACCCCTCGGAGCCGTGGTGCAGCACCTCTTCGAGGAAATAGCGGGCGGACAGCCTCTTGCCCTGCAGCCTGCCCTGCATGTCGGCGATCGCGAGGAGCACGGTGTCGATGCGCCCGAGCGCCACCTCGTCGCGCAGCTCGCTGACGGAAAGGAACCCGGTGCTCGATCGCTCGCTCACGCTATCCCCGCTCCGATCTGGTCAGAGGCGCTTTCCCGTTGATTGGGCTAGTCTTAGACCATTGATGTGTACGCGGGATCCGTTGTCAAGACCTGAGGACACGTTGGACGAGTCGGCGCGTTTGATGACGGTGTTGCGCCCGGTGCGGGCCGGCAACGCCTTCGAGGAGACGGTGGAACGGCTGCTCCAGGCCATCAAGCTCGGTGTGGTCCCGCCCGGCGACAAGCTCCCGCCGGAGCGCGAGTTGGCAGTGCGGCTCGGCATCAGCCGGGTCACCCTGCGCGAGGCGATCCGCGCGCTGTCGGACGCGGGCTACCTCGACGTGCGGAGGGGCCGCTACGGGGGAGCCTTCGTCACGTACGTTCCCCCCAAACCGGACGCGGGCGAGCTGCGGCAGGTCGTGGCGGAGATGGGCAGCGACGACCTGTCGGACGCGCTCACGTTCCGCCTGGCGGTGGAGTGCGGGGCGGCCCAGGTGCTGGCCGCCTCCCGCCTCGCGGAGGACAGGCGGGAGGTGCTGCTCCGCCGGCTGTCGGAGCTGAACGAGGCCCCGATCGAGGACTACCGCCGCCTCGACACGGCCTTCCACCTGTCCATCGCCGAGCTGACCGGCTCCACCCTGCTCGCCACGGCGTGCGCGGACGCCCGCTCGCGGGTGAGCGACCTGCTGAACGTTATCCCCATGCTCCAGGTCAACCTCGATCATGCCGCGAGCCAGCACCAGGCCATCGTGGACGCCATCCTGGCCGGGGACCCGGACGGGGCCCGCCGGGCGGTCACCGAGCATCTGGAGGGCACAGCAGCCCTTTTGCGGGCCTTCCTCGCTTGACGGTCTAGAAGGTGCAGGGGCCCTCGTACCATCTCTTTCTAGAGTCATGGGGAACTGGTTCGAGCACAACATCGTCGCCACAGGACGGCTGCCGCTGTTCTGTTATTTCGTCACGCTCATCGTGGCGTTCATCGCCACGCGCATCAACGTCCGCCTGATCAGGGCGAAGATCGGCTGGTTCCGCAACCTGAACGTGGGCGAGATGCACATCCACCACATCGTGTTCGGCGTCGTGCTGATGCTGGTCGGCGGGGTCAGCGGGCTCATCGTGTCCTCCGCCTCGCAGGTCGGCTACGCCGTCGCGGCCTCCATCTTCGGCATCGGGTCGGCGCTCGTGCTGGACGAGTTCGCGCTGATCCTGCACCTGCACGACGTGTACTGGGAGGAGGAGGGGCGCACCTCGGTGGACGCGGTCTTCATCGCGATCGCCGTCACCGGCCTGCTCCTCATCGGCCTGCGCCCCCTGACCTGGGACTACGGCACCCTGGTCAACCCCGGCGCGCTCATCGTGGCCAACCTGGCGCTCGCCGTCGTCACCCTGCTCAAGGGCAAGATCTGGACGGGGATGGCCGGCCTGTTCGTGCCGCCGATGCTGGTGGTGGGCGCGATACGGCTGGCCCGCCCCGGCTCCCCGTGGGCCCGCTGGTTCTTCGCCCAGCGCTCGCCGCGCAAGATGGCCAAGGCCATCCACCGGGAGGAACGGTGGCGCCGGCCGGCGATCAGGGCCAAGATCGCCTTCCAGGAGTTCCTCTCAGGGCGTCACGATCTCCCTTCCACGCGCCGCGGCCGCCGGCACACCTGAGCCGGACGGCGGGGACATCGGCTACGACGACCCGGATGCGCCGGACATCGGCTGGCCTCCCGCGATCACCGGGGTGAGCAGCGGGCGTTTGGCGGTGCGGCCGTCGCCGGAGGACCGGCCGCGGAGTCGGCGGCCGATCCACGGGCCGGCGAAGGTGGCCAGCCAGCGCAGCTCCGTCGACGCCGCGCGCCAGGCGCCCGGGGCGGGCAGCGGCGTCAGGGGCGCCATCCACGTGTCGTTGCTGCCGGGCAGGTCCAGGGCGTGGGCGACGGCGGCGGCGAAGCGGGTGTGCCCGGCCGGGCTCGCGTGCAGCCGGTCGGCGCTCCACATCCGGGCGTCGGTGAAGTCGAGCGGGAACGTGTCCACCAGCGTGACCCCCGGGCGGGCGGCGGCGACGCGGACACGGGCGTTGAACTCGATCAGCCTGGGCCGGAGCGGGCGGGCCATCGGCGCGATCCTGGCGATGTCGGGGAAGGTCATGGTGACCACGTGCACGCCCTCGGCGGTCAGCCGGACGATCATGTCCTCCACGATGCCCGCCACCACGGCGGCGTCGAAGCCGGGGCGGATGATGTCGTTCATGCCCGCCATGACCGTGACCAGGTCGGGGCGCAGCGCCAGGGCGGCGGGCAGCTGCTCGGCCCGGATCTCGGCCGCCTGGCGGCCGCGGACCGCGAGGTTGGCGTAGAGCAGGTCCGGGTCGGCGGCGGCCAGGTGCTCGGCGAGGCGGTCGGCCCAGCCGCGGTGGCCGGTGACGTCGTCGCCGTCCCCGAGGCCCTCGGTCTGGCTGTCGCCGATGGCGACGTAACGCACGTAGGTCATGGCGTCCTCTCCACGTGGGCCGCGCGTCCGGTCAGGGTCCGGGCGGTCTCCAGGCACCAGTCGCGCATCTCGCGTTCCAGGCGGCAGCCGGCCAGGCAGGACAGGTAGGGGCCGACGTGCTCGCCCCGGCGCAGGAACGTCTCCTCGTCCAGGTCACCGCGTATGCGCAGGAGGGTCTGCTCGAAGAAGGCGAGCCTGACCGCGGCCTCCTCCGCCCGCTCCCGGAGCTGCTCGATCACGGGCCCCGGGTGGACGTGGTCCACGGCGTGCACCTTGACGGCGAGGTCGTCGCGGATGAGCAGGGGCTTGGGCGGGGTCGCGGCGAAGGCCGCCAGCTCGGCGGCCCCGGCCTCGGTGACCGTGAACACCCGCTTGTTGGGCCGGCCCGTCTGGACGACCTCCCGCCCCGCGATCAGCCCGTGGGCCTCCAGCTTGGTCAGCTCCGCGTAGAGCTGCTGAGGGGCGGCGTACCAGAAGTTGGAGACGCCGACGTCGAAGATCTTGGTGAGCTGGTAGCCGCTGTACTCGCCGCCGAGCAGAGCCGCCAGCACCGCATGCCTCAGAGCCATGAATAGTCATGTCCATGAGTAGTCATGGACATGACTATAAAGGCGTAGATGTACGGACGCTAGAGGGTGGCCACCGAGCGGAGGGCCAGGCCCGCGCCGAGCAGCACCACCATCGCGGCCGTGCCCACCGGGGCCAGACCCGAGAGCCTGGCGGCCAGGCGGCGGCCCGCCGAGGCGCGCTGTTCCAGGCGGTCCACCAGCTTGACCAGCAGCAGGCCGGTGGCGGTGAGGGTGGCGGCCATGCCGATGCCGTACGCGGTCACCAGCGCCACGCCGAACCAGGTGCGGCCGAGCGCGATGGCGCCGAGGAGCACGACGAGGGCCGACGGGCTGGGGACGAGCCCGCCCGCGATGCCGAGCCCCACCAGCCCTGCCCGTTTCGTCGCCTCCTCGCCGTCGTGCCCGTGCCCGTGCCCATGACCGTGCCCATGACCGTGGCCGTGTCCATGACCGTGGCCGTGGCTGTGCGGGGAGGTGCCGCGGCGGGCGTTCAGGAGGAGGCGGAAGCCGATGACGGCGATCAGCACGCCGCTGGCCACCCCCAGCCACGCCAGCACGGACTCGCCCGCCAGCGCCGTGAACGCGCTCAGCAGCAGCCCCACCACCAGCACCCCGACCGTGTGCGTGGCCGTCACCGTCGCGCCCACCACGAGCGCGTCGCGCGGTCGCCCACGCCGTCCGGCCAGGTACGCGGCCATGATGGTCTTGCCGTGCCCGGGGATCAGCGCGTGCCCGGCGCCCAGCACCACGGCCAGCCCGACGGCCAGCAGCCCGAGCGGGAGCGTCAGCGAGTCGGAGCCGATCAGCCCGGCGAACGTCCGGTCCAGGGCGGCCAGCGCGTCCCCGATCGGCCCGCCGATGCCGATCCCGCCGGACACGGTGCCGCCGGGAGCGCCGGAGCCGCCCTGGCCGGGCAGGCCCGCGCCGGGCGCGACGGTCATCGTCGCGGTGCGCTGGTCGAGCGGATTCGCCAGCAGGTCCTCGGGGTACGCGTGCAGCTCCTTGCTCACGCTCACCGCCGGCACCGACGAGCGGACCAGGCGCACCCCGTCGCCCACCGCCGTGATCTCCCGCCAGCCGATCCTGTCCTGCTCGAACCCGTCGGCGAACTCCACGGCCCCCGATGCGCGGACTTCGGCCACGAGCCGGCAGGTCAGCCGGCTGGTCTGGAGGCCTCCTTGGCCGGGGGCGTAGGCGAAGGCGGAGCCGGCCACCCGCCACGGCACCGTCCGGCCCGCCGCCGTGAGCCGCTGGGCGGCGGCCAGCGCGCCGCAGCGGCGGGTCGCGTACGAGGCGTCCACCTGCGGCTTGGCCTGCAGCGTGGGCAGTTCGGCCGCGTCCACGACGGCGAGGTTGCGCACGTCGGAGGGCGAGATCCGCAGCCCGTTGTAGTGGTTGACGGTGAAGTTGCCCAGCGGGTGCATCGCCACGGGCGCGGCCTTGGCCGCGGCGACCAGGACGACGCTCAGGCCCAGCGACAGCACCAGGCCCATCGCGACGGACAGCAGGCCGAGCCGGATGACTCTCATGAGAACCTCGCCAGTGCGGACAGTGTCGGGTCGAAGCCGGCGTCCACCTTGACGGACCGGCCCAGCGCCTGCTCGATCTTGGCGCGGTGGTACTTCAGCAGCGGGTTCTGCCAGCCGGTCGCCGTGGCCTTCTTGGCGTACGGCAGCGCCTCGGCCGGCTTGCCCGCCTTGAACAGGGCCCAGGCGAGGGCGTCGGCGGCGACCAGGTTCGGGTTGCGCGCGTACTCGGCCCTGGCGTGCTCGACCGCCAGCGCCGGGTCCCCGTGGTCGGCCTCGAACTCGGCCCAGGTCAGGTCGTCACGCACGCCCGCGGCCTGGAACAGCCTGCGCTGCGCCTTCAGCAGGGTCCAGTCGGCGGGCCGGCCCGCCTTGATCTGGGTCTCGCCCTGCTCGATCAGGTATTGGGGGAGCGGGAGGCGTTCGACGACGCTCTGGTAGAGGCCGAGCGCCTCGGTCAGCCGGCCGCTCAGCGCGGCGGTCCTGGCCTGGCCCGCGAGCGCCGGGGTGTAGCCGGGGTAGGCCTGCAGGGCTTTGGCGTACCAGCCGGCCGCCGTGGCCAGGTCGCCGGAGTGGAGGGCCAGCTCGCCCAGGTAGTAGCGGGCGTAGGCGAGGTCGGCCGGCTGCCATGCGTCGTTCTGCGCCATTTCGAGGTACTTGCGGGCTCCGGCCCGGTCGCCGCGCAGTTCGGCCGCGTACGAGGCGCGGGCGAAGGCCGCCACCCCGGGGCGCAGGCCCAGCATCTCGTCCACGGCCCGCCGCGCCCCGCGCAGGTCCCCGAGCTGGGTCCGCGCGTCGGCCAGCACGCCGTAGGCCGGGGCGCCGTACGGGTTGACGTCGATCGCGCGCTCGGCCAGCCGCACCGCCTCGGCGAAGTCGTGGCGTCCGGCGGCCAGCGTCGCCTGGCCGGTGAGCACCGCGTCGTCCTCGGCCCTCAGCTTGGCGGCCGTGGTGATCGCGCCTTCCGCCTTCGTGTAGTACGACGGGTCGCCGGTGATCCTGGCCTGGTCGACGTACTGGGTGGCGAGCTGGGCCCAGCCGCGGTAGTCGCCCGGCAGGCGCTTGAGCCGATCCTGCAGCGTCTCGGTGAACGGCTTGTCCGCCACCGGCCCCGGCGCGGGCGCCGCCGAGAACGAGAGGATCGTGAAGGTCATGGCCCCGATGAGGGCAAGCCCGGCGAATATCACGAAGGCACGCATGTCCAAGGCTCCAGGGTGCTGGGGAGTTGGCCGGCCGGCCGTGACGGGGAGCACGGCCGGCCGGCCTCATGTCGGCGGCAGACGGTGGGAGAAGGGTGGTCTGCCGCCGGGGGCTGACCGGCCCGCTTGGAGAGGGAGCAGGCCGGTCGGGGAGTCAGCGCTGGTTCACCGCGACGTTGCTGGGCAGCGGGATGTACGGGAACGACTGGAGGATCGGCTTGTCGTTCCTGTCCACCTTGTCCGTCAGCCCGGGCACGAGCTTGCCGGTCACCGCGGCGCCGGCCACGGCCTGCAGCTCGATGTCCACGACGTCGTCGATGAGACGGCGGCCGTTCGGGAACCCCTGGAGGTCACCGGCCAGCACGCCGAGGCGGTTCGGGTCCTTCGCGGGCGGGATCGCCATGTTCAGCCGCAGCATCTCGGAGGGGCGCAGCTTGCCCGCGTCCTTGTTGAGCACCTGCGAGTTCAGGTCGGCCTTGATCGGGCCGTTCTGCTTGGCGATGCCGGTCAGGAAGATCTCGACCAGGTCGTTGCGCGGGGTCGCGGGGGCCTTGATGCCGTAGATGGCCTCCAGCAGCCTGGCCACCTCGGGGTCGATGACCCGCTTGACCAGCGGCGCCACATCGGCGTCCTTCTCCGGGGGCAGGGCGTTGAAGGCGTCCTTGAGCCCGGCGGGCGAGACGACCTCGTTCACCAGCGGGTTGCACAGGCGCGAGACCTGCACGTACCTGCTGCCGTTGAACTTGTCGGTGGTCGAGCAGACGCCGATCACCGGGTTGCGCTTGACGTCGCCCTTGAGCGCCAGCTCGGAGGAGGGCACCTGGAGGGCCACGCTGTTCACGTTGTAGCCCCGGGTGGTGTCCTGGCCGACCTCGGACAGGTTGCCGCCGTAGAGCAGGTCGAACACGCGCAGGTCCAGGAAGAACGCCTCGTCGGCCTGGCCGGCGAACGACTTGCCGCCGCCGGGCAGGCTCTTGATGGACTGGGCGCGCAGGGTGCCGTAGTCGGGCATCGAGGCCGGGCCGACGTTGCTCGGCGCGACGATGCCGTCGCTGACCAGCGTCCGGGTGCCGCTGGGAGTGATCTTCCTGAGGGTGTAGCGCTGGCGGAAGAGCAGGTTCGGGTCGTCGAGCGAGGTGACGGGGCCGTTGTTGTACAGGAACGTGGTGTTGCCGCGCTTGTCCTCGTTGCGGAACGTCCACTCGTACGTGATGTCGGGCCTGGCGTCGCCGTCGTTGTCGATCTTTATGTTGTAGCGGGACTTGGTGGCGAACGGGTAGAAGTTCGGGCCGCCGTGGGGCTCCTCGAACGGGATCCAGTTGGCCAGCAGGGTCACCGTGTCGGCCTTGTCAGGGCTCACGAACGCGTACACGTCCGTGTTGTCGTGCTGGGGGTCGCCCGCGATCATGGGAGCCTCGCGGTGCGAGGAAGCGATGCCGGAGTCGGTGCGGAGCACGGCCAACGACGACGCGGCGACAGCTGCGGCGAGGCCAAGTCCGACTAGAGCGCGCCGGTTGATCCGGAGCTCCATTTTCGGTCCTTTCGGAAGGGCTGATCGTTTACTGCGAGGTTCCGGCCGGGTTCCTCGACGCCCTATTCGTCCACCGGACGCTTCCGGATGTCGTCTCCTCCTCAAGAATGAGGGTCAACGAAAGTTGACATACTTAAGTCGTCAATCTAGGTTGACTCTGTCGAAGTGGTGCGGATCGCGCGGTCCCGTTCGTTAGAGCAAGTCGAGACATGTCGTGGAAGGAGATGTGGTGGTCAAGGAGTTGCTCTCCCACGTCCGCCCGCACCGGAAGATCCTGATCCTGGGCGGATTACTGGGCTTGATCGGCTCGGCGGCGGGTCTCGCCATGCCGTTGCTGGCCAAATACGTCGTGGACGCGTTCGGCGAGACCGGCTCGATGGCCGGGCCGTTGCTGGGGCTGACCGCGGCGGTGCTGATCGGCGCGGTCGTGTCGGCCGCCGGAAGCTATCTGATGGAGCGCACGGGCGAGGGCATCGTGCTCGGCGCCCGGCGCAAGCTCGTCGACCGGATGCTGCGGCTCAAGGTCGCCGACGTGGACCGGCTCAAGCCCGGCGACCTGTTGTCGCGGGTGACGGGCGACACGACCTTGCTGCGGGCCGTGCTGACCAACGGGATCGTCGAGTCCGTCAGCGCCACGTTCATGCTGGTCGGGGCGATCATCATGATGGCGACCATGGACGGCGTGCTGCTGCTGGTCACGCTGCTCGTGGTGGTGGTGATCGGCGGGCTCGTCGCGCTGATCATGCCGAGGATCCAGCGGGCGCAGACCCATGCCCAGGAGGCCGTGGGCGAGATGGGGGCCGTGCTGGACCGGGCGCTGCAGGCGTACCGGACCGTCAAGGCCAGCGGCGCGGAGGAGCGGGAGATCGCGGTGGTGGGCGACGCGGCGGTGCGCGCCCGCGACCGGGGGCTGCAGGTCGCCGGGTGGACGTCGCTCGCGGGAGTGGCGACGTGGATGGCGGTGCAGATCGCGTTCCTCGCCGTGCTGGCCGTCGGCGGGGCCCGGGTCGCGTCGGGGACGCTTGAGGTGTCGTCGCTGATCGCGTTCCTGCTGTACCTGTTCTACCTGGTGCCGCCGATCGGGCAGCTCGTCCAGGGCGGCGTCCAGCTCCAGCAGGGGCTGGCCGCGATGAAGCGGATCAAGGAGATCGAGGACCTGCCCGCGGAGCCGGTCGGCGCCGCCGTCGCGGGGACCTCCGAGCCGGTCGGGGTGACGTTCCGGGACGTGGTCTTCAAGTACGGCGACGACCGGCCGACCGTGCACGACGGGGTCACCTTCGAGGTGCCGCCCGGCGGGCTGACCGCGCTGGTGGGGCCGTCGGGCGCGGGCAAGTCGACGGTGTTCGCGCTGATCGAGCGCTTCTACGACCACCAGAAGGGGCTCATCACCATCGGCGGGCGCGACATCCGCGACTGGCCGCTGGGCGACCTGCGGGCCGCCCTCGGGTACGTCGAGCAGGACGCCCCCGTGCTGGCCGGCACCCTCCGGGAGAACCTGCTCTTCGCCGCCCAGGACGCCACCGAGGACGAGCTGCGCCGGGCCGTCGCCCGCACCAGGCTCGACGACCTGGTGGACAGGCTGCCCGAAGGGCTGGAGACGCCGGTCGGGCACCGCGGCGTGCTGCTGTCGGGCGGCGAGCGCCAGCGCGTCGCCATCGCCAGGGCGCTGCTGCGCAAGCCCCGGCTGCTGCTGCTCGACGAGGCCACCTCCCAGCTCGACGCGGTCAACGAGCTGCGGCTGCGCGAGGTCATCGCCGAGGTGGCCACGGAGACGACCGTGCTGGTGATCGCCCACCGGCTGTCCACCGTGACGAACGCGGACCGGATCGTGGTCATGGAAGGGGGCGGCGTACGGGCGGTCGGGACGCACGACTCGCTGGTCGGGGAGGACGAGCTCTACCGGGAGCTGGCGGCCACCCAGTTCCTCGTCAGCTAATCCATGTACTCTGCGGGTGACATATGTGAATGTTTTCATTCAGGAGGGTCACGATGAGCCGCAGCGTGCGCGCGCCACGAGGCACGACGATCACCGCCAAGGGGTGGCCGCAGGAGGCGGCGCTCCGCATGCTCCAGAACAACCTGGACCCGGAGGTCGCCGAGCACCCCGAGCAGCTGGTCGTCTACGGCGGCTCGGGCAAGGCCGCGCGTGACTGGGCGTCGTTCGACGCGATGGTCAGGACGCTGACGACGCTCGAGGGCGACGAGACCCTCCTGGTCCAGTCGGGGCGCCCGGTGGGCGTGTTCCGCACCCACGAGTGGGCGCCCCGGGTGCTCATCGCCAACTCCAACCTCGTGCCCGACTGGGCCAACTGGGAGGAGTTCCGGCGGCTGGAGGCGGCCGGGCTCACCATGTACGGGCAGATGACCGCCGGGTCGTGGATCTACATCGGCACGCAGGGCATCCTGCAGGGGACGTACGAGACGTTCGCGGCCGTGGCGGCCAAACGCTTCGGGGGGTCGCTGGCCGGGACGATCACGCTGACGGCCGGGCTCGGAGGGATGGGCGGAGCCCAGCCCTTGGCCGTCACCATGAACGGCGGGGTGGCGATCTGCCTCGACTGCGACCCGCGCTCGGTCACCCGGCGGATCGAGCACCGCTACCTCGACGTGGAGGCGTCGTCGCTGGACGAGGCGCTGCGGCTGGCGTACGCGGCGCGCGACGAGCGCCGTCCCCTGTCCATCGGGGTCGTCGCGAACGCCGCGGAGGCCGTGCCCGACCTGCTCGCCCGCGGGGCTGAGATCGACATCGTCACCGACCAGACCTCGGCGCACGACCCCCTGATGTACCTGCCGCTGGGAGTCGCCTTCGAGGACATGGCCTCGGAGCGGGACAAGGACCCGGCCGGCTTCACCGAGCGGGCCCGGACCTCGATGGCGCGGCACGTGGAGGCGATGGTCGGGTTCAAGGACGCCGGGGCGGAGGTGTTCGACTACGGCAACTCCATCCGGGGCGAGGCGCAGCTGGCCGGCTACGGGCGGGCCTTCGACTTCCCGGGGTTCGTGCCCGCGTACATCAGGCCGCTGTTCTGCGAGGGCAAGGGCCCGTTCCGGTGGGCCGCCCTGAGCGGGGACCCCGCCGACATCGCCGCGACCGACCGGGCCATCCTGGAGCTCTTCCCCGAGAACGAGGGACTCGCCCGGTGGATCAGGAAGGCCGGGGAGAAGGTCCACTTCCAGGGGTTGCCCGCGCGGATCTGCTGGCTCGGGTACGGCGAGCGGAACGTCGCGGGGGAGCGCTTCAACGACATGGTGGCCTCGGGCGAGCTGCGGGCGCCCATCGTGATCGGGCGTGACCACCTCGACAGCGGCTCCGTGGCCTCGCCGTATCGCGAGACGGAGGCGATGGCGGACGGGTCGGACGCGATCGCGGACTGGCCCCTGCTGAACGCCATGCTCAACACGGCCTCGGGGGCCGCCTGGGTGTCCATCCACCACGGGGGCGGGGTCGGGATCGGCCGGTCCATCCACGCCGGCCAGGTGACGGTGGCCGACGGGACCGCGCTGGCGGGGGAGAAGCTCAATCGCGTGCTGACCAACGACCCTGGGACGGGGGTCATGCGGCACGTGGACGCGGGCTACGAGGAGGCCGCCGACGTGGCCGCCGCCCGCGGCGTCCGCATCCCGATGCGCGAATCCTGACCCACCGCGCTTCCGCCACCCATCTGGTGGGGGTCGTGAGGGTGGTGGGATGAGAATGCGGGGTGGGAAGCGTTGGAGGTGGCGTGGCGGACGGATATCACGGTGGGCTGAGCGTGCTGCTGGATGGCCGGAGGCTGTCGCCCGTGCAGCGGAGGATCGCGCACTACCTCACCGAGCATCTCGATGAGGCGATCTTCCTGTCCAGCGTGGAGCTGGCCGAGCGGGCCGGGGTGAGCCAGCCGTCCGTGACCCGGTTCGCGATGGTGCTGGGGTTCGCCGGATATCCCGAGCTGCGGCAGGCGCTGCGCCCGCTCGTGCTGGGCGGCGCGACGGTGGCGGAGCCGCAGGAGAGCCTGCTGCGCGGGGCCATCGATTGCGAGATCCGCAACCTCGCGATCGTCAGGGAGCGGCTGGCGGCCTTCCCGCTCAAGGAGCTCGGCGAGCAGCTGGCCGCCACCGAGCCGCTGCCCGTCGTGGGGCTGCGGGTCTCCTGCGGGCTGGCCACCACCTTCGCCTACTACGCCCGTCGCATCCATCCCGACGTGCGGCTGCTCACGCACGGCGGGTCGGAGCTGGTCGACGGGCTGCACGCGGCCCGCAGGGCGGGCGCGGAGTGGGTGGTGGCCGTGGTCCTGCCGAGGTATCCGGCGGAGGCCGTGCAGGCGCTGGAGTACGCGGAGAAGATGGGGCTGCGGGTGGCGGCTATAACGGATAAGTCGGACTTTCCGGCGGAGGTCGTGCTGGACGCCCCCGTCGGCGACCGGCTCGTGTTCGACTCGCACGCGGCGCCGCTCGCCCTGGCCATGGCCCTGGTCGAGGCCATGGCCGACGCGGCGCCGCTGCGCACCCAGGCCAGGCTCGAGGAGTACGAGCGGATGACCGACGAGACCGGTACGTTCCTACCCGGCGATCCTGCGTAGCGAGCGCATCGACCAGATCGTGGTGAGCAGCGCCAGCACGATGAACACCGCGAACGCGATCGGGATCGACGAGTCCGACAACCGCCCGGCGAACAGCGCCCGCCCCGCCTCGACCGCGTGGTAGAGCGGGTTGATCGGGGCGAGCGTCTGCATCCAGCCGGGCGCGTACGAGATCGGGATGAACAGCCCGGCCAGCAGCATGATCGGCAGCATGAAGAGGTTGAGCGTCTGCGACATGCCGTTCTCGTCGCGTACGGTCAGCGCCAGCCCCTGGGACAGCCCCGAGGCGAACAGCCCGGTGGCGGCCATGAGCAGCAGCACCAGCAGCAGCTCGACGGCCCCGATGCGCACGCCCATCGCGATGGCCACGACGAGCACGAGGATCGCCTGGCACACCAGCACGACCATGTCCTTGGCCACCCGCCCGAGCACGATGGCCGGCCGCCAGGCGGGGCTGACGGCGTACCGTTCGAGCGAGCCGTTGCGCAGGTCGGCGATCAGCCCGAACCCCGAGAACAGCGCCCCGAAGACCGCGATCATCATCATCGACGCCGGCGTGAACATCCGCAGCGCGTCCACCGTCGAGCCGCCCGGCGTCAGCGACTTGAGCAGCGGCGCGAACATGAGCAGGTACAGCACCGGCTGCATGATGCCGAACAGCGGCCAGATCGGGTTGCTGAACGACTTCTTCAGCTCGTAGCCGGTGAACAGGACGGTGTGGCGGATCATGAGGCGGCTCCGGTGTCGCGGAGGGAACGGCCGGTCTTGGCCAGGAAGACGTCGTCGAGCGTGGAGCGGTCGAGCGCGATCGAGCTCAGCCCCAGCCCCTGCTCCTCAAGGGCCCGCAGCAGCGCGGGCAGCGTGTGCTCGCCGTCGTCGACGTAGACGCGCAGCAGGTCCTCGTCGACGCGGGTCTCGCGGGCGTACGGCTTGAGCGTGTCCGCGGCCCGCTCCGGGTCGTCCACCCTGAGCGTGATCACGTCGCCGGAGACCTCCCGCTTGAGCTCCCCGGGGGTGCCCTCGGCCACGACCTGGCCGTGGTCGACGATCATGAGGCGGTCGCACAGCGCGTCGGCCTCGTCGAGGTAGTGGGTGCTGAGCAGCACGCTCGTGCCGGCCTCGCGCAGCTGCCTGATGCGGTCCCAGAGGTTGGCGCGGTTCTGCGGGTCGAGGCCGGTGGTGGGCTCGTCGAGGAAGAGCAGCGGCGGGTTGTGCACCAGCCCGATCGCGATGGCCACGCGCCGCTTCTGCCCGCCCGACAGGGTACGGCCGGGGCGGTCGGCCATCTCGGTCAGGTCGAAGCGCTCCAGCACCTCCGCGGTGGCCTGCTTCGGGTCGGCCATGGCGTGGATCTTGGCGGCCATCATGATCTGGGCCCTGGCGCTCGTGGTGTCCTCGACACCGCCGGCCTGGCTCACGTACCCGAGCTTGCGCCGGACGGCGCTCGGCTCCTTGAGCAGGTCGTGGCCCGCGACGGTGGCCGTGCCCGCGTCGGGGGCGATCAGCGTGGAGAGCATCCTGATCGTGGTGGTCTTGCCGGCCCCGTTGGGGCCGAGCACGCCGAAGATCTCGCCTTGCGCGACCTCGAGGTCCACCCCGCGGACGGCCTCGACGGTCTGCGTGCCCTTCCTGCTCCTGGTGGTGAACGTCTTTCGCAGGCCCTGCGCCTGAATGATCATTGGGGGGTTCAGCTCCTTAGGGCAATTCGTCGGCCTCAACCCGTTCGATGGCCTTCTCGACCCAGTCGAGCTGGGCCTGGACCATGGCTCTGTTGAGGCGGAGGTTCTCGTCGATGTGCTGGGGAGCGCCGTAGCGCTGCTTGGCGCCGACGGCATGTCCAAGGATCTCGACGCTCATTCTGAGCTGCTGCATCCTCGCATACAGCGCCTGCAGAATCTCCTGCTTTTCCAGCCGATCCATGAACGTCAGCGCGACCTGGAACGGGTCGACGATGGGCTTGATCTCGTGCCAGGCGGTCAGCAACATCCGGTGGAACTCTTCGCGGCCGTGCTCGGTCAACTCGTAGACGACCTTGCCGCCCTTGCCCGCCTCGACGACGGCCAGGAGTCCTTCGTCGGCCATCTTGCTCAGCCCGTGGTAGATCGACCCGAAGGCGACGTTGGCCCATTGGTCGGCGCCTATCACCTCCAGCCGCCGCCGGACCCCGTAGCCGTTCATGGGGCCGTCGAGCAGGGCGCCGAGGATGAGGATGCGCGTCGAAGCAGACATGAGAACAAGTTTGTATTCAAATTTGAGCATCCGTCAACATCAATAAACTGATCTCCATGAACGAACGACCGACTGCGCTGGTCACAGGCGCTTCGCGCGGGATCGGCGCGGCCGTGGCCGAGGCGCTGGGCCCCACGCACCACGTGATTCTCAACGGCCGCGACGAGGAGTCGCTGGCCGCCGTGGCGGCCGGGCTGCCCGCCGCGCGGGTCTGGCCGGCGGAGCTGACGGGGGTCACGGAGGCGGACGTCGCCGGGATCGAACGGCTCGACGTGCTCGTGCACTCCGCCGGGATCAACCGGATGGGCCGGATCGCCGACCTGCCCGCCGCCGCGTGGCGCGAGACGCTGGAGGTGAACGTCGTCGCGGTCGCCGAGCTGACCCGGCTGCTGCTGCCCGCCCTGCGCCGGGCCGAGGGGCACGTGGTCTGCGTCAACTCGGGTTCGGGGCAGCGGGCCAACCCCGAGTGGGGCGCCTACGCGGCCAGCAAGTTCGCGCTGAAGGCGTTCGCCGACGCGCTGCGGCTGGAGGAGCCGCGGCTGAGGGTGACGACCGTCTACCCGGGCCGGACGGCCACTGACATGCAGCGCGAGCTGCGTAGCTACGAGGGCGGCGAGTTCGAGCCCGAGAAGTACCTGACGCCGCAGAGCGTGGCGCGGGCCGTGCTGGCCGCCGTCACCGCGGGCCCCGACGCCCACCTCACCGAGCTGACCCTCCGTCCCAGGGGAGGGCCTGTCAACTGAATGGATCCATTCACTACAGTGGGGCCATGCTTGAACCACTCGCGCACATAGGACGGGATCCGGCGACCGGGGGCTACGTCAGGGACGCCTGGTCGGCCGCTGACATGGAGCTACGCGAGTGGTTCGCGGGCGAGGCCGGGCGACGGGGGCTCGACCTGCGCGAAGACCGCAACGGCAACCTCTGGGCATGGTGGGGCGACCCTTCCGGCCACCCCGGCGTGGTGACCGGGAGTCACCTCGACTCCGTACGGCAGGGCGGCGCGTACGACGGTCCGCTCGGGGTCGTGTCGGCCTTCGCCGCCCTGGACCTCCTGAGGGAGCGCGGGACCACACCGGCCAGGCCGGTCGGCGTGGCCTGCTTCACCGACGAGGAGGGCGCCAGGTTCGGGGTGCCGTGCATGGGGTCGAGGCTGCTCACGGGCGTGCTGGCGCCGGAGCGGGCCCTCGCGCTCACCGACGACTCCGGCGACACGCTGGCCGACGTCATGACGAAGGCCGGGCGGGCGCCGTACGAGCTGGGGCGGGACGACGAGACGCTCGCCACGGTCGGCACCTTCGTGGAGCTCCACGTCGAGCAGGGGCAGGCGCTCGTCCACGAGGGCCGGCCGGTGGGCGTGGCCGCGGCGATCTGGCCGCACGGACGCTGGCGCTTCGACTTCCACGGCCGGGCCGACCACGCGGGCACCACCCGGCTGGCCGACCGGGACGACCCGATGCTGCCGTTCGCCCGCATGGTGCTGGCCGCCCGCGCGGCCGCGGCGCGCCGCGACGTGGTGGCCACGGTCGGCAAGGTACGCGTCTCGCCGGGCAACGCGAACGCCATCCCCGGCCTGGTCTCGGCGTGGCTCGACGCCCGCGGGGCGGACGAGGCCGCCGTGCGCGCCCTCGTCGCCGAGCTGACCGAGGAGGCGGGGGCCACGGTGCGGGAGGAGTCGTGGACGCCGGTCGTCGACTTCGACGTGCCGCTCAGGGACCGCCTGGCCGGGGTCGCGGGAGGCGACACGCCCGCGCCCGTCCTGCCCACGGGGGCGGGCCACGACGCGGGGATCCTGGCCTCGGCGGGCGTCCCGAGCGCGATGCTGTTCGTCAGGAACCCCACCGGCGTGTCCCATTCCCCCGACGAGCACGCCGAGCGGGCAGACTGCGAGGCGGGAGTCGTCGCACTCGCGGACGTGCTGGAGGACCTGTGCCGTTGACCTACTGGTGCGAACAGGCCTGGCTCCCCGGCGGGGTCGCCGACGGCGTGCTCATCGAGGTCGAGGGCGAGCGGATCGCGAGCGTCGGCCAGGGCCCGCCGGGCACGGCCGAGCGCCTGCCGGGGATCACCGTTCCCGGCCTGGCCAACGCCCACTCCCACGCCTTCCACCGCGCGCTGCGCGGCACCGCCCAGGAGGGCAAGGGCGACTTCTGGACCTGGCGCGAGCGGATGTACGAGGTGGCGGGGGCGCTGGAGCCCGACTCCTACCTCCATCTGGCCAGGGCCGTCTACGCCGAGATGGCGCTGGCCGGGGTGACCTGCGTGGGCGAGTTCCACTACTTGCACCACGGGCCGGACGGCCGCCCGTACGACGACGCCAACGAGATGGGCCACGCGCTGGTCCGCGCGGCCCGCGAGGCGGGCCTGCGCATCGCGCTGCTCGACACCTGCTACCTGACCGGCGGCATCGGCGCCCCGCTCACCGGCGCGCAGCTGCGCTTCACCGACGGCGACGCCGAGCGCTGGGCGGTCAGGGCCGACGACCTGGCGGCGGCCTACGAGGGGCAGCCCGACGTGGAGATCGGCGCGGCCATCCACTCCGTGCGCGCGGTGCCGCCGGAGCAGATGCCGGTCGTGGCCGAGTTCTCCCACCGGCACGCGGGCCCCCTGCACATGCACGTGTCCGAGCAGCCGGCCGAGAACGCCGCCTGCGTGGAGATGTACGCGGCCACGCCGGTCCAGGTGCTGCACGAGCGGGGCGCCCTGGGGCCCCGTTCGACCGCCGTGCACGCCACCCACCTGACCGACGTGGACATCGAGCTGATCGCCCAGTCCGGCACACACATCTGCATGTGTCCCACCACCGAACGCGACCTCGCCGACGGCATCGGCCCGGCCAGGGCGGCGGCCGACCGGGGCGCGCAGATCACGCTCGGCTCCGACAGCCACGCCGTGATCGACCTGTTCGAGGAGGCGCGCGGGGTCGAGCTGGACGAGCGGCTGCGCAGCGGCAAGCGCGGCAACTGGAGCGCCGCCGACCTGCTCGCCGCCGCGACCGTCGCGGGTCACGCCTCCCTCGGCTTCCCCGACGCGGGGCTGCTGGTGCCCGGCGCGTGGGCCGACCTGGTGTCGGTACGGCTCGACTCCGTACGCACGGCGGGCGCGGGCGGGCCGGAGGCCGTCGTGTTCGCGGCCACGGCGGCGGACGTGCACTCGGTGGTCTCCGGCGGCCGCCGCGTCGTCACGGACGGGCGGCACCGGCTCGGCGACGTCGGATCCCTGCTGGCAGAGGCGATACGGAGGGTGAGATGAGCACGACGCTGATCGACGGGATCGGCTCGCTGTACACCGGCGACCCCGAGCGCGAGGAGATCCCCGAAGCGGCGCTGGTCGTGGCGGACGGCCTGGTCGCCTGGGCCGGGCCCGCCGCGCAGGCCCCCGACGCCGACGAGCGGGTGGACGTCCAGGGCCGCGCCGTCATCCCCGGCTTCGTGGACAGCCACGCCCACCTGATCTTCGCCGGTGACCGGACGGCCGAGTTCCAGGCCCGCATGTCCGGCGAGCCGTACACCGGGGGCGGCATCAGGACCACGGTCGCCGCCACCCGGCAGGCCGGCGACGCCGAGCTGGCCGCCCACGCGCGTGCGCTGGTGGACGAGATGCTGGCCCAGGGCACCACGACCGTCGAGATCAAGAGCGGGTACGGCCTGACCGTCGAGGACGAGCGGCGCTCGCTGGAGATCGCCGCCGGGCTGACCGGCGAGACCACGTTCCTGGGGGCGCACGTCGTGCCGGCCGGCATGGACGCCGACTCCTACGTGCGGCTGGTCGCCGGGGAGATGCTCGACGCGTGCGCCCCGCACGCCAGGTGGGTCGACGTGTTCTGCGAGCGCGGGGCCTTCGACGGCGACCAGACGCGCGAGATCCTGGGCGCCGGGCTCAAGGCGGGGCTGGGGGTGCGGGTGCACGCCAACCAGCTCGGGGAGGGGCCGGGCGTGCGCATCGCGTGCGAGCTGGGCGCCGCCTCGGCCGACCACTGCACGCATCTGACGCCGGCCGACGTGGACGCGCTGGCGTCGTCGGGCACGGTGGCGACGCTGCTGCCGGGGGCGGAGTTCTCGACGCGGTCGCCGTACCCGGACGCCCGGCGGCTGATCGACGCGGGGGCGACCGTGGCGCTGGCGACCGACTGCAACCCGGGGTCGTCGTTCACGTCGTCGATGGCGTTCTGCGTGGCGCTGGCCGTCCGCGAGATGCGGATGACGCCGCTGGAGGCGATCAGGGCGGCGACGTACGGCGGGGCGCGCGCGCTGCGGCGTGCGGACGTAGGCTGGCTACGGCCCGGGGCCCGTGCGGACCTCGTCGTGCTCGATGCCCCCTCCTATGTACACCTTGCCTACCGGCCCGGCGTCCCCCTCGTTCACCAGGTGTTTCGCGGCGGTCTCCTCCTTTAGGAGGACATCCAGAACCATCCCAGCGACGTACTGCTTTAGGGAATCTTTGCGTCTGGCCGCACGTTGGCCGGATATAGAACGCAGCTGCGGAACGAGGTGCCAGGGGATGGCAAGGCCTACGGGGAGTCGCACGCAGGAGCAGCACATCGCTGAGCGCGATCTGCTGGGGACATATCTGGCCGAAATCGGCCGGGTCCCGCTGCTCACGGCGGAGGAAGAGGTGGAGCTCGCCAAGCGGATCGAGGCGGGTCTCTTCGCCGAGCAGCTGCTCGACAGTGGGGGCTCGGAGCCGCGCATCGGGGACGCGGCCGACGAGGAGCTGGAGCGCCTGGCCATTTCCGGCCAGCGGGCGAAGGACGAGTTCATCCAGGCCAACCTGCGCCTGGTGGTGGCGGTGGCCCGGAAATACTCGGGGCGGGGGATGCCCCTGATCGACCTGGTGCAGGAGGGGAACCTGGGGCTGGTCAGGGCAGTGGAGAAGTTCGACTACCGGCGGGGGTACAAGTTCTCCACGTACGCGACGTGGTGGATCCGGCAGTCGGTGGGGCGTGCCATCCACGAGCAGGCCCGCCCGGTGCGCCTGCCCACGCACGCGGGTGAGCAGATGACGCGGCTGATGCGGGTCCGCCGCGACATACTGGCGGAGTTCGACGCCGAGCCCACGGACGACGATCTCGCCGAGATCCTCGACCTGCCGATCGAGCGTGTGCGCGAGCTGCGGCGCTGGGCCTCCGACCCGGTCTCGCTCCAGCTCGGGGTGGGCGACGAGGACGAGACGGAGCTCGGCGACATGATCGCCGACGAGACGTGGGCCGATCCCGAGCAGCAGGCCATCGACATCCTGGAGCGCGAGCGGCTGGACCAGTGGCTGACGGGGCTCGAGGGCGACACCAGCGAGATGCTGCGGTGGCGGTACGGGCTGGTGGACGGGCGCGAGCACACGCTCACGGAGGTCGGGGAACGCTACGGCATCGGCCGCGACCGCGCCCGCCGCATCGAACGCGACGCCCTGGCCCGCCTCCGCAAAATGGCCACCGCAGCCGCCTGACCGGCCCCACCCACGCCTGACCCCGGGTCTGCCCGGGGTGCGGGCGTTGTCGGGCTGGGCGCTGCCTGGCGTGCGGGCGTTGTCGGGCTGGGCGCTGTGGTGGGCGCCGGGCCCTGCCGTCCCACGTCTCGCCGACGCGGCGCTTCGAGGTGACGGGAGCGGGTGGGCGTGGTGGTGTGGCACGTCGGTCGTAACGACGCTTGGCGTCGCGGTGCTTGGCCGGGATGTCGTAATCGCGGGCGTCGACCCCGGTGCGTGGTGCGCCGGAGCGGTGCCGCCGCGCTTTTGTTGCGCCGCGTCGGTGGGTCGGTGTGCGGTGGAGCCCGGCGCCTTCGACGGCGGGCGGCCCGCGTTGGCCGAGGCGCCGGACTTCAGTGCCGGAGGAGGCGGCGGAGGAACTCTTCGACGGCGGCCACCGCGGTGGTGTGGTCGCCGCCGCGGGCCACCATCAGGGCGCTCTCGTTGACGGCCGCCAGCAGCATGTGCGCATGCAGGTCCAGGAACTCGGCCGGCACCGCCCCCGTGGCCCCCAGCGCCGCCTTCAGCATTCCGAACGAGTAGCGCTCCTCCATGGCCCGCCACCGTTCCCAGCCCATCACCGCGGGCGCGTCGATGAGGACGATGCGCTGGATGACCGGGTCCCCGGCGAGTGAGATCCAGGCCAGCACGCCGGCGCGGAGGGCCGCCGCCGGGTCCGTGATGCCGCGGACGGCTGCCAGGATCTTGCCGCCGATGGCCGACTCCGTGGCCTCCAGCACCGCCTCGAAGAGGGCGTCCTTGCCGGCGTAGTGGTGGTACAGCGCCCCCCGGCTCAGCCCCGACTCCTGCAGCACCACCTCGATGGAGGTGTCGTCGTAGCCCCGGTCGGCGAACAGCCGCGTGGCGATCGCCAGGACCCTGTCGCGGGTGGCCGCGCCGCGTTCCGCCTTGAGGTTCATGGACCCACTGTAGACAAACCGACCGTCAGTCGGTAATTTCATAGACCGACAGTCGGTTTGTAATCTGCCCGAGGAGGGTTCCATGGAGGGCATCAGCTACGTCGACGTGGGGGACGGGCCGGTCAGCCTGTTCGTGCACGGCGTCGGCACCAGCTCGTACCTGTGGCGCAACGTCATCGCCGCGTTCCGCGACGAGCGCCGCTGCGTGGCCATCGACCTGCCGCTGCACGGCGGCAGCGCCCCGCGTGACGATCTGTCCATCCCCGCGCTGGCCGAGGCCGTCGAGGAGCTGTGCGAAGGGCTCGGGCTCACCAAGGTGGATCTCGTCGCCAACGACACCGGCGGCGCCGTGGCCCAGGTCTTCGCCGTACGCCACCGCGAGCGCCTGCGTACGCTCACCCTCACCAACTGCGACGTCCACACCAACACCCCGCCCGAGGCGTTCGAGCCCACGGTCGACCTGGCCGCCAAGGGCGAGCTCGCCCCGCTCACCGCGCTCGTCCTGGACCAGCCGGAGCTCCTGGCCCAGACCGCGTACGGCGAGGGCTACGAGCGGATCGACGACCCGGCGGCGCTGGTGGAGGCGTACCTGCGGCCGATCTTCGCCAAGCCCGATGGCGGCCGTGCCTTCGAGCGCCTGCTGACCTCCATCGACGCCAAGGACATGATCGCCATCGAGCCGCAGCTCACCGTGCTGACCGTGCCGACGCTCCTGGTCTGGGGCACGGGAGACGTGTTCTTCGACGTGAGCTGGGCCCGGTGGCTGCGGGACACGATCCCCGGCGTCAAGGAGATCGTCGAGATCGAGGGCGGGCGGTTGTTCTTCCCCGACGATCGGGCGGATGAGCTGGTGCCGCATCTGAGGCGGTTCTGGGCGCAGCCGTAAGATCGCCCCATGTATCTGGAGGCCGTGCGGCGCTACCCCGTCAAGTCGATGCTGGGGGAGGAGCTGGCCGAGAGCGAGGTGACCGAGCGCGGGCTGGCCGGGGACCGCGCGCGGGCGGTGCTCGACGTCGCCACCGGGAAGATCGCCAGCGCCAAGAACCCCCGCCTCTGGCGCGGACTGCTCGCGATCGAGGGCACCGGGGTCCCCGGCGACGCGGAGCTGTCGACGCTGCTCGGGCGCGAGGTGCGGCTGATCGATGTGCCTCCGGAAGGCGCCGAGTTCGAGCGTTCGGTGCCGGAACGGGTGCTGGCCGAGGGCATCGAGGCGGAGGTCCCCCACACCGTTGGCACGCTCGGCGGCGCCTCGCCCGCCGGGACGTTCTTCGACTTCGCCCCGATCCACCTCATCACGACCTCCGCGGTCGCGCGGATCGGCGCGCTCGGCCCGCGTGGCACCGTCGAGGCCCTCCGCTACCGGCCCAACCTGGTGATCGGGACGGAGGCGGAGGGGTTCGTGGAGAACGACTGGGTGGGACGCGAGCTGCGCATCGGTGACGAGGTGGTGCTGGCGGTGATCGTGGCCAGCCCGCGCTGCGCGGTGCCGACGCTCGAACACGGGAGCCTCGGGCGCGATGCCGACGCGCTGCGCACGGTGGCCAGGCACAACCGGGTGCCCGTGTTCGACATGGGGCCGCAGCCCTGCGCGGGAGTGTACGCGCGAGTGGTGCGGCCCGGGAGGGTCAGGAAAGGCGACCGGGTACGCCTGACGCGGCCTACGACGCCAGCGGCGTGAGGTACTTGTCCAGGTCGTCCAGGATCTTGCCGGCCGCCGTGACGCCGATTCCGGTCATCCAGATCTCGTCGTCCACGTTGTGCGCGTTGTTCGACTTGACCGCGCCGAGGTTCTTCCACAGCGGCCCGCCGGTCACCGTGGTCTGCGACTTGACGGCCGCCTCCCCGTACGCGGTGTAGAAGACCGCGTCGGCGTCCGCCTGGGCGATGTTCTCCTGGCTCAGCTTGCCGAAGCGCTTGTCGGCCTGGTCGGCCAGCTTCTGCGCCTCGGGCCGCTGGATGCCCGCGTCACCCACCACGATGCCGCTGAAGGACTCGGGCCCGTACATACGGATCTCGGTGGGCATGAACCGCACGATGCTCACCTTCAGCTTCGAGAACTTCGTGCCCACCTCCTTGGCCCGCGTCTCATAACCCGACAGCAGCTGCTGGGCCTGGTCCTTCTTGCCCAGCGCCTCGGCGTCGAGCAGGAAGTTGTCCTTCCAGGTGATGCCCACCTTCTCGGTGAACACGGTCGGCGCGATCTTGCTGAGCTTGTCGTAGAAGGCCTCCTGCCGGAACTTGCTGCCCAGGATGAGGTCCGGCTTGAGCGCCATGATGGCCTCGATGCTGGGGGCCTGGGTGGTGCCGACCGCCTTGGTGGCCGACAGGGCCGAGCCGAGGTAGGCGGGCCACTTCTGGTTCTGGGAGGCCTGCGCCGCGCCGACGGGCGCCAGGCCGAGCGAGACCATCGTGTCGAGTTTGTCCGTGTCGAGCACCACCACCCGCTTGGGGGTCATCGGCACCTTCGTCTCGCCCATGGCGTGCTTGACGGTCCGGGTCGGTCCCGCCTCCTGCGAGGACGTGGAAGTGCCGCAGGCGGCGAGGGCGAGGACGGGGAGCATGGCGGCGACGGCCAGGCGAAGACGCATTCGGCATTCCTTGATCGAAGGTTAGGCAAACCTAAGTATCTCACGGCTGATATTGCTGATCCGAAATGGGAGGAGTGAGAACACCGAAACGCGTCCGAAACACCAGTGTGGCGAGATTCACGAATGTGAAACACGCCTGGTCGAGTCATGAAACCCCGGACGAACACGCTGTGGCCACACGTCACATGTAAGGAGGGTCGCGTCGTGAAGATCGATAGCGGCACCACAGCCTGGATGCTCGCGGCCACCGCGCTGGTGTTGCTGATGACTCCGGGTCTCGCTTTCTTCTACGGGGGCATGACCAGGGCCAAGAGTGTCCTGAACATGATGATGATGTCGTTCGGCGCCATCATCACGGTCACCATCGCCTGGGTGCTGTTCGGACACTCGCTGGCGTTCACCGACAACGCAAGCTCGGCGATCAACAACGTGGTCGGCGGCTTCGACGCACTCGGCCTGCAGAGCCTGGTGGACACGGCCACCAAGGACGACGGCACCGGCATGCCGAGCCTGGTCTTCTCCGCCTTCCAGCTGACCTTCGCCATCATCACCGTCGCGCTGATCAGCGGCGCGATCGCGGACCGGGCGAAGTTCGGGGCGTGGATCCTCTTCTCCATCCTCTGGGCGACGATCGTCTACTTCCCGATCGCTCACTGGGTGTGGGGCACCGGCTGGCTCAACACGATGGGCATCGAGGACTTCGCGGGCGGCACGGTCGTCCACATCAACGCCGGTGCCGCGGGCCTTGCCTTGTGTCTCGTGCTCGGCAAGCGCACCGGCTGGCGCAAGGAGCCGATGCGGCCGCACAACCTCCCGTTCGTCCTGCTCGGCGCGGGCCTGCTGTGGTTCGGCTGGTTCGGCTTCAACGCCGGCTCCGAGCTGGCCGTCGACGGCACGGCCGGCCTGGCGTTCATGAACACCCAGATCGCCACCGCGGTCGCCGCGGGCGCCTGGCTCGTCGTGGAGAAGATGCGCGACGGGCACGCCACCAGCCTCGGCGTCGCCTCCGGCGCGGTCGCCGGCCTGGTCGCCATCACTCCCGCCTGTGGTTTCGTGGACCCGTGGGCCGCGATGCTCATCGGCCTGCTCGCCGGTGTCCTCTGCGCCTACGCCGTCGGCCTGAAGTACAAGCTCGGCTTCGACGACTCCCTCGACGTGGTCGGCGTGCACCTGGTGGGTGGCGTCATCGGCGCCGTCTCGCTCGGCTTCCTGGCCGCGTACCCCTTCCTCGACCAGCAGAGCAAGGGCCTGTTCTACGGCGGCGGATTCGGCCAGCTGGGCCTGCAGGTGCTCGGCCCGGTCGCGGTCGGCGGCTACTCCTTCGTCATCACCTGGGTTCTCGGGAAGATCATCGACAAGACGATGGGCTTCCGGATCACCGTCGACGACGAGCGCACCGGCATCGACGTCACCGCGCACGCCGAGACGGGGTACGACCTCGGCACGGTCTACGCCTCCGGCGTGACCTCCCCCAACGGGCCCACCGCCCCGGCAGCTAAGAAGGTGGACGCATGAGGCTCATCACGGCGATCATCAAGCCCTTCAAGCTCGATGACGTGAAGGCCGCACTGGAGCAGTTCGGCATCAAGGGAATGACGGTCAGCGAGGCGAGCGGCTACGGCCGCCAGCGCGGCCACACCGAGGTCTACCGCGGCGCCGAGTACCAGGTCGACCTGGTGCCGAAGGTCCGCCTGGAGGTCCTCGCCGAAGAGGATGACACCGAGGACGTGATCGACGTCATCGTCAAGGCGGCGCACACCGGCAAGATCGGCGACGGCAAGGTCTGGTCCGTCCCGGTGGACACCATCGTCCGTGTTCGCACGGGAGAGCGGGGTCCTGAGGCCCTGTGACCCGGCGGGGCTCGGCCGAAACGACGGATCCACGGCGACGCCCGGACGACGGCGTCCGGGCAGAGCCCAGCAAGGGGGCACAGCATTGAGGGGAGAGGCCCGTTCGTACGCCGCGGCCCGCAAGGAGCGGACCGCGGACACCGACCGCTGGCTCAAGGATCTCTTCCGCACGGCGAGCGACGGCGACCACGTCTCACTGGTCGCCGTCGGGAGCCTCGGGAGGGGCGAACTGGCACCAGGCAGCGACCTCGACCTGGTCCTGCTGCACAACGGCCGGGCCGACGTGGCCAGGATCGCCGACCGGATCTGGTATCCGGTCTGGGACTCCGCGGTCAACCTCGACCACTCCGTGCGGACGGTCGAGGAAGCGGTGACCGTCGCCAGGAAAGACCTGAAGGCCGTGCTCGGCCTCATCCAGGCCCGGCACGTGGCCGGCGACGCCGAGCTGACCAGGAAGGCCAGGGAAGCGGTGCTGGCCGAGTGGCGGGCCGACTCCCGGCGCCGCCTCGGCGAGCTGCGTGACGCGGCCGACAAGCGGGCGCAGGTGAGCGGCGAGCTGGCCTTCCTGCTCGAACCCGACCTCAAGGACGGGCGCGGCGGCCTCCGCGACGTCCAGGCCATGCAGGCGGTGGCGGCCGCCTGGGTCGCGTCGGCGCCCGGCCCCAGGGCGCGCGAGGCGTACGAGTTCATCCTCGACGTGCGGCACGCGCTGCACGTCGTCACCGCCCGCGGCACCGACCGGCTGGTGCTGCAGGAGCAGGACGCCGTGGCGGGGGTGCTCGGCCTGCTCGACGCCGAGGCGCTCATGCGCAGGCTCGCCGAGGCGGGCCGTACCATCTCCCACGCCTTCGACGGCACCTGGCGCACCGTTGACAGACTCGTGTCAGGCCCCGCTCCCCGAGGCCGCCGCCCGCTGGCGGACGGCGTGGTCGAGCACGGCGGCGAGGTGGTGCTCGCCAGGGGGATCGACCCGCGCAAGGACCCCGTGCTGGTGCTGCGCGCCGCCGCCGCGGCGGCCGACTCCGGGCTGCCGCTCGCCCCCGCGACGGTGTCCGTGCTCGCAGCTCAGTCGCCTCCCATGCCGGTGCCGTGGCCGGAGGAGGCACGCGACTCGCTGGTGTCGATCCTCGGCGCGGGCCGCGCCGCCGTGCCCGTGTGGGAGGAGCTCGACCAGGCGGGCATCCTTGTCAAGTTGCTTCCTGACTGGGAACGCGTACGCCACCGTCCCCAGCGCAACCCGATCCACCGCTTCACGGTCGACCGGCACCTGATCGAGGCCGCCGCGAACGCCGCCAGCCACACGCGCGAGGTCTCCCGTCCCGACCTCCTGCTGATCGGCGCGCTCCTGCACGACGTCGGCAAGGGCTGGCCCGGGGACCACTCGGCGACCGGCGAGGTCGTGGTCCGCGACATCGCCACCCGCATCGGCCTGCCCGCGCAGGACGTCGACACCCTCGCCACCGTCGTACGCCACCACCTGCTGCTGCCCGAGACCGCAACCCGCAGGGACCTCGACGACCCCGTCACGATCGAGAAGGTCGCCGCCACCGTCGGCACCCGTGAGGTCCTCGACCTGCTGGCCGCGCTCGCGGTGGCCGACGGCAACGCGACCGGGCCGGCCGCCTGGAACAGCTGGAAGGCCGGGCTCGTCGCCGACCTCGTGCGCCGGGTCAGGTCCGTGCTGGCCGGCTCGCCGCCGCCCAAGCCGCCGACCCTGTCGGCCGATCAGACCGCGCTCGCCCGGCACGGCGGCGGGGCCGTCCGCGTCAACGGGGGAGCCGTCACGGTCGTCGCCCCCGACCGGGTGGGGCTGCTCTGGAGCGCCGCCGGCGTGCTGTCCGCGCACCGGCTCATCGTGCGCTCCGCCTCGTCCGCCTCCGCGGGCTCCACCGCGGTGATCGAGTTCTCCGTCATCCCCGAGTACGGCTCTCCGCCCGACCCCGCGACGCTGGAGTCCGATCTCCGCCTCGTCCTTGCTGGCCGTCTTGACATCGAGCAGCGGCTGGCCCGCCGTGCGCGGGCCATGCGGCCGCCCCGGGTACCTGTGGCTCCACCTCGGGTGACACTGGTCGACGACGCCTCCGCGACCGCCACCGTGGTGGAAGTCAGAGCCCATGACAGGCCGGGGCTCCTGTGGCGTATCGGACGGGCGTTCGGCGAGTGTGGTCTTGACGTGAGGGCCGCTCGAGTGGAGACTCTCGGCGCGGAGGCGGTGGACGTCTTCTATGTCGTGGATCGCGCCGGTCGCCCCCTCAGCGATGCCGCGCAGAGGGCACAAGTCCGCGATCAAGTCCTTGCCGCACTGCGATAACCAACAGCACACGACTACCGGTCACATGTGTAACGATTGTGTCCGAAATGCCCGGTAAGTCAGAACCTGCGGATACCTTGTGGACGGCTTGAAGGCCCGTCGGGGACGGGACGATTGAGGGGTAGCGGAAGCAGTGACGGGGAACTCCGACAGCGGCCCAGCCGTGAAGCGGGACCGCGGAAAGCGGCCACTGCCACGCCTGGGCCTGAGAAACTGGCGCGTACGGTGGCGGCTCACCGCCCTGATCCTGGTGCCCACCATGGCCGGCGTCGTGCTCGGGGGAGCGCGAGTCGTCGGATCGGTGCAGAGCATCGGCGACTACGACCGCACGGCGACCGGGGCGGAGCAGGCGGCCCATATCCGCGACCTGCTGCAGGCGATCGGGCTGGAGCGTGACACGGGCGGCTGGATCGGCGCCAACCGCGCCATGCGCAAGAAGCTCGCCCAGCCGCTCGCGCAGCGCAAGGCCGCGGTGGACACGCTCGTCAAGACCGTGAACACCGACCTCGACACGATCGACGACTCCTACGGCCCCCGCATCTTCAAGGCCGCCCAGCAGGTGAAGTACGACCTGGGCCGGCTGCCGAGGATCCGCGCCGAGGGCCAGACCGAGACCATCAGGTACGACTTCCTCACCGACACCCTGCTCAAGCTGCACGACGAGCTGAGCCTGCTGTCCGAAGACCCGCAGATCATCGGCCAGTTCCGCGCGCTGAGCGCGCTCGCCGCGGCCAAGGAGGAGGTCTCCCGGCAGCGCGTCCAGCTGCTCCAGGCCTCCTACGACAGCGCGCGCGTGGACGCCAAGGAGGTCGAGCAGTTCATCGCCTCCAACGCCCGCGAGCAGAGCGACATCTCCCAGGTCGGCGCGGAGGCCGGCGTCGAGGTCGGGCTCCAGCTGTCCAAGGCGCTCACCTCGCAGCCCGAGTACGTCAACGTCCAGCTCACCAAGGCGCGCGCGATCACGCTGGCCAGCGGCCGGGCGCCGGGCGTGCGGATCAGCGACAACCTGATCTCCGCCAACGGCAGCCGCGAGCAGTGGTTCAACGAGAACTCCGTGGCCGTCGACGTGCTGCACGGCATCGAGAAGGAGCTGGCCGGCCAGGTGAGCCTGCGCAGCAAGGAGCTGCGCGAGTCCGAGATCCGCAACGCGATCGTCGCGGGGATCCTGATCCTGGCGCTGCTGCTGCTGGTCCTGCTGCTCACCGTGGCGATCGCCCGCTCCATGGTCACCCCGCTGCGCCGGTTGCGTACCGAGGCGCTGGAGGTGGCCGGGTTCCGGCTCCCCGACGTGGTGCACCGGCTGCGGGCCAGCGGTGACGCGTCCGTCGGCGAGGTACGGCCGATCGAGGTCGACGGAAACGACGAGATCGGCGAGGTCGCCAGGGCCTTCGACCAGGTGCACCAGCAGGCGGTGCGGCTGGCGGGCGAGGAAGCCGATCTGCGCAGCAACATCAGCTCGATGTTCGTCAACCTCTCGCGCCGCACCCAGACGCTGGTCGAGCGGCAGATCTCGCTGATCGACGGCCTGGAGAAGGGCGAGCAGGACGGCACCAGGCTGGCCGACCTGTTCAAGCTCGACCACCTGGCCACCCGCATGCGCCGCAACTCCGAGAACCTCCTCGTCCTGGCCGGCCACGAGGCCACCCGCCGGCGCAGCCAGCCGGCCAAGCTGGTCGACGTCGTACGCGCCGCGCTGTCGGAGGTCGAGGGCTACGAGCGCGTCCAGGTCAAGGTGCACCGGGCCACCTCGGTGCTCGGCAGCGCCGCGAACGACCTGGTCCACCTGGTCGCCGAGCTGGTCGAGAACGCCATCCAGTTCTCCCCGAGCAACACCCAGGTCGTCGTCACCAGCAGCCTCATCGAGGGCGGCGGCGCGCTGCTGTCGGTGAGCGACACCGGCATCAGCATGACCGAGGAGGAGCTGGCCGAGGCCAACCGCCGCCTGGCCGAGCCGCCCGTCGTGGACGTGTCGGTCTCCCGGCGCATGGGCCTGTTCGTGGTCGGCCGCCTGGCGCTGCGCCACGGCATCCGGGTCCAGCTCAGGAGGGGCGAGGGCGCCGGTCTGATCGCGATGGTGCTGCTCCCGCCCACGCTGATCGTGGACGGCACGCAGCAGCAGCCGCTGCCGCAGCGGCCCGCGTTCGGCGGCGGTACGGTGCCCACCCAGGCGGGCCCGCCCCTGCAGAACGGGACGTTCAAGTCGTTCGGCAGCTTCGACTCCTTCGACGGCGGCCGGCGTCCCGACGGACCCGCTCCCAGGCACAGTTTCCAGACTTCCGAGAGCACACCGCCGGGACCGCGCTCGTTCGACAGCGGGCCGTACCATTCGGACCCCGGCAGGGCGGGCGTGAACGGATTCACCGCCGACACCGACGGCGGCTCCTACCGCAGGCAGCCATCCGCGTTCGACTCCAACGTCTACCCGTCGCTCCCGAGCACGGGCTCCTACCCATCCGGAAATGGCGCGTTCCAGACGCCTCCGCCGCCCCAGTCGTACCCCACGAACGACGTGCGCCGGCCCGACCCGACGCCCTCGGTCGAGGTGTCGCCGATGGAGCCGGAGCAGGAGGAGTTCCTGCCGATCTTCGCGGCGGTGGAGTCCGCCTGGTTCCGCAGGCCGCCGGAGGAGGCGGCGCCGCAGGTGACCGGAGATGGTGAGGACAAGCCCTCGCAAGCCGTACCCTCTGGGGAGGAAGCGTGGCGAACGGCGGCCGACGCCGGTTGGCGCGCGGCGGCCGCTGCCGCCGAGCCCAGCCTCGGCGGCATGACCGCCGCCGGGCTCCCGAAGCGCACCCCCAAGGCCAATCTGGTTCCCGGAACGGCGAACCAGCAGGCGCAGCCGCAGCAGCCGCAGCGGCCGGCTCCGATGCCGCCCGTTTCGGCGGAGCGGCTGCGCAGCCGGATGGCCAGCTACCAGCAGGGTGTGCGACGGGGCCGCCAGGAAGTACGTGGACAGGAGGAACAGAGTGAGTGAGCGTCCCGTCGGGGAGGATGCGTGACAACCCTTAGCCACGAGGCGAACAGGTTCGACTGGCTGATCACCGACTTCGTGCGTAACACGCCCGGAGTCGCGCATGCCGTCGTCGTATCGGCCGACGGCCTGTGCCTGGCCGCCTCCGAAGGCTTTCCGCCGGACCGGGCCGACCAGCTCGCCGCGGTCTCCGCGGGCCTGCTGAGCCTGACCGTGGGAGCGTCCAGGGTGTTCGAGGGCGGCTCTGTGACGCAGACCGTCGTCGAGATGCAGCGCGGCCTGCTCATCGTCATGGCCATCAGCGACGGCTCCGTGCTGACGGTGCTCGCGGGCCCGGACTGTGACATGGGCCTGGTGGCGTACCAGATGACGCTGTTGGTGGACAGGGCCGGGCAGGCGCTCACGCCGGCCCTGCGGGCTGAACTCCAGGCCGCCAGGACCCGGTGATGTGATGGAACTGATGGGAGAGGGCCGTGTACGGCGTTGACGGAGCTGGGGACGAAGAGCCCCTGTTCCGTCCTTACGCGGTGACGGGCGGCCGATCCGAGCCGCGCTATCACCTCGCGATGGAGACGTTGATCTCGTCGATGTCGATCCCGGACGACGAGATGGCCATGCTCACCCCCGAGCAGGAGGCCATCATGCAGTTGTGCAGGTCGTTCCGGTCGGTTGCCGAGATCTCGGCCCTGCTCCGCGTCCCGCTGGGCGTGGCCAGGGTGCTCGTGGCGGACATGTCCGACGAAGGACTCGTCCGCCTGCACCAGCCACGCCTCAGCCAGGGACAGCCAGACCTCAACATGCTCGAAAGGGTGCTCAGTGGACTACGCAGGCTCTAGCCCCGGGCTGACGTCGACGAAGATCGTCGTCGCCGGTGGGTTCGGCGTCGGTAAGACGACGTTCGTGGGGGCGGTGTCCGAGATCCTTCCGCTCACCACAGAAGCGGTGATGACGGACGCGTCCGCGGGCATCGACGACCTCGGTCTCACCCCCAACAAGCAGACCACGACGGTGGCCATGGACTTCGGCCGCCTCTCGCTCGACCGCGACCTGATCCTCTACCTGTTCGGCACGCCCGGGCAGCACCGGTTCTGGTTCATGTGGGACGACCTCGTCCGCGGCGCCATCGGCGCGGTGGTGCTGCTCGACACCCGCCGGCTGGCCGACAGCTTCCCCGCCATCGACTACTTCGAAGAGGCGAAGCTGCCGTTCGTGGTCGGCGTCAACGGCTGGGACGGGCAGTTCCCGCACGCCGAACAGGAGGTCAGGGAGGCGCTCGCGCTGTCGCCGCACGTGCCGATCGTGCGTACCGACGCCCGCAACCGCGAGTCGGTCAAGGCGACGCTGATCTCGCTGGTGGAGCACGTCGTACGGCTGCGTGCCGCACCCGTGCGCTAGCCCCAGGGGACGCTCTCCAGCGAGTTGAGCACCGGCACCAGCTGCTGCTCCTCATAGGCGAAGTGGGCCTCCATCTCGCCGGCGATGCGCTCCAGCGTCGCCGGCCCGGGGGACTCCCGCAGCTCGGCGACCAGCCCGGCGATCACCGCGTGCTCGGCGCGCAGCCGGTCGAGGGGCTCCTTCAGCTCGGGGAAGAGCTTCTCCAGGTGCGGGAACGCCACCCGGTCCTCGCCGTTGTGGTGGAAGGTCATCGCGTCGCAGAAGGCCAGGCAGTGCGCCCGCAGGTCGCCGGCGGGCGCCCCCTGGCGGACCTTGGCCAGCTCGCCCCTGAGGTGGTCGTGGATCCTGGCCAGCTCGTCCCCGAACGCCTCCAGCCGCTCGCGCTCGGGGTACAGCGCGATGACCGGGATGACGCGCTCGGTGTTCTGCTGGTAGGCGGCGAAGGCGGGATCGATCGCGGCCTGGCGGGCGTACAGGCGGTCGCGCTCCTCGCCTTCGAGCGGCACCGCCCGGGCCGCGAACCGGTCCTCTCCCAGCTCGACGATGACTCTCGGGTTGGCGAGCACGTTGTGATACCAGGCCGGGTGGGCGGCACCGCCCGCGTTGGAGGCGAACACCAGGACCCGCTCGCCGTCCCGCAGGTAGACGGCCGGGTTGGTGCGCCGCCGGCCCGTCTTGGCGCCCGTGGTGGTGAGCAGCACGAGAGGCGCGCCCTCGAACATGCCGCCCACCTTGCCGCCGTTCGCCCGGAACTCCTCGATCACCTGCTGATTGAAATCGGTCACGTCATATCCTTGGACGAGGCTTCGTATTTGCTTTGCAAGCAAAGCTAATTTAGACATCAAGGTGTTGGACATGTCAACAGACGGCTTGAGCGTGGACGACGGGATCAGGACGCTGCTGCTGCTGATGCCGCGGATGGTCGGGCGGGTCAAGCGGCTGGGGGTGCCCTCTGAGCTGCAGTCGTTGTCCCTGGCGCCCCGGCACCTGTCGCTGCTGGCCTACCTGCTGTTCGACGGGCCGATGACGGTGAACGAGCTGGCGGCCCGGCTGGAGGTGGCGCCCGCGACGGTCAGCCTGATGGTGGGGGATCTGAGCAGGAAGGGCGTCCTGGACCGGCGCGAGGACGACGCGGACCGGCGCCGTACGATCGTGAGCATCGCGGACCGGCACCAGGAGTCGATCAACGAGTGGCTCGGCTACGGCGCCAAGGCCTGGCGCGAGGCCCTGGAGCCGCTCACGCCGGAGCAGCGGCGGATGTTCGTGGACACCCTGATGGCCTACGAAAAGGCCCTGTCGGGCTGAACTGTCAGGCTGATCGGCGGTTTATCAGGGCCTCGACGCCGTCGAGGACGCGCTGCAGGCCGAACTCGAAGGCGTGCCCCGGGCTGTAGGCGGCGTTGAGCGCCTCGCCCGCCGCCTGGCCGACGCGCGCGGCCGTGGGGTAGCGGGCGGCGTCGGTGATCCGGCTGAGGAAGGGCGCGTGCGCGGCCCACCACTGCTCGTCGGTCATGCCCGTCAGGCTCTCGGCCTGCGCCGCCTCGACCGCGCCGCGCGCCGCCCCGTGCACGAACCCGGCGACCAGCGTGATCACCGAGTCCATCTCCAGGTCCGTCAGCCCGATGCCGTCCACGGCGCGCAGGTCGTAGTCGTACTTGGCGGTGACGTTGGGCCCGAGCACCGGGCGGCTCGACGCCACCTGCAGCAGCCACGGATGGCGCAGGTAGAGGGCCCAGTTCTCCCTGGCGATCTGCTCCAGCCGGCCCCGCCAGCCCCCGGGCACGTCCTGCGGCCTGGCCGTCTCGCCGTAGACGGTGTCGAGCATGACGTCGAACAGCTCGGGCTTGCCCGGCACGTACGTGTAGAGGGACATCGTCCCGACGCCCAGCCGCTCGGCCACGCGGCGCATGGACAGCGCCGCCAGCCCCTCGGCGTCGGCCACCTCGATGGCCGCGCGCACGATGCGGTCGACGCTCAGCTCGGGCTTGCCCTTGCGGCTGACGCGCTCGCTGGTGCGCCAGAGCAGCGCCAGGCTGCGCGCCGGGTCGCCCTTTCCCGGGTACTCAACGGTCACATCCGTACGGTACACCGTACGGTTGCCGTCTTGAACCGTATGCTGTACGGTACAGCGTACGGAATCAAGGGAGGGGACACGCATGCCGGCGGTGCTCGCGCAGGACCTGCGCAAGAAGTACGGCGAGAAGGCGGCGCTCGACGGGATCGACCTCGACGTGGGCCGGGGCACGGTCTACGGCCTGCTCGGCCCCAACGGCGCGGGCAAGACCACGACCGTCCGCATCCTCACCACCCTCCTGCGCGCCTCGGGCGGCCGCGCGGAGGTGGCGGGGTTCGACGTGGCGACCCAGCCCCGGCAGGTACGCCGCAGCATCGGCCTCGTCGGCCAGCACGCCGCCGTGGACGAGATCCTGACCGGGCGGCAGAACCTGGAGCTGTTCGGCCGCCTCCACCACCTCGGCCCGTCGCGGGCCCGGGCCAGGGCGGACGAGCTGCTGGAGCGGTTCGGGCTGGACCACAAGGGGCCGGCCAAGGAGTATTCGGGCGGCATGCGGCGCAGGCTCGACCTCGCGGCCAGCCTGATCCTGGCGCCGCCCGTGCTGTTCCTCGACGAGCCGACGACGGGGCTGGATCCGCGCAGCCGCACGGAGATCTGGCGCGCGGTGCGCGACCTCGTCGCCGGCGGCACCACCGTGCTGCTGACCACGCAGTACCTGGAGGAGGCCGACCAGCTCGCGGACCGGATCGCGGTGATCGACGCCGGGCGGGTGGTGGCCGAGGGCCCGCCGGACGAGCTCAAGTCCAAGCTCGGCGGCGACCGGCTCGACGTGGTGATCCACGACCCGGCGCGGCTCGACGAGGCCGCCGGGATCGTCCGCGGGGCGGCCTCGGGGCCGGCCGAGGTCGATCGGGACACCAGGCACGTGAGCGCGCCGGTGAGCGACCGGGTGCGGGCGCTCACGGAGGCGCTCGCGGCTCTGGCGGCCGCCGGGATCGAGGCCGAGGACGTGGCGGTGCGCCGCCCCACGCTCGACGAAGTCTTCCTGAACCTCACCGACCGCCGAGGGGGCGCCGTATGAGATGGGCTCTGGCAGACGGCTGGACCGTCGCCCGCCGCGACCTGATCCACTGGGCTAACCAGCCGATGACGGTGGTGTTCGGGATCCTCTTCCCCGTGGTGATCACGCTGGCCTTCGGCTACCTGTTCGGCGGCGCGGTCGAGGTGCCCTCGGGGGCCGACTACTTCGCGTTCCTCATGCCCGGCATGTACGGCATGACGATGCTCTTCGGTCTCAGCGCCACCATGATGGCCGTCGCCACCGACGTCTCCAAGGGCGTCACCGACCGCTTCCGCTCGATGCCCATGGCGCCTTCGGCCGTGCTGATCGGCCGGGCCGTGGCCGACCTGCTCAACTCGGTCCTGATCCTGGGCGGGCTGCTGGTCTGCGGTCTGGCGGTGGGCTGGCGGCCGTCCTCGTTCTGGGGCGCGCTGGCCGCCGTGGGCCTGCTGCTCCTGCTGCGCTTCTCGCTGCTCTGGGTCGGCATGTACCTGGGGCTGCTGCTCAGGGATCCGGGCGGCGTGGTGGCGATCCAGGTGCTGGAGTTCCCGGTCGGCTTCCTGTCGAACGCCTTCGTCGCCCCTGACACGATGCCGGGCTGGCTGGGCGCGATCTCGGAGTGGAACCCGCTGTCGTCCACGGTGGCGGCGGCCAGGGAGCTCTTCGGGAACCCCGGCTGGGGCGGCGACTCCTGGGTGGCCCAGCACGCCGTCCTGATGGCGGTGATCTGGCCGGTGGTGATCACCGCCGTCTTCTTCGTCCTGTCGGTACGCCGCTACCAGCGGCTCGACCGGTAGGGCGTCACTTCACCCGGTCGGTGAGGAGGGCGATGGAGTGCTGGGCCGAGCGGATGCGCCGGATCCGCTCCTCGTCATCCCCGCCCAGCTCCAGCCCCTCCTCGGCGATCTCCCCGAACGCGGCGAACGAGGCCAGCCGCTGCCGCACGACCTTCTCGAACGCGTCGTCCTCGATGCGGTAGAACGTGGTGCGCTCGCCCGGCCGGGTGCGCCGCCGGACGAGGCCGATGGAGGTCAGCAGGCGCAGGTTGGACGTCATGGACGCCCGGCTGGCCCCGATCGCGTCGGCGATCTCGCCGGCGGACTGCTCGGCGGGGACGCAGATCAGCAGCCAGCCCAGCACGCGCCCGGTGATGGGCGCCAGGCCCCAGGCGTCGCCGCAGAAGGTCGCCACGCGCTCGACCCACTCGAGCGTCCGCTCGCGGTCGTCGGAAGGAGCCATGGGTTCAGTTTAGGCTGAAACAACTGTCACCCATGCCACCTCGATCGCCGGGCCTCAGCGCGGGATCCAGTCCTTCCACACGATCTTGTTGTCCCGCACCCACCGCTCGGCGGCCTGCTCGGCGGTCATCTTCTCGTTGATCATGTCGCTGGCCACGGAGTTCTGGTCGTCGTTGGTCCAGGTGAAGTTGCGGACCAGCTCGTACGCCTTGCCGCCGGTCTGCGCGAACTTCTTGCTGACGATCTTGTCGAGCAGGTACGGCGGGTAGTCGCACGCGACCCGCTTGGCGTCGTCGTCGCAGCCCAGGGCATAGGGCGGCAGCGCCACCTTGACCAGTTTGACCTTGGTGAACAGCCATTGCGGCTCGTAGAAATACAGCAGCAGCGGCGTCCGGTTCTTGGTGGCGAACTCGGCCGCTTTGATCAGCGCCGCCTCGCTGCCCGAGTAGACGACCTTGTAATTGAGCCCGAGGTTCTTGATGAGCACCTCGTCATTCGTCACGAATGTCGGATCCCCGTCCAGAACCTGTCCGGCATTTCCGGTTTTGTCGGTCCGGAAAAGGTGCGCGTACTTATTGAGGTTTCGGTAGTCCGTAATGTCGGGGTATTTCTTCACCATCCACTCGGGGACGTACCACCCGATGATGCCCTGGTTCCCCGTGAGCCCGGCCGACAGAGCGACCTTCTTCTGCTCGATGAACTTCTTTTTCAGGTCGTTGTGGCCCCAGTTCTCGACGATCACATCGACCTTGCCCTCCTCGAAATCCTCCCAGGAATCGCCCTCCTTCATGGTCCGCTTGTGCACCGAGTAACCCAGCTCGTGTTCGAGCAGGTACGCCAGCACGGCGGCCTGGGCCTCGTACCCGACCCAGCCGTGGATGTCGATGTTGACGACGCCTTTCGACACCTTGGCGGAGCCGGGCTCCTCGCCGGAGCAGGCGGTCGTCAGCAGCAGGGCCGCGACCAGCGGCCCGACGAGCTTGTTCGTTCGCAACATGAGGGTCTCCCGGTGACCGCGGCCCCGCCCGGGGCCGCGGTCAAGAGGGGGTCACTTGGGGATCCAGGCCTGCCACTTGGCGGTGTTGGCCTCGATCCACTTCTTGGCGGCCTGCTCGCCGGTCAGGCCGTTGTTGGTCATGTCGTTGGCGACGGCGTTCTGGTCCTCGTTGGTCCAGCTGAAGTTCTTGACCAGCTCGTACGCCTTGCCGCCGGTGTCCGCGAACTTCTTGCTGACGATCTTGTCGAGGTCCATCTCCGGGTAGTCGCAGGCGACCTTCTTGGGGTCGGCGTCGCAGCCGTCGGTCCAGGCCGGCAGGTTCACGCGGACCAGGTCCACCTTGTCGAAGAGCCAGTGCGGCGTCCAGAAGTAGAACAGCAGCGCCTTCTGCTGCTCCTGCGCCTGCGTGGCGGACTTGAGCAGAGCCGCCTCGCTGCCGCCGGTGACGACCTTGTAGTTCAGCTTCAGGTTCTTGACCAGGGCCTCGTCGTTGGTGACGTAGCTGGGGTCACCGTCGAGGAGCTGGCCCTTGCCGCTGGACTCCGAGGTTTTGAACAGGGAGGCGTACTTGTTGAGGTTCTTGTAGTCGGTGATGTCCGGGTACTTGTCGGCCATCCACTTCGGTACGTACCAGCCGATGATGCCCTTGTTGCCGGTGGAGCCGGCCTCGGTCGCGACCTTCTTCTCCTCGATGAACTTCTTCTTCAGGTCCGGGTGGCCCCAGTTCTCGATGATGACGTCGACGTCGCCGGTCTCGAAGCCCTCCCAGGCGAGCTGCTCCTTGATCTCGGGCAGCTCGACGTTGTAGTGGAGCTCGTTCTTCAGCAGGTACGCGACGACGTTCGCGCTGGCCTCGTAGCCCACCCACGGGTTGATCGCGATCTTCACGGTCCCGGTGGCGGCGCTCGATCCGGAGGCCGCCGGGGCGGCGGAAGAGCTGGGAGAGGTCTCGACCTTGGCTCCGCCGCAACCGACAGCGGCGAGTCCAAGGGCGAGGAGGCCTGCGAGCAGGCGAATCTTCATGTGGTTTTCCTTTTTCGGGGGGAGGGGCGCCTGTCGGCGCCCTGCGTGATGCGGTCGAGCATGACGCCGAGCAGCACGGTCGCGATGCCGGCTATGAAGCCCATGCCGAAGTCGGGTCGCTGGGAGAATCCGACGACCACGTCGTAGCCGAGGGCCCCTGCCCCGACCAGACCGCCGACGACCACCATGGCCAGCGTCATCACGATGCCCTGGTTGGCCGCGAGCAGGATCGCCCGCCTGGCCATGGGCAGCTGCACCTTCCACAGGAGCTGGCCCGAGGTCGAGCCCGCCGAGGTGGCCGCCTCGACGACCGTGGCGGGCACGCCCTTGATGCCGTCCTCGACCAGCCGCACCACCGGCGGCACCGCGTAGATGACGGAGGCGAAGATCGCCGTGAACCGGGTGGTCTCGAACAGCGCCAGCGCCGGCAGCAGGTAGACGAACGCCGGCATGGTCTGCGCGGCGTCGAGTATGGGCCGCTGCACGGCCGAATATCGCGGCGAGCGGGCCGCGGCCACGCCGAGCAGCAGGCCGGCGACCAGCGTGACGAACACCGCGACGACGACCGTGGTCAGCGTCTGCATGGTGTGCTCCCAGACGCCGAGCAGCGCGATGGCCAGCAGGCAGACGAGGGCCGTCAGCGCCGCGCGTACGCCGCTCACCCGCCAGGCCACGGCCAGCACCGCCAGGGCGACCAGCCACCACGGGGACGAGGTGAGCAGCGTCTCCAGCGGGTTGAGCAGGACGCCGGTCGTGAGGTCCTTGATGAACGTGGTCACCCCGTACCAGCTGGTCTCGGCCCAGCGGACGGCGTCGTTCACCTCGGCCACGAAGTTGACCGTGAGGCTCTCCGGCCACGTCCTGGGCAGCACGGGGATGAGCGCGACCCCGGCCACCGCCAGCACGCCGGCGGCGACGAGATCGACCAGGCTCGGTTTCGAGTGCGGCCCGCGGTGGGCGATCGCCATCATGGTCCGGTCGAGCAGCACCGCCATGATGACGATGGCCACGCCGGCCGGGAGCATGATGCCGACCTGCGCCCGCGACAGGCCGCGGATGATGTCGCCGCCCAGGCCGGGCGCGGAGATCAGGTTGGCGATGACGACCATGGACAGGGCCATCATGATCGTCTGGTTGACCGCCAGCGCCATCGTCGACCTGGCCAGCGGCAGGTAGACCTTGAACAGCGTCTGCCGGCGCGTCGCGCCCAGCGAGCCGGACGCCTCGACGGCCGTGGGCGAGACCTCGGAGATGGCCAGCGCGGTGATGCGGATGGCCGGTGGGATCGAGTAGATCATCGTCGCGATGGCCCCGGCCGGGGCGCCGATGTGGAAGAACAGCGCGAGCGGCGCCAGGTACGCGAACGTCGGCATGATCTGCATGACGTCCAGCACCGGCGTGATCACCCGCCGGACGCGGCCCGAGAGCCCGGCCCAGACGCCCAGCGGGATCCCGATCGCCAGCGACAGCAGCACCGAGACCGCGACCAGGGCCAGCGTGTCGACGCTCGACTGCCAGAGCCCCAGGAAGCCGAACGCGCTCACCCCCGCCACCGCGGCCAGCCCGATCCGCCAGCCGCCCGCCAGCCAGGCCAGCGCGCCCAAGACACCGGTGATGCCGGGCCAGCCGAGCGCGTACAGGACGGACTGGAAGAGGCCGTACAGCCAGCCCACGAAGAGCCGGATGTAGTTGAGGAAGTACAGGAAGAGCGGGTTGTCGTTGCGGTGGTCGTCGATCCACTCGCGCAGGTCGGTGACGGCCAGGAACTGCGGCGCCTCCTTGTCGTGCGGCAGCGTCGCCGTGCCGCGGAAGACCAGGTACGCCACCACGAAGAGGACCGCCACCCCGGCGGGGACCGCCCACCTCGGCACCTTCAGCCGGGACGAGGGCGTGGTGACCGCGGTGGAGCTCATGCCTTCACCGTGACGTCCGCGCCGGACAGGAAGGTCAGCAGGTCCACGCGGTCCACGACGCCCACGAGGTCGTCGCCGTCCACCACCCTGATGGGGCGGGAGGAGGCGGACGAGGCGCCGATGGCGTCCATGACGAGCGTGGTGGCCGGGAGGACGGGCCCGTCCAGCGGCTCGCCGGACTCGGGCTCGCGGCAGATCCAGCGCAGCGTCAGCACGTGGCTCCTGGGCACGTCGCGGACGAAGTCGGCCACGTAGTCGTCGGCGGGCGCGCCCACCAGCTCCTCCGCGGTGCCGAGCTGCACGATCGAGCCCGCCCGCATGATCGCGATCCGCTCGCCCAGCTTCAGCGCCTCGGACAGGTCGTGCGTGATGAACACCATCGTCTTGCCGACTTCCCGGTGCAGGCGGATCACCTCGGCCTGCATGTCACGCCTGATCAGCGGGTCGAGCGCGCTGAACGGCTCGTCGAACAGCATCACCTGCGGGTCCACGGCCAGCGCGCGGGCCAGGCCGACGCGCTGCTGCATGCCGCCGGAGAGCTGGTCGGGGTAGGCGTCGGCGTACCCGTCGAGGCCGACGAGGGAGAGGATCTCCGCCGCCCGCGCGTGCCTGGCCGCCTTGGCGGTGCCCTGGATCTCCAGCCCGTACGCCACGTTGTCGATCACCTTGCGGTGCGGTAGCAGGCCGAAATGCTGGAAGACCATGCTGACCTGGTGGCGGCGGATCTCCCGGAGCCGGGCGGGGGAGGCGCGGCCGATGTCCTCGCCGCCGATCCTGATCTCGCCCGCGCTGGGCTCGATCAGCCGGGTGAGGCAGCGTACGAGGGTGGACTTGCCGCTGCCGGACAGGCCCATGACCACGAAGACCTCGCCCGGTCGCACCTCGAAGCTCACGTCCCTGACGGCGGCGGTGCAGCCGGTCTTCTCTCTCAGTGCGGCCTGCTCGAGATGCCTGTCCTCGCTGTCCAGGACTTTCTGCGCCCTGGATCCGAAGATCTTCCAAAGGCCCTCAACAGTGATGGCCGCGCTGTCGGGAGAATCCCCCACCCTCGCCTCCTTCTTTGACCGCCACAACATATGGCGCGATTAACGGAAATCTCAACGCCGTGACACTCCAGAGACCTCCATGCTCCTGTGGTGTTATGGGATTGGAACGTACTAAAGCCCCACATAGGGACATTCAACTCTTTAGGGGGTTATTTCCCGCTTTCCGATCATGAATCATGGAGCTCCAGGTTTTGGCACTTGAGTCACACGAGTCGCTTTTTGTAGCGTTATGTTCGGGTGGGCCACACTGCTGTGGGATGTGTTCTAATTGGCCGGCACTTAGCTGATTTCCCATGGGACACAGCCCCCTCAAATACGCCGATTCGGGCGAGGTGCGTTCGGTGACTACAGCGTTGGGTGAGAGGCAGGCCAGTAACGGCAACTGGCGGCTGAGCAATTGGCGCGTCCGCGCGCGCCTTGTCGCCCTCATCCTGATCCCGACGGCCGCCGCCGTCCTGCTCGGCGGCATCCAGGTGCTCGCCAGGACGTCAGCCGCCGGTGACTACGCGCGTACCAACCAGTTCGCCCAGCTCTCCGCCGAGCTGGGCGCGCTCACCCACCAGGTCGCGGCCGAGCGGGCCACGACCGCCTGGTACATCGCGCGCAACCGGCCGGCGGGCATGCTCTCCACGGTGCAGGCCCAGATGGACCAGGCCGACCTGGCCGTCAGGCAGGTACGCGGCACCGCCGGGCAACTGCTGACCGAGGTCAGCGGCCGTAGCGCCGACCAGCTCGAGAACCTGCTCAGCCGCCTGGACGACCTGACCGCCCTGCGCAAGCAGGCGCTGGAGGCCAACCTGCTGCCGGGCCCCGCCGTCGAGCTCTACACGACCGTGATCGGCGACCTGCTCTCCGTCCACAACGAGCTGATCAAGGACAGCGTGGACGACGAGCTGTTCCGCCAGACCCGCATGCTGAACGCCCTGGCGAGAGCGAAGGAGAGCGTCTCCTACCAGCAGGCGCTGGTCACCGCGGTGCTCGTCGAGGGCGCGTTCGACCAGGACCAGCTCAAGCGCTTCCTCGGCGAGCAGTCCAAGGAGCTGAACGAGCGCAAGGCGTACTCGACCGAGGCCACCGCCGACGAGCGCCGCTTCTTCGACGAGACCGTCAACGGCAGGTCCGCCGACCGCATGCTGTTCCTGCGCGAGCTGGTGCTGATCAGGAGCACGAAGGGACTGCCGCTGCGCGGCCTCGACCTGAGCAAGCGCGACGACGCCAAGGAGTGGTTCGACGCGGCCAACGTGGTCGTCGACTCCATGCGCGAGGTCGAGGAGCGCCAGGCCCAGGGCATCGTGGCACGCAGCGAGGCGCTCAGCGCGGACGAGCGGCAGCAGGCGTTCGTGACCGCGGGCGCCGTGCTCGCGCTGCTCGTGGCGGTCCTGCTCATCACCACCGGAGTGGCCAGGTCGCTCGTGCGGCCGCTGCGCCGCCTGCGCGGCGAGGCGCTGGAGATCGCGGGCAGGCGGCTGCCGGACTTCGTCCAGCACCTGCGCGAGTCCCGCGACGGCGCCGTCCAGGCCGAGGTCCCGCCCATCGGGATCTTCTCCAGGGACGAGGTCGGCGAGGTCGCCCGCGCGTTCGACGAGGTGCACCGCGAGGCCGTACGGCTGGCGGGCGACGAGGCCAAGCTGCGGGCGAACGTCAACGCCATGTTCGTCAACCTGTCCAGGCGCAGCCAGACGCTGGTCGAGCGGCAGCTCACGCTGATCGAGCGGCTGGAGCGCGGCGAGCGCGACGACACCCGGCTCGGCGACCTGTTCAAGCTCGACCACCTGGCCACCCGCATGCGCCGCAACAGCGAGAACCTCCTGGTCCTGGCCGGCCAGGAGGCGGCCCGCAAGTGGAGCGAGCCGGTCGAGCTGATGGACATCGTCCGGGCCGCGCTCGGCGAGGTCGAGAGCTACGACCGGGTCAGCATCCAGGTCCAGTCGGACGTCGCCATCGCCGGCCAGGCCGTCACCGACGTGGTGCACCTGCTGGCCGAGCTGGTCGAGAACGCGGTCTCGTTCTCCTCGCGGGACACCAAGGTCATCATCTCCAGCAGCCGCATCGACACCGGCTCGCTGATGTTGTCGGTCACCGACCACGGCATCGGCATGAGCGCCGAGGAGCTGGCCGAGGCCAACTGGCGGCTGGCGAACCCGCCCGTCGTGGACGTGTCGGTGTCGCGGCGCATGGGCCTGTTCGTGGTCGGCCGGCTGGCCCTGCGGCACAGCATCCGCGTCCAGCTGCGCATGCAGGACATCGGCGGGCTGACCGCCATGGTGCTGATCCCGCCCGCGCTGCTCACGGCGGTGTCGGGCACGATGCCGGGTGCGGTGCCCGTGCCGGCGCGCATCCCGGTGCCCAGGCAGGCCCACCCGCCGACACCGGCCGCGCCCTTCCCGGGACACCCGTCCTTCGGGACCCTGCCGCCCGCGGACCCCTTTCCCGGGCCCCCGCACGGGCATCCGTCGCTGGACATCGTGCCCGCGGCGCCCGAGCCGTCGTCCTGGTTCAGCTCGTCGCAGGCGTACTCGGTCGAGCAGCTACCGCCGGACCTGGGCGGGCCGGCGGACTCCTACCCGTCGTTCGCCACCCCGCCGGCGCCGTCCAGGGACGAGGAGTTCCTGCCCATCTACTCCGCCGTCGAGGGGAGCGGCTGGTTCACCAAGACCACGCCCACGGCCGACCATCGCGACCCGGCCTGGTCCTCACCCGCCGATCAGGGCTGGCAGGCGGCCGGCGCGGCCGCCGAACCGGCGCAGAACGGCATGACCAACTCAGGCTTGCCGAAGCGGACTCCGAGGGCGAATCTGGTACCGGGCACCGCGAGTCCGAAACCCCCGACCGCTTCCGCTCCTCCGGTGTCGCCTGACCGGTTGCGCAACAGGCTGGCCAGCTACCAGCAGGGTGTGCGCAAGGGTCGCGCCGAGCTCGAGGAGGACTCATGAAGGAGCTCAGCCAGGCGGCCAGGGACATGAACTGGCTGGTCAGCAGCTTCGTCGACGAGGTCCCTGGCGTGGCGCACGCGGTGGTCGTGTCCGCCGACGGGCTGCCGATGGCCTACTCCAGGGGCTTCCCCAAAGATCGCGCCGACCAGCTGGCCGCGATCGCGGCCGGGCTCGTCAGCCTCACGCAGGGGTCGGCGCGCGTGTTCGAAGGCGGCGGGGTCACCCAGACGCTCGTCGAGATGGACCGCGGCCTGCTGCTGGTCATGTCGATCAGCGACGGATCCTGCCTGGCGGTGCTGGCCGCGCCCGACTGCGACATGGGCCTGGTGGCCTATCAGATGACGATCCTGGTCGAGCGCGCCGGGCAGGTGCTCACGCCTGCCGTGCGGGCGGAACTGTCGGCGGCGCGTCCGTAATGGATCCCGCTGCGGCCGGACAGACAGGGTGATGGGAGTAGACGTTGGCATCGTGGCACAACGATGAACCGGAGCCGGAGCGCAGCTCGCTCGTCCGGATGTACGCCGTCACCGGTGGCAGGACGACTCCTCGTACGGAGCTCGCCATGGAGGCCCTGGTATCGTCGGCCACCTCGGCACGACTCGGCATGACGTACACCCGTGAATATCGCGCGATCAGCGAGCTGTGCCGGCAGGTGCGCTCCGTGGCGGAGATCTCCGCGCTGCTGGGCGTTCCTCTCGGGGTGGCGAGGGTGCTGGTGGCCGATATGGAGGCGGATGGGCTGGTGAGGGTGTACCAGCCCCAGCTGGACGCGGGCCTTCCCGACAGGGGCCTGCTCGAAAGGGTATTGAGTGGACTTCGCAGGCTCTAGCCAGCTCACCTCCACGAAGATTGTCGTGGCGGGCGGGTTCGGTGTAGGGAAGACCACGTTCGTGGGCTCCGTGTCCGAGATCATGCCGCTGACCACGGAGGCGGTGATGACGGACGCGTCCGAGGGCATCGACGACATCGGGCTCACGCCGGGCAAGACCACCACCACCGTGGCCATGGACTTCGGGCGGCTCTCGCTGGACCACGACCTGATCCTCTATCTGTTCGGCACGCCGGGGCAGCACCGGTTCTGGTTCATGTGGGACGACCTCGTCCGCGGCGCCATCGGGGCCGTGGTGCTGGTGGACTCGCGGCGGCTGGCCGACAGCTTCCCGGCCATCGACTACTTCGAGGAGTCCGGCATCCCGTTCGTCATCGGGGTGAACGGCTGGGACGGGGTGTTCCCGCACAGCGAGAGCGAGGTGCGGGAGGCGCTCACGCTCTCCCCGCACATACCGGTCATCCGCACCGACGCGCGGGCGCGGCCGGCGGTCAGGAACACCCTCATCGCGCTCGTCGAGCACGCGCTCGCCGCGCGGGCCCACTGACTACCGCGCCGACCACCAATTCCCGGCGACCAGCTCGGCCACCAGCGTCTCGGTGAGCAGGGCGACGTCCGGGTCGTCGTCGTGCGCGTACCTGACGGCGGCCCTGGCGTCCTTGACCTCGCCGCCCACCGTGACCACCGTGGAGCCGCGCTCGCGCACCCAGTCCATGGCCTGCTCGGTGTAGCGGGAGCCGGGGTAGAGCAGCGCGCGGTAGTCGAGCGTCTTGGTGAGGTAGACGTCCACGTGTGACCAGTCGCCCGTCTCGCACGCGTCGGCGGGACGGCGCGGGCCCTCGCGGAACATCAGCGCCGACTGCTCGGCCGACGACAGCCGCTCGGCGGGGGCGACGGTGTAGACGCCACGATCGCCGTCCAGCAGCTCCATGGTCATGGGAAGCCATTCGTCCCTCCTGTCCAGGAGGTCCGTCGTGGCCTCGGCGGCCCGCTCCAGCAGCTTCGGCAGGTCGCGGCCCGTCCCGGTGAGGTGGGCCTCCAGGGCCAGGAGGAGGGCCAGGGTGTGCTGGAACGTCCGGCAGGCGACGCCGCCGCGCTCCTCGCCCGCGCGCATGTCGACCACCAGGTCGGCCCGCTCGGCGAGAGGGGAGCCCTGGATGTTGGTGAGTGCCGCCAGGTAGGACGGGCCGCCCGTGTACCGTTCCACGGCGTCGAGGGTCTCCCTGCTCGAACCGCTGGCCGAGATCGGGACGACCAGGGTGTCGGCGGCGGCCGGGTAGGTGGCCTCCGCGGAGGCGTAGTCGGCGTACGCGTCCACGCCCGCCCGGCGCAGGCGCAGCGCGGCCACGCCCGCGGCGTACCGGGAGCTGCCCATGCCCAGGAAGAGCACCCGGGTCAGGCCCGAGGGGAGCGCCGCGAACGGGTTCTCCTCCCTCAGGGCGGCGGCCAGGCTCCTGAGCGCCGCCGGCTTGGCCTCCAGGTCGGACAGGTAGAGCTCGGAATTCACGTGATGTTCTCCTCTTGGTACCAGGTGCGCAGGACGCCCATGGGGGCGTAGCGCCAGCGGGGCAGGTGGCGGGCGGCGTAGATGAGCTCGCGGCACTCCTGCTCCACCTCGAACGGCCGGACCAGTCTCTCGTCGAGCAGGTCCGGCCGGTCCTTCTCGGCCAGGCGGGCCCTGTAGGCGGCCAGCAGCCCGGCGCGCGCCTTCGCCGCCCAGGTCGCCGCCGCGCCGGGGTCGGTGCCCCTCCGCTTGATCGCCACCTGGGCCACGTGCTCGATGCTCGTGGTGAGCTGGGCCACGTCCCTGGCGGCCGGCTGGCACGGGTCGGCGTCGGTGACGGTGGGATTGCCGTCGAAGTCGATCACCGCGTAGCCGTCCCGCCATTTGAGGATCTGGCCCACGTGCAGGTCGCCGTGGATCCTGATGCGGGGGCCGGTGATCGGCTCCTGGAGCGCGGCCAGCTCGCGCCGGATCGCCAGGGTCCGCGCGGCCAGCCACGCGCCGTCCTCGCCGTCCGTGAGCGCGAGCGCCTCCGCGAGCGCGGCCTCCGCCCTGGCCGCCGTACCCGCGGCGCCGGGCTCCTGCGCGGGGGTGGGGAGGGTGGCGAGGGCGAGGTGCAGGTCGGCGGCGAGTCGGCCGAGCACGGGAGCGAAGTCCGTGGCGCCGGCCTCGGCCTCGTCGACGCACCACTCCCAGCCGTCGCGCGCCTCCGGAAGGTAGCCCGTGACCAGGGCCAGGAGCTGCTCGGTCCCGTCCACAGCGCGGGTCAGGGCCGCGTAAGGGGGTGCTGTGTCGTTGAACCCCGCCTCAACGAGGTGGGCGAAGACCTCTGGGGTGGGGTGGGGCAGGGGGACGGGTGGGGCGATCCACTTGACGACGACCTTCTCGTCCACGATCACCGAGTAGTTCGTCTGGTCCACGTGCGCGCCGAACTCCCGCTCACCTGGGGCCCCAGTGTGGAGATCTCCAAGGCTGTACGAGAGGGTGGGCAGCGGGAGGAAGCGCCGCACCGCGAACGGCGGCGGCACCTCACCCTCCAGCAGCGGGAGAAGTGTGGCGCTGACACCCCGGTCTCGGGCCGTGAGGGGCCTCTCACCGAGAGAGAGCAGCCGATCTGCTATTGAATCCCAATTCAACTCGTAGACCAAACTTCCAGGTAGCAATGTCAGCAAAAGTCTTGCTCATGTTGATTTCCCCTGCAACACTCCTGCTCTGGTCTGCTGTGTCCGGTAAGGTCGCGCGACCCCTCAAAACTGCACAAAATCCAGAAGGAGTAGCGGCCGTGTCCCGTATCCGGTTCACCCGTCGTCTCCCGGTCGCTGTCACAGCGGCCGGCCTCGCGCTCGCCGTCGCGGCGTGCGGCGGTGAGTCGTCGACCAGCTCAGAAGGCACGACGCCGGCGGCGGCGGACCAGCTCAAGCCCAACGCGGACCTGTCGCAGCAGTCGCTCCAGATCACCGTCTGGCCGGGTTACACGCCCGAGGAGCTGCCGGCGAAGGTCAAGGCGAAGCTCAAGGTCAAGGACATCAAGGTCGCCCTGCACGACACCAACGAGATCGCGATGACCAAGCTCACCGCCCCCGGTGACAGCGGCATCGACGTGGCGTTCGTGTCCGGCCAGTACGCCCAGGCGCTCAACGCGGCGGGCCTGCTGGAGCCGATCCACCCCGAGCTGATCCCCAACCTGGCCAACCTCTACCCGGAGGCCACCCAGCTCTCCTACGACAAGGGCAACAAGTACTCGGTGCCCTACACCTGGGGCACGACCGGCATCTGCTACCGCTCCGACCTGGTGAAGTCCGAGCCGACGAGTTGGAACGATCTGCTCAAGCCCCCGGCCTGGGCCGACAAGAAGGTCACCATGATGACCACCGAGCGCTGGCTCGCGCTGCCCGCGCTCAAGGCGCTCGGCTACTCGGTCAACACCGACAAGGACGACGAGATCGCCAAGGTCAAGGACCTCCTCGTCGCGCAGAAGCCCCACCTGCTCACCTACGACGACACCACGTTCGGCGACAAGCTGAAGTCCGGCGAGGCCATGATGGTCGAGGCGTGGGACGGCTGGTGCCCGACCACGGACCCGAAGGGCAACATCAAGTTCAAGGTGCCGAAGGAGGGCAGCGACCTCTGGGTGGACACCATGGTGATCATGAAGTCCTCCAAGAACAAGGAGGCCGCGCACGCCTTGATCAACTACATCCTCGACCCCGAGATCCACAGCTGGGCCGCCGAGAACATCAACTACAAGGTCCCGAACAAGGCGGCCATGGATCGGGTGCAGGTGCCCAAGGGCTCGCTGCTGGACATCAAGCCCGCCGAGCTGCTCAACGGTGAGTCGATCATCGACCTGGGCCAGGCGTCGACCAAGTTCACGCGCTTGTCGACCGAAATCACGGCGCAGCAGTAAACGGTGAAGTCTGAGGTCAAGGCCCGGCCGGCGTCCAAAGGACGCCGGCTGGGCGCGTTCGTTTTCCTGTCACCCGGCGTCACCTATCTGATCGTGCTGCTGCTGGTGCCGCTCGCGCTGGTGCTCAGCAACACGGTGTTCCAGCGCGGCCGCTTCGGCGGCGTCGTCTACGAGTTCACCACCGAGAACTTCGAGCGCCTGGTCGATCCGCTCTACCTCGGCGTGGTGGGCACCTCGCTGAAGATCGCGACCCTGACGACGCTGATCGCGCTGCTGATCGGCTATCCGACGGCCTACCTGATCGCGCAGCTGCCGCCGAAGTGGAAGACGGTGGCGCTGGTCGCCATCGTGCTGCCGTTCTGGACGAACTTCATCATCCGCGTGTACGCCTGGATCATCCTGCTGAGCGGCCCCGGCGTGGTCAACTCGCTGCTGGGCACGGACCTGGAGCTGCTCTACAAGCAGGGCACGATCGTCACCGGGCTGCTCTACTCGTACCTGCCGCTGATGGTGCTGCCGCTGTACTCCGCCATCGAGCGGCTCGACCCGCAGCTCAGGGAGGCCTCGGCCAACCTGGGCGCCTCGGCGTTCACCACCTTCAGGAAGGTCACGCTGCCGATGACGGTCCCGGGCGTGATGACCGGGTGCCTGTTCGTGTTCGTGCCGAGCTTCGGCAACTTCGTCATCCCCGAGATCCTCGGCGGCAGCAAGTCGATCATGGTGGGCAATCTGATCCGCGACCAGTTCCTGAAGGCCCGCGACTGGCCGTTCGGCTCGACGCTCGCGCTGGCGCTCATCGCGGTGCTGATCGTGCTGCTCATCGTGCAGGCCAGGGTGGCGCGCCGTGCGTAGGTCAAAGCTCCTGTACGTCCCGTTCTGGGCCACGTACGTCTTCCTGTACCTGCCGATCGTCGTGCTCGTCGTCATGTCGTTCAACTCCGGCAAGTCGGCGTACACGTACGAGGGCTTCAGCCTCAAGTGGTACGGCGAGCTGGTCAACGACAAGCTGGTCAGGGACGGCCTGGTCAACACGCTGATCGTGGCCACCGGCTCCACGGTGATCGCCACCGTGCTCGGCACGCTGCTGGCCGTCGGGCTGGCCCGGCACACCAGGTCCAAGACGCTGGACGCCATCGCGCTCATGCCGGCGGTCCTGCCCGACCTGGTGATCGCGATCGGCCTGCTGCTGTTCTACGGCCTGATCCAGCTCACGCTCGGCCTGTACTCGGTGATCCTCGCCCACGGCCTGTTCGCGATGGCGTTCGTGGCCGCGGTGGTGCGCACCAGGCTGACCAACTCCGACACCTCGCTGGAGGAGGCCTCGCGGGATCTGGGCGCGGGGCCGGTCACGACGTTCTTGAAGATCACGCTTCCGCAGCTGACGCCTGGCATCGTCGCCGGCGCGCTGCTGGCGTTCACGCTGTCGCTGGACGAGTTCGTGATCGCGTTCTTCACGATCGGCAACAGCGACCAGACGCTGCCGATCGTGATCTATTCGATGATCCGTTTCGGGGTCACCCCGAAGATCAACGCGCTGGCCGCGATCCTGCTCCTCGTGAGCTTCACGGCGGTGATCGCCGGGCAGCGCATGACGAAGATCGGGGAGAGACGTGCTCAGGATTGACGGGATCACCCGCAGGTTCGGGGAGGTCACGGCGCTCGACGAGGTGTCGCTGGAGATCGGCCAGGGTGAGTTCTTCGCCCTGCTCGGCCCTTCGGGCTGCGGCAAGACCACGCTGCTGCGCATCATCGCCGGGTTCGAGACGCCCGACCGGGGCACGGTGACGCTGGACGGCGAGGACCTGCTGTCCAAGCAGCCGAACCGGCGGCCGATCAGCCTCATGTTCCAGTCGTACGCGCTGTTCCCCCACATGACCGTGGCCAAGAACGTGGCCTACGGCCTGGAGCGCGAGCGGCTGCCCCGCCAGGAGGTGAAGCAGCGCGTCGGCGAGGTGCTGGAGACCGTCGGGCTGTCGGCGCACGCGGACCGCAAGCCCGCCCAGCTCTCCGGCGGCCAGCGGCAGCGGGTCGCTCTGGCGCGTTCCATCGTCAAGCGGCCCCGCCTGCTGCTGCTCGACGAGCCGCTGTCGGCCCTGGACAAGAAGGTCCGCGCCGACATGCAGCTGGAGCTCAAGCGGCTGCAGCACGAGGTGGGCATCACGTTCGTGGTGGTCACGCACGACCAGGAGGAGGCCATGTCGCTGGCCGACCGCATCGCGGTCTTCGACAGCGGCAAGGTGCGGCAGGTGGACGAGCCGATCGCGCTCTACGAGCGGCCCCGCACGGCGTTCGTGGCCGACTTCGTCGGCGCCAACAACCTCTTCCACGGCACGGCCAGCGGCCTCGACGGCATCAAGACCGAAGACTTCGGCATGCTGGCCGGCGCCCCGCTCGAAGAGCTCGAGGCGGGCGCCAAGGCGCTGCTGGCGATCCGGCCGGAGAAGGTCGAGCTGGCCGGCGAGAGCGCCACCCGCGGCCTCAAGGGCAGCGTCCTGGACGTCAGCTTCTACGGAGGCGTGTCGCACATCTCCGTGGACGTACCGGGCCACGTCAAGCCGGTGCTGGTCGCCGTGCAGGGCGCGAGCACGGTGAAGGCGGGCGCGAAGGTCAAGGTGCGCTGGAAGGCCGAGGACGCGGTCATCATGGCGGTCGACCGGTGAGCTCAGCGGGCCAGGTCGTTGCCCGTGGCAGCGCGGGCGTACGAGAGGATCAGCTCGGCCGCCTCGGCCGGGCCGATCACCGGGTGCCTGGCCGTGATGCGGTAGCCGTACGCGTCCTCCAGCGCCACCAGGTTGCGGGCGATCGTCAGCGAGTCGGCGCTCAGCCTGAACACCCCCAGCGCGGCGCCGGTGTCCAGGACCGCCTGGTACATCGAGACCTGGCGGTCGTAGAGGGAGGTGAGCAGCACGCCGTAGACCCGGTTGCGGCCCGCGGCCCCGCCCAGCTCGTTGAGCAGGCGGACGTCGGGGTCGAGCGAGCCGGTCGGCAGCCCGGACTTGATCGTGAGCACCAGCTTCTCGACCGGGTCGGTGAGGGTGGTGAGCTGCCGCACGCGCTGCTCGTAGAAGCGTTCCATGCCCGCGTGCTGCGCCTCGACCAGCAGTTCGCTGAGGTCGGGGTAGTGGTAGAGCACCGCGCCGGAGGTCAGACCGGCCTCCTCGGCGACGTGCGAGAGCTGTACGCCGTCGATGCCGTGACGGATGATGGCCCTGCGCGCGGCCTCGATCAAGTCGATGCGCCGGTCACTACGGCTCTTACGCTGAGCCACCCCCACCGCCTTCACTCGTTTGGCTGCTGTTCAGTTAGCCGTGACCATAGTGCCTGTTACTTGACCTTCACGCTAGATCAGTTCTTGAATTCCTCTTCAAATTGATGAGTTTCCCCGGAGTCTCGATGTCTCTCACCATCCTGTTCATGCCGGAAAGCGCCTACGGGCCGACCAACAACTCGATCGGCATCGGCGACATCCTCCGCCGCCGCGGCCACCGCGTCGTCTTCGCCGCGGAGGCGTCGTGGAAGGGCAAGCTCGAAGCGCTCGGCTTCGAGGAGGACCTCGTCGACCTCGCCCCGCCGCCCGAGGATGCCGCGGAGGAGCAGGACCCGGGGCAGTTCTGGAAGGACTTCATCCGCGAGACCGCCCCCGAGTACCGCAAGAGCACTCTGGAGCAGCTCGACACCGTCACCAAGCCGATCTGGGACTCGCTGATCGACGGCGTGAAGTACTGCGAGCCGCAGCTCAAGGCGATCATCGAGCGCGTCAACCCCGACGTGATCGTCGAGGACAACGTGATCACGTTCCCGGCGCTGCTCACCGCGGGCAAGAAGTTCGTCCGCATCGTCTCCTGCAACCCGCTGGAGGTGCGCGGCGAGAACATCGCGCCGGTCTTCTCCGGCCTGCCGGCCGACGACCGCTCGGAGTGGGCGGCCTTCCGCGCCGAGTACGACCGCACCCACCGCGAGCTGTGGGCCGCCTTCAACGAGTGGTGCGTCGAGCAGGGCACCGAGCCGCTGCCCGACCTCGACTTCATCCACGAGGGCGACCTGAACCTCTACGTCTACCCCGAGATCCTCGACTACGCCGACGCCCGCCCGCTCGGCGACTCCTGGCACCGCCTGGACTCCTCGGTCCGGGAGACCGACGAGGCGTTCACGCTGCCCTTCGAGCGCAGGAGCTCGCGACGAGAGAGCGACGGAGGAGCCAACGAGGAGCGAAGCGGGCGCGACCATGAGCACGCGCGCAACGAGGGGTCGCTGGTCTACTTCTCGCTCGGCTCGCTGGGCTCCTCCGACGTGGAGCTGATGCAGCGCGTCATCGACGTGCTGGCCACCACGCCGCACCAGTACATCGTCTCCAAGGGCCCGCTGCACGAGGAGATCAAGCTCGCCGACAACATGTGGGGCGCCGAGTTCCTCCCGCAGACTAAGATCATCCCACTGTGTGACCTGGTCATCACGCACGGCGGCAACAACACGACCACGGAGGCGCTGCACTTCGGCAAGCCGATGATCCTGCTGCCGCTCTTCTGGGACCAGTACGACAACGCCCAGCGGGCAGACGAGCTGGGCTATGGTGTCAGGCTCTCCACCTACACCTTCACCGACGAAGAACTGAAGGGCGCGGTCGAGCGGCTGCTCGGGGACACCGAGCTGCGCGCCCGGCTCGCCGCCGCGGGCGAGGAGATCAGGGGTCGCGACGGCCTGCGCAAGGCCGCCGACCTGATCGAGCAGCTCGGCCAGTGAGGACATGAATTTCCATGCGTGAACTGATCAACCCCGCCACCGGGCTGCCGTGCGCCGAGATTCCCGACACCCCGGTGGAGGGCGTCGCGGCCGCCGTCGACCGGGCCCGCGCGGCCTTCGAGGAGTGGTCGCAGACCACCCCGGCCGACCGGGCGCGGCTGCTGCTGCGGGTGGCCGACCTGGTGGAGGCCGACGCCGAGGAGCTGACCAGGCTCGAGGTGGAGGAGACGGGCAAGCCCGCGTCGGTGTTCAGGGACGGCGAGCTGCCGTTCGCCGCCGACAACCTGCGCTTCTTCGCCGGGGCCGCCCGTTCCCTCGAAGGCTCGGGTGCCGGTGTCTTCAGCCCCGGTTACACCTCGGTCCTGCTGCGCCGTCCCGTCGGGGTGGTGGGGTCGATCGCGCCGTGGAACTTCCCGTTCGTCATGGCCGTCTGGAAGGTCGGGCCGGCGGTGGCCGCGGGCAACGCCGTGGTGATCAAGCCGGCCCCTCAGACGCCGCGTACGACGTTGCGGCTGGCCGAGCTGTTCGCCAAGGCGGGCGCCCCCGACGGGCTCGTCCAGGCGATCACCGGGGACGCCGAGGCCGGCCAGGCGCTGGTCACCCACCCGGGCGTGGACATGGTCAGCGTCACCGGCTCCACGGAGACGGGCCGGGCGGTCATGACCGGGGCCGCGGCCACGCTCAAGCGGGTGCACCTCGAGCTCGGCGGCAAGGCGCCCGCGCTGGTCTTCGAGGACGCCGACCTCGCGGAGATGGCCCGCGGGGTGGCGATGGGGGCGACGTACAACACGGGGCAGGACTGCACGGCCGCCACCCGCGTCTACGTCGCCCGCGAGGTGTACGCGGACGCGATCGAGGCGCTGCGGGCAACTCTTGCCGAAATAACCGTCGGTGACCCCTGGGACCCGGCCACGGACATCGGCCCGCTGATCTCGGCCGCGCACCGGGACCGGGTGCACGGGTTCGTCTCCAGGGCCGGCGGGCGCGTGCTCCACGGAGGCGCCCCGATCGACGGCCCCGGATTTTTCTACCCGCCCACGCTCGTGACCGACGTCGCCCAGGACAGCGAGATCGTCCAAGGTGAACTTTTCGGACCCGTGCTCGTGGCGCTACCGTTCGACGGCGAGGACGAGGCGGTCAGACTGGCCAACGACACGCGGTACGGTCTGGCCTCGTCGGTGTGGTCGCGTGACGTCTCCAGGGCCATGCGCGTCTCACACCGGCTCGATGTGGGCGTGACCTGGGTGAACGACCACCTGCCCATCGCCAGCGAGGCGCCGCACGGCGGGGTGAAGGGCAGCGGGTTCGGCAAGGACATGAGCCAGGAGGCGGTGCAGGAGTATTCGGTGACGCGGCACCTGATGGTGAAGCACGCGGCGCCGGTCGAGCGGGATTCGTTCCGGCCCGCCTGAAGACGTGTACGGCGATATGTTGCCCAAAGTGACCCTTTGGGCACGTGTGATGGGATATGTTCGGTTGGCCGATCTGGTACGGGTTGTGTTCCAATTACCCAGCCGGAACGAATCCCATGCGCCACACGCGTGTCTGATTTCTTTCGAGCACGTACCGGCGAGAGGTTGCGAGAGTCAGTGAGGACGAAAGACCCCAGGCACACGAGGTCAGGGGAGTACACAGGCGGACGTTTCCGGCTGGGGAACTGGCGTGTGCGCTCCAGGCTGGTCGCGCTGATCCTCATCCCCACGGTGGTGGGCGTGCTGCTCGCCGGCGTGCAGCTGGCCAACGCCATCGGCACCAACGCCGAGTACCGCCGGCTCACCCAGGTCGCCGAGCTGGTGCAGCGCATCGGTGCGCTCAACCACGAGCTCGGCAAGGAGCGAACGCTCACCGCGTGGTACGTCTCCGACCGCAGCAGAGGCCAGCGCCTCGTCCAGCTCAAGACGCAGCGGCAGGCGACGGACACGGCCAAGAAGCAGGTGCTGAGCGCGGCCAACGCCATCGACGCCGCGCACTCCGCGCGTGTCATCGAGGGCGTCGACAACATGCGCCGGTGGCTCGCCGGTCTCGACAGCCTCCGCGAGTCCATGGTCTCGAACGTGCCGCCGCGTGCCGCCATCAGCACGTACACCACCATGATCGGCGTCTTCTCCGCGATCGAGGGCGACCTGGGTTCCGGCGTCAACGACGACACCCTCCAGGGTGACGTGGCCGCGCTCGGCTCGCTGCAGCGGGTCAAGGAGGAGATCTCGCGCCAGCAGATCATCCTGATCGTGGCGCTCGTCCAGCGGAAGCTGGACAACGACGACCTGTCGGACTTCCTGGGCTCCTGGAACAAGCAGCAGGCCGAGCTGGCCGCCTTCGAGCAGGAGGCCGACTCCAAGGACCTGGAGGCGTACCAGAAGGGCGTCAGGGGCCTGCAGATTGACCTCGCCGACGCCATGCGCCAGCGCGCGCTCGCCCAGATGCGCGAGTACAACGAGATCCGGGACCTCGACGTCACCACCCGCCGCGACCTCGGCAACTGGTACGAGTCGACCACGCTGTCCGGCAACGCCATGCGCAAGGTCGAGGACGGCCTGGCCACCAGGATCGTGGCCAGGACCCGGGAGCTGAGCGACACCGAGCAGCGCAACGCGATCATCTCCGGTGCGGTGATCCTGGTCCTGCTGCTCCTCGTCCTGGTCTTCACCACCCGCGTGGCCGGTTCGCTGGTCCGCCCGCTGCGCCGGCTGCGTGCCGAGGCGCTCCAGGTCGCCACGACCCGGCTGCCCGAGACCGTCCGCGTGCTGCGCGAGTCCGGCGAGAACGCGCAGATACCCGAGACGCCCTCGGTCGGCATCAACACCCGCGACGAGATCGGTGAGGTCGCCCAGGCCTTCGACGAGGTCCACCGCGAGGCGATCCGGCTGGCCGGCGACGAGGCCAAACTGCGGGCGAACGTCAACGCCATGTTCGTCAACCTCTCCCGCCGCAGCCAGACGCTGGTCGAGCGGCAGCTGCAGCTCATCGAGGGCCTGGAGCAGGGCGAGGAGGACGAGCAGCGGCTCGCGAACCTGTTCCGCCTCGACCACCTGGCCACCCGCATGCGCCGCAACAGCGAGAACCTCCTGGTCCTCGCCGGCCAGGAGGCCGCGCGCAAGTGGAGCGAGCCGGTGCCGCTGGTCGACATCGCCCGCGCCTCGCTGTCCGAGGTCGAGAACTACGAGCGGGTCCAGATCCAGATCCCGTCCGGCACGCTGATCGTCGGCCCCGCCGTCACCGACGCCGTCCACCTGCTCGCCGAGCTCATCGAGAACGCGATCTCGTTCTCCCCCCGCGAGAGCAAGGTCCAGGTCACCAGCACCCCCGCCGAGGGCGGCGTGCTCGTGTCGATCAACGACCTGGGCATCGGGATGAACCAGGAGGAGCTCTCCGAGGCCAACTGGCGCCTGGCGAACCCGCCCGTCGTGGACGTGTCGGTGTCGCGGCGCATGGGCCTGTTCGTGGTCGGCCGCCTGGCCCTGCGCCACGGCGTCCGCGTGCAGCTCAGCCCCCGGGAGACGGGCGGCCTGAGCGCGCTGGTCTTCATGCCGGACATGCTGATCAGCAACGGCCTGGGCGGGCCGCAGCAGGGCGGGCAGTACGAGGCGTTCACGGACTTCGACCCGAGCATGTTCGCGGAGCCTTCGCGGAACGGGTCCGCCTCCTACGGCGCGGCGCCCTCCGGCGACGGTCCCGAGCACGTGGTGGACACGCAGTGGCCGGGGTCGCTGCCGGTGCCGGGGAGCGGCAACTGGGCTCCCTTCGGCGGCGACCAGCAGGCGCCGTTCAACGAGCAGCCCGCCGCGTTCAACGACCGGCCCGCCGCAGATCGCCCGTTCGGTGAGCAGCCCTTCGGCGAGCCGCAGCCGTTCGGTGAGCAGCAGCCGTTCGGCGAGCCGCAGCCTTTCGGGGAGCGGCAGTCGCCCTACGCCGAGCAGCCGCAGAGCTCGCAGAACGGCGACCAGCCGCGCTGGCCGTCGTTCGCCGAGGAGCCCCCTGCGCCCGCGCAGCAGCCGTTCGGAGAGCAGCCGTTCGGTGAGCCGCAGCCGTTCGGTGAGCCGCGCTGGCCGTCGTTCGCCGAGGAGACGCCGCCTCCCGCGCCGCAGCCCAACTCGTTCGCGGAGAACCGGTGGCCGTCCTTCGCGGAGCAGCCGCCGCCCCTGCAGGAGGAGGAGCCGCGCTGGCCGTCCTTCGCCACCGAGCCGCCCAAGCAGCCGCAGGAGGAGCCGCAGTGGTCGTCGTTCGCCGACCCGGTGCCGCGCAGGTCGCTGTTCGAGTCGGAGGATCGTCCGCAGCCGCAGTTCGGGGAGTCGTACCGCTCGCCGTTCGCGGATGACCTCAAGCCCGCCGACCAGTTCCAGCAGAACGGGCAGTCCAACTACGACAGGTTCGGGCCCGGCGACTACTCCTCGCAGGACATGACCGGCCCGCTCCCCGTGGTGCGCAGCTCGCCCATGGAGGAGCAGGGCGACGAGTTCCTGCCGATCTTCTCGTCGGTCGGGTCCGACTGGTTCCGGCGGCCGGAGCCCGAGGTGCTGCAGCCGCACAGCGAGCCCGCTTCCTACGAGCCTGCTTCCTACGAGCCCGCTTCCTACGAGCCCGAGCCGGAGACCACGGTCGTGCATCCGGCCGTGCCCGCCGACCCGGCCCCGGTCGCTCCCGCGCAGTCCCCGTCGGGGCTGCCGCGGCGCACGCCCGGCGCGTCCGGGGCGGGCGCGACGTGGTCCTCGCCCGCGGACTCCGGCTTCCAGGCCGCGCAGGCCGCCGCGCAGCCCGCGCAGGGCGGCACGACGTCCTCGGGCCTGCCCCGTCGCGTGCCCAAGGCCAACCTGGTGCCCGGTACGGCCAGCCTCGCCGAACCCCAGGCTTCGTCACCGGCACCGCAGATCTCACCCGAGCGGCTGCGCAGCCGGCTCTCCAGCTTCCAGCAGGGCGTCCGCCAGGGCCGAGCGTTCACCCGGGGCGAAGAGAATGAGGAGGACAAATGAGAGAAATGAGCCAGGGTGCGCGCGGCATCAGTTGGTTGATCACGGATTTCGTGAACAACGTGCCGGGCGTCGCCCACACGGTCGTGGTGTCGTCCGACGGTTTGCCGCTGGCCTTCTCCGAGGGTTTTCCCAAGGATCGGGCCGACCAGCTCGCCGCGGTGGCGTCCGGCGTGATCAGCCTGACCCAGGGCGCCGCGCGGGTCTTCGAGGGCGGTATGGTGAGCCAGACCGTTATCGAGATGCAGCGTGGGCTCTTGATGATCATGTCCATCAGTGATGGGTCCTGTTTGGCGGTCCTGGCTGCTCCCGACTGTGACATGGGCCTGGTGGCTTACCAGATGACCCTGCTGGTCGAGCGAGCGGGCCAGGTGCTGACGCCGGCCGTACGCGCCGAGCTGCAAGCGGCCCGCCCCCGTTAGTGAGGCGGTGACAGGAGATCATGGTGTCAGGTCAGGGTTGGGCTGGTGATAGCACTCCGCCGCATCCGGCGGCTCCCCGTCCGCAGAAGCAGAGCTCCCTGGTACGGCCCTATGCCGTGACCGGGGGACGCACCGCTCCGCGGATGAAGTTCGCCATGGAGGCATTGGTGTCCTCCGTGACGTCGGAATACCAAGACATTTCCCTACTTAGTCCGGAGTATCAGGCGATTATTCAACTGACCCGGAACGTCCGGTCGGTTGCCGAGATCTCCGCCCTTTTACGCCAGCCCCTTGGGGTGGTCCGGGTGCTGATCGCCGACATGGCGTCCGAGGGCCTGATCCGCGTGCACCAGCCTGCGCTGGACGCCGGAAAGCCGGACCTCAACTTGCTCGAAAGGGTGCTCAGTGGACTTCGCAGGCTCTAGCCCCGGCCTAACCTCGACGAAGATCGTCGTGGCCGGGGGCTTCGGCGTGGGGAAGACGACATTCGTGGGTGCGGTATCGGAGATTCTGCCGCTCACCACCGAAGCGGTCATGACGGACGCCTCCGCGCACGTGGACGACGTCTCCCTCACACCGAACAAGACCACCACGACCGTGGCCATGGACTTCGGCCGGGTCTCGCTCGACCAGGACCTGATCCTCTACCTGTTCGGCACGCCCGGACAGCACCGCTTCTGGTTCATGTGGGACGACCTGGTGCGGGGCGCGATCGGCGCGGTGGTGCTCGTCGACACGCGGCGCCTGGCGGACAGCTTCCCCGCCATCGACTATTTCGAAGAGGCGAAGCTGCCGTTCGTGATCGGCATCAACGGCTGGGACGGGCAGTTCGCGCACGCCCAGGACGAACTCCGCGAGGCCCTGTCGATCGGCGGCCACATCCCGATCGTGCGCCTGGACGCCAGGCAGCGGGAGTCGGTGAAATCCACCTTGATCACCCTGGTGGAACACGCCTTGACCCGCCACATGCACACCCCGGTGTAGGCGGACCGCGGCCCGTCCGGGTTCAACCTGCTGGACCCCGCCCCGAGGCCAACGGCCTTCGCAATGGGGCGCTTCGCGCCGAAGGCGCTCAGACGTTCTCGTCTGGGCGCCTTCGGCGTCTGGTCGACCCACCCCTTGACCTACGAGGCGGTGGGCCGACTGCTGCCCACCCTGCCTACCGGATCCGGCAAGCTTCGTTGAGCGATCGCGGTTGGGAGCCCTGCCGGACCCGCCAAGTCAATCGACGCGCTGAGTATTGCCGCGGACAACGAGTTCCAGCACGGGTACACAATCTCCCTGGTCGAGGGCCTGACACCTGGCCAGAGGCGGCCGCTCTCCGCGTGCTCAGGCCTCGGCTCGGCCCAGCGTGTGCTCCGGATTGTCCAGCCAGACCCGTTGCCCCACCCGCGTGATGGTCATGCCGAACCGCTCCCGGTCCGGCTCACCCCAGGACACCCACTGTGCGTAAGCGTCGGTGATCTCATCCCACAGGGACCGACCGCCGAGCTGGTATGCGAGGTGATCGCCATCTGGGTCATGAACCGCCGCCGCCCAGTGGGAAGGGTCGGCCGGGTCGACCACGTACAGCACGAAACGGTCCCCCTCGTCGACCTCGCGGATGTGCAGGCCGGTGAGAGCCGACATGGCCAGCCCCGCCCCCGCCGGCGCGTGCGCGATCGTGCGAGGGTCGACCCGGGTCGTGGACCGTCGGCCGCTGCCGTCGTCGCCGGAGACGGGGGACCCGTCCTGCGAGCGCATCAGCATGTACGACGTGTAGCCGGGGAACCGGCCGACCGCGACCCCGTCCGGCCTGACCACGAGCCGCACGGAGAGGTCGACGTCGAAGCCGGGCGAGAACGGCGCCACGATCACGCCGCCCGGCCGAGTCTGCTCGACCCATGCGTACGGCACCGTGTGGACGGCGCAGGTGACGTGGACCCGGTCGTACGGCGCTCCCTCGGCCCACCCGTCCGCCCCGTCACCGACGATCAGGCGCGGGTGCACGCCGGCCGCGGCCAGCGTCTTTCCCGCTTGCTCGGCGACGACCTGGTCGACCTCAATCGAGGTCACGATGCCGTGCTCGCCGACCAGGTGGGACAGCAGCGCGGCGGTCCAGCCCGTCCCCGTGCCGATCTCCAGCACCCGATCACCCGGATCCGGATCAAGCAGGGTGAGCAGATCGACGACGGTCCCCGGGGCGGAGTTGGAGGAGGTGCAGCGCCCGTGCACCTCGCGGATGTCGGTTGCGCCGGCATCGAGCTGAGTCACGATGGCGTCCGGTCCGTACACCGTGGCCCACCAGGTTTCCGGGTCGGCGTGCTGGTCGATGAGGCGGGGGCCGCCTCCGGTGAGAACGACCCCGGTGGGTGGCACGAACCGATGACGGGGCACGGCCCGCAATGCCTTGTCGATGGCGCCGCTGACCGGGCGGCGCTCGCTGATGGCGTCGATGAGGCCATCGATGCGGGCGTCCAGGTCGAAGGTCACTTGCCGTCCTTCTTGTCCCCGTCACCGCTGCCGCGCTTGCCCTCGCTGCCGTCTCCGTCGTTCTGGCTCTTCTTTTCCTTCGGGGGCGTGAACGGCTTCAGGCTAGGTTCCTCGCCCTTGTGCTTTCCCATGCCGACCTCCTACGTCTAGACGAGTCGCTTACCGTAATCATGTGACTACGGTCCGGGGGCGGGCAAGGCAAATGCCGTTTCCAGCCTTCGCCGATAGGCGACTGTCACCTCCGCTGTAACACGCCCAGGCGTGACATGGGATCGCTCCCGAGCTGGTCGCGGCGTGAGGAAGGGCACGCAGCCGCCATGGGCACTTCCGGATGAGTTGTCGGCGAGGCTCCAGCCGTTGTTGCCGTTGGTGCCTCGTCGTGCCGATCATCCTGGGCGCAAGCGCCTGGGGGATCGCAAGGTGCTGCCGGGCATCTTGTTCGTGCTCCACACCGGGATCTCGTGGGAGCATCTGTCACAGGAGTTGGGCTTCGGTTCGGGGATGACCTGCCGGCGGCGGCTGCGGGACCGGCATGCCGCCGGGGTTTGGCAACACCTGCATGAGCTGTTGCCGGCGGAGTTGCACGCCGCGGGTCGGCTGGACTGGTCCAAGGCGGTGATCGACAGCTCTCACGTCCGGGCACTGAAGGGCGGCCCGAAACGGGTCCGAGCCGGGTCGACCGTGGGAAGACGGGCTCCGAACATCACGTGATCGCCGACGGCAACGGCCTCCCTCTGGCGCTGAGTCTGACCGGCGGTAACCGCAACGACGTCACCCAGCTGGTGCCGCTGCTGAGGTCGATTGCGCCCGTGCGCGGGCGGCGTGGCCGGCCCCGCCGACGGCCCGAGGTGCTGTACGCCGACAGACGGTACGACCACGACAAGTACCGACGGCTGGTCTGGGCCACCGGCGTGAAGCCGATGATCGCCCGCCGAGGTGCCGGGCATGGCTCCGACCTGGGTGATCGAGCGGACCATCGCACTGCCACACTGGCTCGGTCGTCCGCGTATCCGCTGGGAGATCCACGATGACATCCACGAGCCTTCATGGCCCTCGGCCCGCTGATCATTGTGTTGGAGGTCCTAAGTCGTGAGGACCGGACCGGGCTCGGATATTCGGTGGTCTGCCCGCCCCTGAGGACACAAGATGAGGCGCATGACTCTGGCCACCCCCACACTGCACACCGCTCGCCTGCGACTGCGCCCCTTTTCCGACTCCGACGCGGACCCCCTCTTCGCGCTGCACAGCAACACCTACGTGATGCGCTACTGGGACTCCCCGCCGTGGACCGAACCGGCCCGCGCCGAGCGCTTCATCGAGGCTTGCCGGAAGATGGCGGACGAAGGCACCGGGGCGCGGGTGGCCATCGACCGTGCTTCTGACGGGGCCTTCGTCGGCTGGTGCAGTCTGACCCGATGGAACCCGGACTACCGCAGTGCGTCGTTGGGCTACTGCCTCGACGGGGCGATGTGGGGCCGCGGCTTCGCGACGGAGGCCGCGCACGCGTTGGTGCGGTGGGCATTCGACACACTGGACCTGAATCGTGTTCAGGCCGAGGCCGATACGCGCAACGTGGCATCTGCCCGGGTTCTGGAGAAGATCGGATTCGTACGTGAAGGGACGTTGCGGGAAGACTGCGTCGTCAACGGTGAGGTGTCCGACTCGTGGGTGTTCGGGTTGATCAGGCGAGAGTGGCAGCCGTCGGCCGTGCCGATTCCAGCCTGCTAAGAGCTCCGAACCACCTCAACGCGTGCCACCCTGCGTCCACCTGCCGCAGAAGGGAAGGGATAGGAGCGCGAGGGTTGAGGGCCAGGTGGACGGTCAGCCGAGCGTCTGCACCCGCTCGGCCCACCCCTTGACCTACGAGGCGGTGGGCCGACTTCTGCCCACCCTGCCAACTGGATCAGGCAAGGTGCGGTAAATCCCGGCGGGGGTCGGGTCAGAGGGAGTCGACGACCGCGTCGACCACTCTGGTGAGGCGGTCCGGGCCGTCGGCGACGCGCGCCAGCAGGCGCATGCCGACGACGGTGTTCAGTAGCAGGCTCCCGACCGCCCGGGCGTCCCGGTCGGCGGCGATCTCGCCCGTGCGCCGGCCCTCCTCGACCAGCGCGCGGAAGGCGTCCTCGGTGCGGTCGAACATCCGCCGCACGAGCTGCGCCGCGCTCTCGTCCGACTGGCCGAGCTCGGCAGCGGTGTTCACGGCCATGCAGCCGCGCCGGTCGGGGTCGGCCAGGTCCATCTCGGACAGGAGGCACAGCGCCCTGCGCAACCTGTCCTTGACGGGACCCGGCTCCTCCAGCATCTCGATCAGCGCCGCCGCCTGGCTGTCGCGGTAGCGGCTCAGCGCCGCCTCGAACAGCGCGTGCTTGCTGCCGAAGGCGTTGTAGAGACTGCCCTTGCCGATGCCGAGCGCGTCCACCAGGTCCTGCGGCGTGGTGGCCGCGTAGCCCTTGCGCCAGAACACGTCCATGGCGTGCCCGACGGCCACGTCCGGATCGAACTGCTTCGGCCTCCCCATGGCAACGACGCTAGCAGTTTCTGGACCTGGAGGTCAAAATCACCCGGCGGCCGGCATCTCCGGGGGTGCTCCGGTCGCCAGCCGGTGGGCGCGCCGCGTGATCGCGGCCGGCCAGCCGTCCGGCACCACGGTGAAGGCACCCGCCCGCACCGCCGCGAGGGCCTGGTCCGCGATGTCCGCGGGGTCCTCGCCGTCGGGCGACATGCCGGTGCGGACCAGGGCCGGGCACAGCATCGTCACGCCGACCGGCGTGCCGGCCAGCGACAGCGCCGCCTGTTCTGCGAGGGCGACGACGGCGTGCTTGGAGGCCGCGTACGCGCCACCGGCCGGGAACGTGACGAGCCCCGCCAGCGAAGCCGTGATCAGGATGTGCGCCGGCCGTCCGGACGCGAGCAGCCGCGGGACGAACGCGCGCAGTCCGTTGACCACGCCGCCCACGTTCACGGCGAACACCCGGTCCCAGTCCTGCGGGCTCACCTCCCACGGAGCGCCCAGGTCCCGGCCGACGATGCCCGCGTTCAGGCAGACCAGATCGACGTCCGGGGCGGCGGCGGCCAGCGCCTCCATCTGCGCGGCGTCGGAGACGTCGGTCCGGACGGCCTCGGCCCCCAGTTCGGCCGCGGCTTCGGCGAGCGCCGTCTCGTTGACGTCGGCGAGCACGACCCGTGCCCCGTCCGAGCGGAGCCGGGCGGCCAGCGCCCTGCCGATCCCGCCGGCGGCGCCGGTGACGACGGCGTTGGTGAGGTTCATGAGGATGCTCCAAACATGGTCGACGAGTCCGCCGTCGCGGTGGGAGTGCACACGACCGCGTCGAAGGCCTGGTGCAGCGGCGTGTCCACGGTCGCGCTCTGCGACCGGATGCGGTCCAGCGGCGGCCCCGTACGCAGGTCGGTCAGGGTGACGGCCCCGCCGAGCCCGGCGTCGACGAGGGCCCCTTCCACGCTCCCGGGAGCCGGGGCGTCGAGGCTGACGACGTCGAGCGTGAACCCGACCGGGGAGCCCTCGGCGGGGACGATCATCTCCGGCGCCTGGCCGGCGGTGTGGGTCAGCGCCACGGCGCGGTAGCGCAGGCCGAGGTCGCGTGCCAGGTAGTGGCCCATCGGCAGGCCGGCCAGGTGGCCGCCGAAGGTGACGGGGGTCTTCTGTATGTGGTTGTTGTGGGCCACCAGCACGACTCGCGTGCCGGTGCCGGCCCTCTCCAGATGCCACCGTACGGCCGCGGCCATGTAGTGGTCGCGCGCCGACGTGTCACCTGGCAGGCCCGCGCCGGAGAACAGGTCGTTCATGGCCCGGAGCATGTAGTCGGTGTGGCGGGCGGCATCCAGGTGGCGCCGGGCCGTGTCGTAACGATGCCGGCCGGCGCGGGAGACGTAGAGCGGTTCGAGTGCCCGCAGCCGCAGCGACAGCCGGGACAGGCCCGCCGTGAGCGAGTCGCGGAACGCCGGGTCGAGAGCGCCCCACGCGGGCGCCGACACGGCGGCCGAGCCGCCGGTGATCTCGTCGGCCGCGCGCAGGACGCCGGCCACGAAGTCGCCGAGGTCCGGGTCGACCAGCCGCAGGTATTCGGCGACCGGGTCGAGGTCCGGCCGCAGGGTGAGGGTGTTGGGCAGGTCGATCCCCACGATCCGGACGGGCCGCGACCTGCTCCGGTTGTACTGGCGCAGCCAGCGCAGCAGCTCTCCGAACACACCGCGGGTGAGGGGCCCGGCCAGCCGGAGGAGGTCGGCCTCGTCGCCCTCGCCGGCCAGCCAGGCGTTGACGGCGGCGGCGTCCGCGGATCCGAGCTCGAACGCCACGTCGGTGAACCCGCAGCGTTCGAGGAGGAAGCGGAGCAGCCGCGCGCGGGCGAGGTTGAACTCGCGGACGAAATGGGCGCCCTCGCCGACGCCCACGACCTGGGCGTCACCGACCACGCCGCGCAGCGGCTCGAGATCGTCGAGGTCGGGGTCGGCCGGGTCGAGGGTGTTGAGGACAGTCGTGTGCCCTGACAGGGAACGGGAGGTCATGGAAATGCACTCGTTTCTCGGTGGATGCCGGAAGCCGGCGGTCAACGCGTCGAAGAACGCGGATCAGAGCGCTCGGCCGGACCCGTGCCGACGGGTCGCCGGAAGCGCTGCGATGTCCGCTCAGGGACGCGGATCAGAGAAACAAGGTGCCAGGAACCATGCGGCCGATCATAGCGGAGCCGTAGCACGCACGCTCCGTCACCGCCGATGCCGGTGCGTACGTTCATACTTCGCCTCTTGACCTTGTCAGACGGGGTCGGTAATGATCAACCGCGACTCCCGCCGAAAGGTGCACACGTGCGATTCATCGCAGGCAAGACCGCGGCTTTAGCCGCCGTCCTGACAGCAGTTCTCGTCGTCCCCCAGCCCGCCTCAGCAGCCGCCCAGCTCATCGGGAACGGCACCTTCGACAGCTCCACCGCCCCCTGGGCCGCGATCGGCCAGACGACGGTCGCGCTCGACGCCCAGCGGCTGCGGGTGGACGTGAAGGCCGTCGTCGCCAACCCCTGGGACGCCATGGTGGCCACCCCCACCACCGCCGCCCTGAACCCGGGCAAGAGCTACACCCTCTCCTTCGACGCCTACTCCACCGTCGCCTTCAAGGCCACCGCCACGGTGCAGTACAAGGCCACGCCCAGCAGCAACCAGTCGCTGGCCACGGGCGTGCAACTCACCACGTCGAGCAAGCGCTACAGCATCCCGTTCACGGCCGCGACCGCCACGGACACGGCGGCAGAGGTGACGTTCCAGCTCGGCGGGTCCGGCGGGACGCCCGTGATCCGGTTCGACAACGTGTCGCTCCTGGAGACGCAGACGACGCGCCCGACCTCCCTGTTCGTGTGGAACCAGTCCAACCCGGCCAAGTGGGTCACGGCCAATCCGAACGCGAGCCAGACCGCGGCCATCTCCGCGAACATCGCCAACAAGCCGATCTTCGAGTGGTTCGGCGGCTGGTTCAGCGACATCACCCAGGCCGTGGACACCTACGTCGGCGCGGCGCAGGCCCAGGACAAGCTGCCGATGCTGGTCGCGTACAACATCCCCAACCGGGACGCGTGCGCCAACCAATCGGGCGGCGGCGCGGGCGACGCGGCCGGCTATCACACGTGGATCACCGAGTTCGCCAAGGCCATCGGCACCAGGCACGCGATCGTCGTGCTGGAGCCCGACGCGGTCGCCGCCGCCGGGTGCGTGACCAAGATCGGCAAGAACCCCGAGGACCAGTACGCGATGCTGCTGGACGCCACGCAGGTGCTGAAGGCCCAGGCCCCCAACGCGTGGGTCTACCTGGACGCGGCCAACGCCACCTGGCTCGCGCCCGACGTCATCGCGCCGCTGCTGGTCAAGTCGGGCATCGCCAACACCCGCGGCTTCTCCGTGAACGTGTCGAACTACTTCTGGACCACCGACTCCGAGACGTACGCCGTCGGGGTCAACGGTCAGCTGTCGGGCACCGTGGGCGCCAAGAAGTACGTGATCGACACCAGCCGCAACGGCAACGGCCCCTACTCGGACAGCACGCCCGAGGACAACTGGTGCAACCCGCCCGGGCGCAAGCTCGGCGCCTCGCCGGTCAGGCAGTTGAGCGGCGCCGAGTACATCTTCTGGGTCAAGGTGCCCGGTGACTCCGACGGCGTGTGCAACGCCTCCACCAAGCCGGCCGGGCAGTTCGACCCCGACCTGGCGGTGGCCCTGATCAACGGCTAGTCCCCGGTGGCCGGGCCTCTCGGCGAGAGGTCCGGCCGCTCTCTCATACCCGCTGGAGCAGGAGGGTGACGAAGCCGAGCGCCTCCCGGTAGCCGTTGAGCCACAGCTCGCGGTGCTCCCGAGCGACGGCGAGGGCCTGGTCGCCGTCGGGGCCCGGGTTGGCGGCGGCCCATCGGGCCAGGGTGCCGGTCCACGACCATTCGTACTCGTCCCACTCGGCGAGGGTGCTCACGTGGCCGTAGACGGACAGCCATCCCTCGGACTCGGCGGCGGCCACCGTGCCCGCCAGGTCGGGGTACGCGCCGATGGCTTCCACGACCTCGGGAGCAGGGGTCCGCTCCCAGAAGCCCTCCCCGATCAGCGCCAGCCCGCCCGGCCGGACGAACCTGGCGACCGCGTCCATCGTGCCCTTCAACCCCTGGAACGCGTGGGTCGAGCCCACGCAGAGCACCAGGTCGTACGGCTGCTCCGAGGAGAACTCGGCCGCGGACATCTCGTGCAGCCTCAGCCGGTCGGACAGGCCACGCGCGGCCGCCGCCCGCCCCGCCGCGGACACGGCCTCCGCGGAGAGGTCGACGCCGTCGGCCGTGGCCGAGGGGACGAGTTCGAGCGCGCGGAGCGACCATTCACCCTCGCCGCATCCCAGGTCGAGGATGCGGGCCCCCTCCGGCAGCGCGGCCCGGAGCAGCAGGCGGTCGAGGTTGCCAGGCGTGATGGGCGCGGCGATCGGGTGGTCACGGTGGGCGATGGAGCTGATCAGCGTTCGTTCCATGCCGTTCAGTCTCGCGACGCCCGCAACCGGTTTATCGGCCGTACCGGTCGAGGACGGCCCGTGCCGTGGCGGCCATGGCCTCGTCCACCATCTCGCCCTCGAACGTCACCGCTCCCGACCCGCCGGCCTGGGCCGCCTCCACCGCCGCGATCAGCCGGGCGTAGCGGGCCAGCTCGTCGGGGGAGGGGGAGAAGGCCGCGTTGATGACGGGGACGTGGGAGGGGTGGATGGCCATCATGCCCTCGTAGCCGAGCGAGCGGTTCTGCTCGGCGAAGGAGCGCAGCCCGTTCAGGTCGCCGATGCTCGTCCACAGGCCCGCGACCGGGTTGGGGATGCCGGCGGCGCGCACGTCGAGGAGCACGCGGGAGCGCAGGCCGAGCGTGCTCTCCGGGGTCCAGCGGTAGCCGACGGCGCGGGCGACGTCGCCGCCCGGCGCGGTGACGGCGCCGAGGTAGGCGATCCGGGACGGTGCCGCCATGGCGACGTCGTACGCCGCCCGCAGCGCGGAGGCCGTCTCCAGCAGCGGCACCAGGGCGATGTGGCCCCGGGGCAGGCCGTGTTCGCGTTCGCACCAGGCGAGCAGCCGGTCGGCGAGGCGCACGTCCTCCGGGCCGCTCACCTTGGGCAGCACGACCCCGCTGAGCCGCTCGTGCGCGACGGCCCGCAGCTCCTCGGCCCCCGCCCAGCCGTCCAGCGGGTTCACGCGGACGAACAGGGCCAGGTGCCCCGCGTAGCCGGCGACCGTCGCGGCCACCGCGCGGCGAGCCTCGGACTTGCCGTCGGCGGGGACCGCGTCCTCGAGGTCGAGGATGACCGCGTCGGCCCCGGCCGCCTCCGCCTTGGCCAGCCACGCCGTCCTGGTGCCGGGGACGAAGAGCAGCGAACGGAGCAGGGGACGCTCAGATGACACCGTGCTGCTCCAGCTCCGCCAGCTCCTCCTCGGCCAGCCCCAGCCACTCGTGGTAGACGAGGTGGTTGTCCTGCCCGAGCGCGGGGCCGGTGCGCCAGACCTTCCCTGGCCGCCGGTGGAAGTGGGGGATCACGCCCTGCATGCGTACGGGGCCGAGGTCGGCGTCGTCGACCGTGATGATGTCGCCGCGCTCGGCATAGACCGGGTCGGCGGCGATGTCGGCGGCGGTGAACACCCGCGAGGCCACCACCTCCGCCCGGGCGAACTCCGCCAGGCACTCGTCCGTGGTCCGCGCGGCCACCCACTCCCGCAGGCCCTTGTCCAGGGTCTCCCGGCCCTCGTGCTGCTGCGCCGACGTGGCGAAGTCCTCCTCGGGCAGGCCGAGCAGGCGGGCCACGTTGCGTACCGAGCGGAGGGTCGCGGACGTCACGGTGATCCACTCGCCGTCGCCCGAGCGGTAGGTGTTGATCACCGCGGCGGGCGCGACGGCGAGCTGGTTGCCCGCCCGTTCGGGTACGACGCCGAGCTGGTCGTACGCGATGATCTGCCACTCGATCAGCCGGTAGAGGGGCTCGAAGAGGGCCAGGTCGATCCACTCGCCGTCGAAGCCGGGGTCGGCGGCGCGGCGGTGGAGGGCGGCGAGCACGGCGTACGCGCCCATCAGCCCGGTGACCGCGTCCCCGTGCGAGAACCCCGTGTGCACGGGCGGCCCGTCGGGGAACCCGGTCAGGTGCACCACCCCGCTCCTGGCCTCGCCCATCTTGCCGAAGCCCGGCTCGTTCGCCCGCGAGGACGTCGCCCCGAACCCCGAGATCTGCAGCAGGATCGCCTTCGGGTTGATCCGGTGCACGGCCTCCCAGTCCAGCTCCCAGTCGCGCAGCCGTCCGGCCCGCAGGGTGACGATCACGACGTCCGCCCAGGCGACCAGCCGGTGGGCGATCTCGCGTCCGGCGGCGTGATGCAGGTCGAGGGTGACCGAACGCTTGTTGCGGCCGGCGACCTTGAACCACAGGGGCACGCCGTCCCGTACCGGGCCCATCGCGCGGGCGGCGTCGCCGGCGCCGGGGGCCTCCACGTGCACCACGTCCGCACCCTGGTCGGCGAGCATGGAGCCGGCCATCGGCCCGGCCACCACGTGCGCGAACTCCACCACCTTCAGCCCGCGCAGCTGCCCCTGGCCGCTTCCGCCCGTTTCTTGACCCGTGCCTGTCACCCGCGCTCCTTCGCCTCCCGATCCGTTTCATCCTGCCGAGGCGGTGAAATGCGTGTCCAGCACAAGAAACCCATCATTCAATGCGCTTTGCGCATGAATCCGGGGATGGCCTCAGTCGCGGTTCCAGGAGACGCCCGCGGGCAGGTCCCGCAGCTCGCGGCGGAACCCGTCCAGCAGGTCCAGGAACGCGCTCGTCGCCACCGGCAGCGTGCGGCGGGCCCGGACCACGACGTCCAGCCGGCGGTCCACGACGGGTTCGGCGAGCGGCCGGTAGACCAGCCGCCCCGCCCCCATCAGCGGCAGCACCAGCGCGGGCATCGCCGAGACCCCCAGCCCGGCCGTCACCAGCCCGCCCACCGTCGCCACGCTCCCCGCCTCGGCCGCCAGCGTCGGGACCGCCCCGGCCTGCGCGAACGCCGCGTCCGTGAGCCGCCGCACGCTCGACTCCGGCCCGATCGCGAGGAACGGCTCCCGGGCCAGCTCCTCCCAGGTGACCTCCGGGAGCTCGGTGAGCGGGTGGTCCTCGGGCAGCACGGCGTGGAAGCGGTCCTTGATCAGCGGGCGGTGTTCGAGCTGCTCGGGGGCGGCGCCGACGGTGGAGATCGCGAAGTCGGCGTCCCCCGAGAGCACCCGGCCGAGCACCACCTGCTCCAGGCCGTCCATGATCCGCAGCCCGGCCATCGGCCGCCGCAGCCGGAACTCGGAGATCACCCGGGGCAGCAGCACCGCGGCCACCGACGGCAGCGTGGCCACGGCCACCACGCCCGACTCGCCGAGCAGGTAGCGCTCCAGCTCCTTCATGCCCGACCGGTGCGCGGACACGATCTGCTCGGCGACCCGCAGCGTCTCCACCCCGGCCGCCGTCAGCTGCACGTTGCGGGTGTCGCGCTCCAGCAACTGCGCGCCGAGCAGCCGCTCCAGCTCGGCCACCGCGCGGCTGAGCGACGACTGCGACACGTGCATCTCGGCCGCCGCCGCCGTGAAGCTCGCCGCTCTGGCCACGGCGGCGTACGCGGCCAGCAGCCGCAGGTTCGCCTCCATGGCGTGAGCATAGACCCGAACTTTTGCGCAGAACGCATGGATAAATGTTGCTTTGATGCTGGACCTGAGATTTCCTCGCTCGGAAACTCTTCCGTAACACTCCGGCACGTCACCCCCCGCGAGCCGGGCGAGGAAGAAGGCGAACACCGATGCTAGCGGCCCTGGGATTCACCACGATCGTTCTGTTCCTGCTGCTCACCATGACCAAGCGCGTGTCGGTCCTGATCGCGCTGGTGCTGATCCCGGTCCTGGCGGCGCTGGCCGGGGGCTTCGGCGGCGAGCTGGGGAAGATGGTCCTCGACGGGCTGACCAAGGTCGCGCCGACCGGCATCATGATCGCGTTCGCGGTCCTGTACTTCAGCCTGATGATCGACGCAGGTCTCTTCGATCCGCTCATCCGTGGCATCCTGCGCCTGGCCAAGGGCGATCCGCTCCGCATCGCCGTCGGCACCGCCGTGCTGACCATGTGCGTGGCCCTCGACGGCGACGGCGCCTCGACGTTCCTCATCACGGTCTCGGCGCTGCTGCCGGTCTACCGGCGGCTCGGCATGAGCCCGCTCGTCCTGTCCGGCGTCGTCTGCCTGGGCGCCGGGGTCATGAACCTCATCCCCTGGGGCGGGCCCACCGCCCGCGCGATGGCGGCGCTGAAGCTGGACAGCTCACAGGTGTTCACGCCGGTCCTGCCCGCGATGGCGGCGGGGATCGCGTGGGTGCTGGTGGCGTCGTACCTGATCGGGCTCAAGGAGCGCCGCCGCCTCGGCACGATCTCCGCCCCTGAGATGCCTGAAGAGCGGCTGGTCGGTGAGGGCCCCGGCACCCAGCGGGCGCCCGTCCACCCGGCTCTGACCGTCTTCAACCTGGTGCTCACGGTCGCCCTGCTGGTCGGGCTCGTGCTGCAGGTGATGCCGCTGCCGGTGCTGTTCGTGGTCGGGTTCGCGATCGCGCTGCTGGTCAACCACCCGACCTGGGAACGCCAGCAGGAGCTCCTGGAGAAGCACGGCAAGAGCGTCGTCCTGGTCACCACGATGATCTTCGCGGCCGGCGTGTTCACCGGCGTCCTCACCGGCACCAAGATGATCAGCAGCATGGCGTCGGCGTTCGTGAGCGTCATCCCCGACTCCCTCGGCGGGCACCTGCCCGTGCTCGTGGCCCTCACCGGCATGCCGCTCAGCCTGGTCTTCACCCCCGACGCCTACTACTTCGGCGTCCTGCCCGTGCTCGCCGAGACCGTCAGCGGCTTCGGCGGTGCTCCGGCCGAGGTGGCCAGGGCGGCCATCCTCGGACAAATGACCACCGGGTTCCCGCTGAGCCCGCTCACCGCGTCCACGTTCATCCTGGTCGGGATGAGCGGCGTGCAACTGGGCGAGCACCAGCGCTTCATCTTCAAGTGGGCCTTCGCCACCACCCTCGTGATGACCGTGGTCGCGCTGCTCACGGGCGCGTTCTCCCTCTGACCTCCGGAGAGTGACATGACCTGGCGCGAGCTTGCCCTCATACCGGCGCTGGTGGCGCTGCCGCTGTCCCCGCCGCAGCCGGATCTCGACGTCCACGTGCTCTCGAACCGGGCCGACCTCGTCTCGGGAGGTGACGCGCTGGTCAGGGTCACCGGCTCCGCACGGGTACGGGTCGAGCTCAACGGCGCCGACGTCACCTCCCGCTTCGTACCCGGGCCGGACGGCACCCTGACCGGGCTGGTCGACGGCCTCTCGCCCGGCGCGAACGTCCTGACCGTCCGCCCGCCGCGAGGACGGGCCGAGCGGCTGACCATCACCGACCACCCGCCGGGCGGCCCGGTGTTCTCGGGCCCGCAGGTGCGGCCGTGGCAGTGCCAGACCGCCGAGAACGGCCTCGGCCCCGCCCTGAACGACCGGTGCGACGCCGCCCCGGTCCGCAGCGAGATCACCCTCGGCAACGGCGTCAAGGCCACCCTCGAACGCGGCACCGTCAACCGCGGGATCTACGACGTGCTCGTGCCGGCGAACTGGAACCACAAGCTGGTGTGGGTGTTCGGGGCGGGCACGGGCCAGCAGTACCGGCAGGGCGTCTCCCGCGGGCTGACCATGCCGGAGGCGCAGGAGGCGGCCGCCAAGGGGTTCGCGGTGGCGTCGTCCACGATGACCGACAACTCCCTGCACAGCAACGACGTCACCTCCGCCGAGACCGTCATGATGGTCAAGGAGCACGTCGTCGAGACGTACGGCGAGATCCGCTACACCATCGGCCGCGGCGGCTCGGGCGGGGCGCTCCAGCAGTACCTCGTCGCCGACGCCTACCCGGGCCTGCTGGACGGCCTCCTGCCGACCCAGGACTGGCCGGACCAGATCGTCGGGGCCTACCGCGAGTTCGGCGACTGCGCCGCGCTGGTCCGCGCCATGGACGCCTCGCAGCTGTGGAGCGACCCCGACGACAGGACCGCCGTCTTCGGGCACGGCGGCACCGGCGTCTGCGCCACCTCCGCGGGCCGCGCCCCCGACTACATGAAGCCCGACGACGGCACGTCCTGCGCGGGCGAGGCGAGCTACGACCCGGCCCGCAACCCCGGCGGCGTCCGCTGCACCCTCCAGGACTTCATGATCTCCATTTACGGCGCCCGTCCGCAGGGGTGCGCCGGCGTGCCGTGCGCCCGCGTGGAGGGCTGCTCTGGTGCGTCGTGCGCTCGCCCGCAGGGGTGCTCCGGTGTGCCGTGCGCCCGGCGGCCGTGGGACAACGTCGGCGTCCAATACGGCCTGACCGCGCTGCGCGACGGCCGCATCAGCGCCGAACAGTTCGTCGACCTCAACCAGCGGGTCGGCGGTTTCGACATCGACATGACCTGGACCCCGTCGCGGAGCGAGGCCGACATCGCGGCCGTCGAGATCGCGCACCGCACGGGACGCGTCGTCTTCGGCCGGGGGCTGGCCCAGGTGCCGATCCTCGTGGTCCGCGGCACCGACAACAACGACTACCACTACCCCTGGCGCAGCCTCGTGCTCCGCAACCGGCTCGACCGGGCCAACGGCCACCACCGCAACCAGGTGCTCTGGACGAACGGCAGCGACGGCTCACCCCTGGACGTCATGGACCGCTGGCTCGCCGCCGTCGAGGCCGACCGCCGGCCGATCCCGCTGCCCGCCAAGGTCGTACGTCACCGGCCCGCCGAGGCCGTGGACGCCTGCTGGATCTCCGGTGCCAAGGTCACCGACCAGGCCGCCTGCGACCAGGCGTACCCGCACAAGGCCGACACCCGGGTCGCGGCCGGCGAGGGGCCGACCAGTGACCTGCTGAAATGCCGCCTCAAGCCGCTGCGGCGGGAGGACTACGGCGGGGTCGCGTTCACGGGGGAGGAGTGGGGGCGGTTGCGCTCGGCCTTTCCTGCGGGCGTGTGCGACTACTCCCGCCCGGGAGTCGGCCAGACGGACCCGGCCACGGGCCGCCTCCGGCCGCCACAGCCCTGGCTCACCTTCACCACCGGCCCCGGCGGCACCCCCCTCGGCCCCCCTCCATCCTCCCACCCCCTCTAACCCACCCCCCTCACTCTTCCCCCCAAGCCTCCTCTCCTCCGCCCCGGCCCTTGCCCCGGCTCCTGCCCCCGCCCCACCCCCAGTCCCAGCCCTCTCGCCCTCCGCCTCAGAGGACCGAAGATGAAACCCCTCAAGATCATGGCCGCACTGTCCGCCGCCTTGGGCCTGACCTGCGCCCCCGCCCTCCCCGCAGCAGCCGAACCGGGGGCCCCGGAGGCCGCGACCGCCGTCACATCCCTCCCTCCCGACCCGTTCTTCGCCTACGACCGCCCCGCCGAGTACCGGGGGGTCCACCGGGAACGCGTCACCGTACCCCTGCGCGACGGCAGCCACCTGGCCTGCGACCTGCACCGTCCCGCCGCCCCCGACGGCACCCCCGCCCCCGGCCGCTTCCCCGGCATCGTCTACGACTACAACGCCTACAACCAGCTCGGCCCCCAGGGACAGGCCGCCGCGTACTTCGTCACCCGGGGCTACGTCGCGGCCGTCTGCAACGTCCGAGGCTCAGGCGACTCGCCCGGCTACCTCGACCCCTTCAGCGGCCAGGAGCAGCGCGACAACTACGACCTCATCGAGTGGCTGGCGGCCCAGCCCTGGTCCACGGGCCGGATCGGGCAGACGGGCGTCAGCTACGGCGGGCACTCGTCCCTCCTCGTCGCGGTCAACAAGCCACCCCACCTGGCCGCCATCATCCCCGTGGACGGCATCAGCGACTGGTACGAGAACACCATCTACCGGGGCGGCATCTACTCGGCCAGGATCCGCGACTGGCAGCGCTCCGTCGCCCCCGACACCCTCGTCACGTACGCTCAGCACCCGCTCTACGACGGCTTCTGGCGCGAACGCAGCGTCAAGTCCCGCTGGAAGAACCTCGACGTCCCCGTCCTGGAGATCGCCGGCTGGTACGACCGCTACCGCCAGGGCATGGTGGAGAACCTCCAGGCACGCGAGCGCAACGTCTGGCTGGTGTCCGGCCCCTGGGTGCACGGCTGGCCGGCCGGGCAGCCCGCCGACATCGGCAACGGCGCCTATCTCGCCTGGTGGGACCGCTGGCTGGCCCGCCGCCCCGGTACCCCGCTGCCCGCCGCCAGGGTGACCTCCTATGAGGTGCCGGGCACGGGATGGCAGCAGTTCGACAGCTGGCCCCCTGCCGGAGCGCGGCCAATGAAGCTCGGCCTCGGAGCAGACGGCACCCTGGCCCCCGACCCCGGCAGGCCCGCCACCCGCACCTTCGAGGTCAACACCGAGCCGGTCGCGGGCGGGCCGGGTCAGCGGCTGTCGTTCGCGACCGGGCCGCTCCAGCGCGACCTGGTCCTCGCGGGGGAGGTCCAGGCCAAGGTACGGGCCTCGTTCACGGCGGCCGACGGCAACCTCGCGGTCGTGGTGCAGGACGTCGCCCCCGACGGCACGTCCACCCGCATCACCCAGGGCTGGCTGAAGGCGAGCCACCGCTCCGGCCACGAGCGCGCGGTCCCGGTACGCCCCGGCAAGACGTACGACCTGGACATCCGCACCTGGCCCACGCACTACCGCGTCGCGGCCGGGCACAGCATCAGTGTCACGGTGTCCAGCGACGACTACCCGGAGATCGACTCCGACGCCCCAGCGGGACAGGTGTCACTGAAGCTCGGCCACGGCGGCTCAACCATCCACCTGACCACCCTCTGACCCGTCGCCCGCCCCCACCCGCCCCCGCGTGTCCCCACCCGTCCGCACCCGGGCTCACATGGGGGCCGGGCCGCACCCGGACTCACGTGCGGGCCCGTCCTCACCCGGACTCACATGCGGGACAACAGCTCAGCCTTCTTCGCCTGGAACTCCTCCTCGGAGAGCAGCCCGGCGTCCCGCAGATCGCCCAGCTTGGCGATCAACTCGGCCACCTCGGCCCCCGACGGCCCCCGGCGCACCTCCGGGACCGCCGGGGCCGGAATCGACGCGAGGACAGCGGCCGCGAAGGGCAGGGACTTGTGCGTCGCCCCCCATCCGAGCCCGAAGACGACAGAGGCCGGATCCTTGTTCGGATCGGGATCCGGCCGCCCCCCGCGAACCTTCAACCGAAGACAGCCACTCGCCCCCTCCGGCGCGTGCCACTCGACGCTCTCCAGATCCGAGACCGAGAACCGCTGGTCACCCGCCGAGTATTTGGCGGTCGACGCCCCCGACCAGAACCACGTGAACGTGATGGCCTCGCCATCGAACGTCGCCGCCCCGTCCCACCCCTTGAAGGAACGGGGCACCGAAGGCGCCTCGACCATGAACCGCGTCACCGGCCCGGACTCGCCGATGGCCGCCCGCAACTCGTCCGCGTAATAGTCGGCGAGCGTCTCCCGTCCGGAGGGAAGCACGAGCCGGTAGGGCTCGGCCGCCTCCTGGAGCTGCCCGGCCGCCGCGGTCATGACCGGATCGGCACCCCGCCTGGGCACCACGCGCAGCACCACGGTGCCCCTCTTACCGGCCGCCACCGTCACCTCGGCGATCGCCGCATGGGGGATGACACGTTCACCGAGCTCGGAAACGAGTTTGGGGACCTTGGCGCCTTCGGGCCTTATCCGCAGCGCATCCGCCTCGAACACCCAAGCGCAACCCTGGCCCGCCAGGACATCATCCACGAAGCCAGGCTAGGCGATCGAGACGTGGCTGATACCATAACGCTTGTGACGTAACGGGCGTTATGTATCCGGAGGGCATGTGCCCAAGCAGGTTGATCAGGCCAAGCGCCGTCAGGCGATGTCCGAGGCCGTGTGGCGGGTGGTCGCGGAGCGCGGCATGGACGGGCTGACCATGCGAACGGTCGCCGACGCGGCCGGATGCACGACCGGCATGGTGACCCACTACTTCCGCGACAAGAAGGCGCTGATGGCCCACGCCAGATCCGTCATGCACGATCGCATGGTTCACCGCGTCGATGCGCTCGCCGCCGGGGGCACCTCCCGCGAGACACTGCAGTCGGTGTGCGAGCAGGCATTGCCGCTGGACGCCGAGCGGCATCTGGAGACCGTCGTGTGGATGCACTTCCAGCTCTCCGCCCGCACCGACGCCGAGCTGCTCCATCTGCATGCGTCAGCTCATGCGTCCTGGGTCCGCCGCCTCACCGCCCTCCTGCGCGCCGCGCTCGGCTGGCCGGAGCCCGCGGACCTGGAAGGACGGGCCCACAGTCTGGTCGCCTGCCTGGACGGTTTGGCGCTGAACGCCGCGGCCGACCCCGGCGCCTACCCGCCCGAGCTCCTGCGCCGCGTTCTTGCGACCCAGCTTGACCTGGTCCTGGCAACCCCGGAAGGAACCACGCGTCCATGACGACTGCCGACTTGTCCATCACCGCCGCCGCGAGCGACGACCCTAGAATCCGGCCGTTGGTCCACGACCTGGACGCCGACCTCGCGAGTCGCTACCCCGGCGACATAGGTGACACTGGGGGCCACCTCGACCCGGCCGTTCGCTTCCTGCTCGCCGAGTTCGACGGCCGACCAGTCGGTTGCTGCGCCATCCAGCCCTTCCCCGACGGCGCCGCTGAGCTCAAGCGTATGTACGTGATCCCTGCGGCCCGCGGCCGAGGCATCGCCGGACGGCTGCTGGCCGAGGCCGAACGCCTCGCCGCCGCCCTCGGCCACCCCGAGATCCGCCTGGAGACCGGTCTCCGCCAGCCCGAGGCCATCGCGCTGTACACCCGCGCCGGCTACACGATCATCCCCAACTATCCGCCCTATCAGCACGAGCCGCTCAGTCGCTGCTATGCCAAGCGGCTGTCCTGACTGGCCACCCGGGGGAGAATCTTCCTACTCGGCGGAAGATTTCTCCGCTCCGGAGGAAAAATGAAACCCCTGCTATGCGGATCGCTTTGTGTGCGTGCGAGCTGCCCGCCTCTGGGGGATCAACTGGACTTTGGGAAAGCTCGACCAACTGCATCGAAGTCGATCGGCTGGATGGTCAACGAGGATCACTGATCCAGACGGCAGGGCGGGCGTCGGCAGGCCGCCGCGTAGACGGTCAAGGGGCAAGCGCGATGGTGGGCGACGCGGTGACGGCGATGCCAGGTGGATGAACGGCCTTGGAAGAGCCACGCGCCAGTTAGCATCGGGCCCTTTCCTTCCTCATATGTGGTCAATCGGTCGGTGTCGGCGATGTGTTAACCGGATGGCAGGGCGCCAACCTTGCACTTGAACATCTCGGCGAACCGTCGCTGAGCGATCTGCATGAGCTGGATGAGGTCGTGATCCTGGTCCCGAGCTGGATTCTTCTTAACGTAGATGGTGATGAGCGACTTCTCGTTCCCACAATGGAACAAGGCGCCAGTCGCGCGAAACGGATAGCCCCGGACCTCGTAGTTGTCTATTGATCCTATGCCCAGTTCCCGCGGGAGCTTGGCTTGGCCGTTCGCCTCCCCGTTTCGCATCCACTTCTCGATGGCTTCCTGCTCGGTTGAGCGCTCGTAACCCGTGAGGAGGATGCTCTGCACGTCGCTCATAACCGCGCAGCTATCCGCGGCGGAGCGCTTGCTGGGGCCAGTCGTGTATCGGCCGGTGTAACCGGTCAACTCGGCCACTGCGGTCTGTGGGATGAAATTACACAGATAGGGAGGGCGGTCAGCGACGTCGCGCCGCGCAGGTGAGGAGGTGGGAGTTGGGTCGGCTGATTCCTTCGCCGTGCACGAGACAGTCGGCAGGACCATGACGGCCAGACAGAGCCACACTGCCTGCCGCCTAGTCATCGTCCCCTGCCTTCTGTTCAGAGCCACCGATGTTGATCTTGAATTCGTCCGCCCCGGTTTTGGCTTTCGTTTGGGCACTCCCGAAGTTGTCGGGCACTCTGGAATGACGGTCCAGCCAGCTCACAAAGTTGTCGTACTCGTATCTGGTCATCCGGTGCGGAGCTTTGACCTGTGGCGGGTCGTTCTCCACGAAAGGTTGCTCTTTCAGGCCGCCACGATCGTAGTACCCGTGGGCGACAGAGGATGACTCGAGCATCTGTTTCACCATCTGCTCGGCGGCCTTCTGATCAGACGCGGCCGCACCGAAACCCTTGGCCGTCTTCCCGCCGCCGTGCCCAGCCTGTTCCACCAGCCAGTTTCCGGCCTTCGCGTAGCCGTCCTTGACGAAGTTCTCGTAGATGGTGTCGGCCGCCTTGAGTCCCACTTTGCCCACCTGCCCGGCGAAGGGGATGGGGATGAGGCCGATGCCGTTCTCGACCATTTTCCGGAAGGCAGAGTCTGCGGCGTCGGCCTCCTTGCCCTGGCCGACCAGCGCCATCTTGCGTGCCTCGAGCAGGTGTCCCAGCGCCTTGGAGTCGTTCGTGATCACATTTTGCAGGAAAGTGTTGTCATGTGCCGCGATCGCCTGGTCGATCCTGCCTCGCATGTGTGCGATCTGCCCGAAGAGCAGGGCCTGGTACCCCTTTTCGTCGGCGGCCACGTCGAGCAGGACGAAATCGATGTCCGGCGGGCTGAATTCGGCGATCGGCCGCCCATCGACGATGCCCGTAAACTCCCCGTCCTTCGCCCGCGCGTAGTTCTTGTAGTACGAGCTGACGATGTCGCCCGTGTGCTCCGCGAGGATGCGGCCCATGTTGTCGCGGATGCCGGAGAGACGATCGAGCTCCGACGGGTCCTTGATTTCGACCTCCCCGGCGTCGTTGAACGACACATGCGGCTTGACCTCGTCGGCGAGTATTTGCGTGGCCATGACCGCCAGCCGCTTGGAGTCGGCGTCGGCGCCCTTCATCGCCGCCTCCATGGCCTCCCCCAGCGACTCGCCGCGATCGCCCATCTCCCACTGCGACCGCCGGTCGCTCATCAGATACTTCAGCAAATCCTTGTTGTCGAGCAGCGCCTGCGCGCGCTCTCGCGACGTGCTCGCAACGGTCATCAACGCGGCGATCGGATCGGCGGCGCCGATGACGTCGGAATCCTGGAACGGCCGCGTGTCGATGGGCGCGGGAAGGTTGTAGACGTCGGTGTCCTTCGGCAGGAACCGCACGCGATGCTCTTTCAGGTAGTCGCGGTCCCACTGGATCATGTCCTGGCCGATGGTCCTCATGAACCACTCGCTGTACGCCTCTTTCGGTGCCGCCGCGAGGATCTGGCCGAGTGACCAATATCCGGGATTGGTCAGTCCGCCCATGCCCGGAGCCGGGATCTCCGTGCGCCCCTGCCGCTTGAACTCCTCGATGAACTTCCGATTGAGATGCGCGTTCTTTGTCGGGTCGGTGGCTGCGGCGAGGGCCTTGCTCAGCATGGACAGCACGTCGCGATTCTGCCGCCGGATGGCCGCCGCCGAATCGCGATCGGCGTCGAGCGCCTTGCGTACCCGCGTTCCCATGGTGGCGGGAAGCGCCAAGAGGCCCTGCGGGCCGAGTTGTTCGATGAGGGCGGTGGCGAACTGCGGGTCGGACAGCCGCCCCTTGAAGGCGGCGAGCTTCTCCAGAGCGCCCGCGTCACCGCGCGCGGCGGCTGCGAACAGCGGGGCCGCCTGTGCCGCCTCGGCACGTACCCTGGCCGGGATTATCCTCAACTCGTCGATCTGCGCCATCCCGGCAGGGACAACCGCACCGGAGAGCGGGTTGCCGAACACGTCCACGTCGACTTTCTCGGCCTCGTACGCGAGATCGCGCCGCCGGTAGAGGTCGGGGGCCTGCTCGGTCAGCCACTGCCCGATCCGGCCGATCGCCGCCACTCCCGGGTGGGTGAGCTCGACCTCGTTCAGAATCGCCCGGAGCTGCGCCGCACATTCGGCCAGGCCCTTTCCTGCATTTTGTACGCCATAGCCGAGTTGGTGCATTTCTCGGGGGTCGATCGAGGAGAAAGTCATTCGTCTCTCGGCCCCATCACGGTCTGGTCGGAGATCGTTTCGTGGAGATGGTCGATGACCCCGCGAAGTCCTCGCCACAACTCCGCACGCTGCTGCGCCAGGTCACCGCCGAATCTATCGGCGACCGGCCCCGTCCATGTCCGCCCGCTCGACATTTGCGACAGTGGCTGATCCAGTGCGTGCCAGTGCTGGTCAGACAATTCCTGCACACGGCGCAGCGCGTTCATCAACTCGGCACGAGTAGTCATGAAGACCTCCCACCGAAGTGGTACGCAAGCCGTGCCACCGAAGTCTCAAATTCGTTCCGATTCACTTTGCCACGCCGCCATTCCCGACGTCATGCCGCCGAACGAAAACGGTATTCCTGTCAGCCGAGCGCGTCGATCTCCGCGATCAGAGCCGGCTCGGTACTGTGTGCATCAACCCAAGTCATGGCAGGCCCCTTTTCGGATCGGGGGGAGTTGGGTAGGTGCCTCGGCCCGGCACCGTGTACACCAGCCTCTGGCCGCGGAGAAGCGTCAGTGCTCGCCGTACGGTGCCCTTGGCCACGTCATATTGCTGCGCGAGTTGTGTTTCGGAGGGCAGCGGCACGTCCTGCTCGAAGTCGCCGGCTCGGACCCTCATGGCCAGGTCGTCAGCGATGGTCTGGAATCTCCACCCTGACCTTGCCTGGCGCGACGCGCTCTCTGGCTCAACATATGAGCCCTCGCCCCTGATCGTGTAGATGATGCCCGCGTCGCGTAGCTCTCGGATCGCACGCCGAGCCGTGATCCGCGCGACGCCGAACTCGCTCACGAGGTCAGCCTCGGACGGTACGAGCGCACCCGGCTGGAGCGCGCCGTCGTCGATCCGCTTGCGCAGCACATCGGCGAGTTGGTTGTAGAGCGGCACGGGTCCACGAGGGTTGAGCACGTCGGAATCGTAGTTGTACCGATACGTGCCATCATCGGCGACTACGTTCCTTGCTAGGACTAGGCGTTGTCTTGGACGGATTAGAACAAGCTATGTACTGACTGGAACGAGTGTTGTTACTGTGGCTCATGACGTTCAATGCCACGCGAACTAATGCCGGAGGTTCGGCCCATGGCAGGCCCAACCACAGATCTACGATTCGAACCCTTGACGGCTGAGATCCATGCCGTGCTCGAGAAGCACGGATACCGGCTGCCTACGGGCGGTGATCACATCCACGAACTCGTCATGGCCCGCGTCGGCCTCGCACTCAAGAACCTCGTCGAGATCTTCGAAGGAAGGGTGTGGTGACATGGCGCGCGAGATTCCCGACTTCCACGGCCCGCACGTCGCACCGCCCCAGCCGGGCCACCTGGTAGTGGCCTGGTATCAACCAGGCCGCCGGGCTTTGCGCATCCGTGTCGTCTCGTGGACGTGCGAGTGCCGGCCGACGACGTACGAGCTATGCGGCGCCGCTGGTCAGGGCTTCGTCCGCCGTACCGACCGCGACAAGCGGACCGTCCACGAAACCTCGTGGACATTGACCGCTGCCGCTGGACACACCTTCGAGCAGATCCTGCGCGGCGAGGCCCAGTGATCGCCATAACTTTTAATATCACGCCTATTTTTGAAGAAGCGTGGGTGTGGTGGAGCTATGGCTGTACAGGATGAGCAGGCTCGGCTCGTAGTCGAGGATCTGGCTGACCTCATGTCCCTCGCGCAGGGGCGAACCGCCGATCGGGCTCTTCATGCGGCGATCCGGCGCATGGCTCAACGGCACGACCGTGGGCCGCAGCCGAGCGCTGTATGGCTGTTCACAGCGGCCTCAGTTCTCGGCGTGACAGTTCCCACTGCTCGCTCGTGGATGAGTCACGGAGTGCTCGAAGCGGTTCCTGGCGAGGGTGTCGCTCGTGTGACGGCGACCTCACTGGCCCGGGTCGTGGTAGTCCTTCGCGAGATCGGCGAGGACGATCCTGGACGCAGACTCACCAAGGTGATCGCTGCGCTCCGTGACCGGGACCTGCTGCAACAGGCACAAGAAACGCTGGCGGGGAGCCCCGACTTCGTAGAGTACGACGAGGGCGATCTGGGGAGGTTGCTCCGTTGATGAGCCGCGCGCCGTTCCGGCGAGTCCCCCTGTGCAGTCCGTTTCCGCTGATGCTTCTTGGCCTTTGGCGCTGTTCATCTACAGATTGGCCAGACGGGCAAGATACTGCCTGATCCAGCAGGGCAGGGTGGGCTTCGGCAGGCCCACCACCCAGACGGTCAAGGGGTGGGCACGATGGCGCCGAAGGCGCGTGGGGGTGCGCCGGAGGCGCCCAAGTAAGGACAGCCCGAGCGGAGCGAGGTCCTTTGGTTCAGGGCGGGTGTCAGCAGGCCCACCACCCAGATGGGCAACGGGTGGGGGAGCCGGGCCCACCTACTGCCCGGTTACACGGTGGCGTGGCTGCCGCGGACCAGGCGGCCGACCTCGGCGCGTAGGTGGACGAAGTCCGGGTGTTCGCGGGTCGTGATCTGGTCGCGCGGCCCGGGCAGTTCGACCTTGAGGTCGCCGACCACGTGCGCCGGGGCCTTGGACAGGACCACCACGCGGTCGCCCACGTAGACGCTCTCGTCGATGTCGTGCGTGATGAGCACGATCGTCATCTGGTGGTGGCCGCGTACCTTGAGGACGAGGTCCTCCAGGTCCTCGCGGGTCTGCGCGTCGACCGAGCCGAAGGGCTCGTCCATGAGCATCAGCGCCGGACGGTAGGCCAGCGCCCGCGCGATCGCCACCCGCTGCTGCATGCCCCCCGACAGCTGGAACGGGTATTTGCGCTCCGCGCCCGCCAGGCCGACCGACTCCAGGGCCTCCTGGGCGGCCTCGCGGCGCTGGCGCTTGTCCATGTTCTTGCGGCGCAGCGGCAGCGCCACGTTGTCGGCCACCGACATCCACGGGAACAGGGAGCGGCTGTAGTCCTGGAAGACCACGGCGAGGTTGTCCGGCGTCTGGCGTACGAGGTTGCCCTCGACCTTGATCTGGCCGCCCGTCGGCGTGAGCAGCCCGGCGATCGACCGCAGCAGGGTCGACTTGCCCGCCCCGGAGGGGCCGACGATGCACAGCAGCTCACCCGCGGCGACGCTCAGGTTGAGGCCCTCGATGGCGTGGTGCGCGTTGGGGGTACCGCCGCCGTAGACGTGGGAGAGGTTGTCTATCTCGAGCAATGGAGTTCCTCAGGGGGCGAGACCATGGACAAACTCGGAGCCGGAAATACTCTATCCGAGCCGGAATCGGCATACTTGTAAACGCGTGTGATCTTACTCTTACGTGCTGGAAAGTTGCTGGGCGGCGTGGTGCCAGGCCAGCACCCGTCGTTCGACGACCAGGAAGAGCTCGTTGAGGGCGTAGCCCAGCACTCCGAGCAGCACGATCCCGCCCCACATGGCGGGCAGGTCGAAGGTCTGGTACGCGGCCGTGAGCTGGAACCCGATGCCGTTCACGGTGCCGGGCAGCAGCTCGGAGAAGACCATGACGATCAAGGAGAGCGACAGCGCGAGCCGCAGCCCCGCGAACATCTTGGGCAGCGCAGACGGCAGGATCACCCGGAACAGCCGCTCGGTCCTCGACAGCCGGAACACCTGGGCGGTCTGCAGGTGCAGCGGTTCGACCGCGCGGGCGCCGTCGGCGGTGTTGAGCAGCACCGGCCAGACGATGCTGAAGACGATGAACGTCAGCTGCATCCGCAGCCCGAACCCGAACACCACCACGAAGACCGTGACCAGCGCGGGCGGCGGGATGGCCCGCAGGAACTGCAGCACCCCGTCGAGATAGTCGTACGCCCGCGCGGACAGCCCCAGCGCGAGCCCGAGCACGACCCCGGCCAGCGCGCCCCCCGCGAACCCGGCGGCCATCCGGCCCAGGCTCGGCAGGATGTTCCCGATGGCGTCCTCGGTCAGGAACAGCGTGCCCGGCGGGCCCGAGAACCACATCGCGTGCATCCTGACCACGATTGTGCTGGGTGAGGGGAAGAACGTGCTGCCCGCCAGCCGCGTGGCCACCTCCCAGGCGAGGATCAGCCCGACCAGCACCAGCGACCGGAACGCCGCCCCGCGCATGCCCCTGGTCCTCATGCCGTCTCTCCCAGGCGGGCGTGGTGCCAGCGGAACGCCCGCCGTTCGGCGGCCACGAGCAGCGCGTTCACCAGCACCCCGAACAGCCCGACCCAGAACACCGCGGCCAGGATGTCGGTCATCCGCGCGGGCACGGCGATGCCGGCGAAGAAGATGAACACGCCGATGCCCTCGCCCCGCCCGGCCACGATCTCGGTGCTGACGATCAGGATGAGCGCCACTCCGGCGGCCAGCCGGAACCCGGTGGTGATGAAGGGCGCCGACGACGGCAGCGACACGCGCAGCAGCACCGCCAGGGGCCCGAAGCTGTACGACCGCAGCGACTCCTTGGCGAGCGGGTCGACGCCGCGCAGGCCGTACATCGTGTTGTAGAGGATCGGCCACAACGAGGCGTAGACCGCGAGCGTGACGCGTACCTGCAGGCCCGTGCCGATCAGGAGGGACACCAGGGGGATCAGCGCCACCGACGGGATCGGCCGCAGGAACTCCACGACCGAGCGCGTGGCGGCGTCGACGATCGGCACGCTGCCGAGCAGCAGCCCGAGCGGCACCGCGATCACCGCCGCGAGGCCGAGGCCGATCACCCAGGCGAGCAGGCTCGTCAGGGCGTGGACGCGGAAGGCGGGGTCGGCCATCAGCGTCGCCGCTCGCCCGAGTATCGCGGTCGCGGGCGGCAGGGTCTCCGGGTCCACCAGCCCGGTCCGGCTGAGCAGTTCGATCAGGGCGGCGAAGGCGAGGGCTCCCCCCGCCCGGCGTGACCAGCGTGTCGCGGCGGACGCCGGGCGGGCGGGGGCCAGGGTCTGAGTGCTCACCCGGACGTGGTGGGCGACATCAGCGACTTGACGTCGATCGCCTTCGTGAGCCACTTGGCCTCCAGCATCCAGTCGGCCACCCGCTGGAGGCGGACCGGGTTGTCGTTGCTGGAGAAGTACGGGAACGTGACGGTGGCCGCGGTGGCCGCGTCGATCTGGGTGAAGTTGGGCAGCACCTTGGCCACCACTTCGCGGTTGTTCTCCATGAGCTTGGCCGCGTTGTGGATGGCCCGCTGGAACGCGGCCGCCGTCTTCGGGTTCTTGTCGTACCAGTCCTGCGTGCTGACGTACCCGGAGATCGGGAACTCGGCGGCGGGACCCGACGCCGGGTCGAGGATCTTGCGGGCGCCCATCGCGGACGTGGCCGCCGTGACCATGGGCTCGCCCAGGTACGCGGCGTCGATCTGCCCGCCCTTCCACGAGGGCATGATGTTCTGGAACGTCACCTGGACATATTTGATCTTGGACGGGTCGACGTTGTTGGCCTTGAGCACCTGCGTCAGCGCCAGCTCCTGGAAGTTGTGCAGGACGTTCACGTTGATCGTCTTGCCTTCGAGGTCCTTGGCGGTCTTGATGGGGGAGTTCGGCAGGGCCATGATGCTGAGCGAGTCGGGGGCCGCGCGAGAGCCCTCGGCCAGGATGCGCAGCTTCAGCGCCTGCTTGTCGTGCGCCTGGAACATCGACACGTAGTTGCCGAACATCGCGTCGATCTCGCCCTTGACCAGCATGGGGATGGCCTCCGGCGCGGCCTGGACCACTTGCGGGGTGACCTCCAACCCTTCCTTCTCGAAGAGCTTCTGGTCGATGGCGACGTAGATGGCGGCACTGTCGATGGCGGGCAGGGTGGCGACCTTGATCTTCGTCTTCTCCAGGCCGCCGGCGGATGCGGACGGTGCCGCGCTGGGTGTCGTGGAGCCGCCCGTGCTGCACGCAACGGCGCCGAGTGTCAAAGCTAACCCGATGATGGCGGCCCTGGCGGGACGGCCAAGCCTCATGTCAGGGACTCCCTTCAGATGGAGCCAGGCGGGGGGACCGGGTGGCTTCTGCTCCCGGGGGCTGTGTGCCTGACGCACAACAGGGATAGACCGTAACACCAAATCCGTAGTCATTATCGCGAAAACGACGCCTGTGGTTGCAATGTCGGGTTCTCGTTCTATCGTGAAAATTTGATGACCGGTAAGAGATCGGTGTTTGTCCGGTTTGTGAAAGGAGGGGATTGACGGGACGACTGTTACTGATGAGGCCAGTCAGTCGAATATTCCACGAGTCCCGAGGAGGCTCGCTGGGCACCCTTCCGTTGCCTGTTTCACCAGTTAGAGGGCAGCCTTACCGATTCTGCCGAAATATTTGGACAATCGGGGATAAACGCCTCAATGGGGCACTAGTAGTGGTTGGCTCGCGCCAACTGCTGTGCTCAAATGACGCCTATCTAGACGTAGATATTGCCCCACGTGCATTTACCTGCATGGTCACCGAGAATTCCCCTCCAGGGGCGAGAGGTTGCGAAGGCAAGTGAGAACGCAGAGCGCTGAAGCTTCCGCCGACCGCGAGCCGCACGGGCATCAGAAGCGACGGCTGCCCAACCCTCCTTCACGCAGGTTCGGGCTGGGCAACTGGCACGTGCGATCGCGCCTTATCGCGCTGATCGTCGTCCCCACGGCCGTGGCCGTGGCTCTGGGCGGACTGAACGTGTTCACCTCGCTCAGGGACGCCAACACCTATCAGACCCTCAGAGAGGTGGCCGAGCTCAGCGAGCAGCTCGGCGCCGTCACCCATGAACTGTCCTTCGAACGCGACCAGACCGCTCTCTACATCGCCCAGGGCCGCCCGGGCAATCGAGAGGCCCAGCTCCGTACGACCTACAGCGGTGTGAACAACCTCATCGACGAGGCCAAACGGCGGGCGCGGGCGCTCACGGACACCCACGCCGACGCCGTACGACCCGTGCTCCGGCGACTGGACGAGATCCCGACGCTGCGGGAGACGGCCGTCAAGGGTAAGATCCAGCCCCTCCCGATGATCCAGAAGTACTCGCAGATCATCGCGGCCCTGCTCCAGTTCCACGACCAGGTCGGCCAGGTGGCGGTGGACGACGAGGTCTCGCACAGCGCCAGCGCGATGGCCGCCATCGCCCGGGGCAAGGAGCAGGCCTCCAAGCAGCGCGGCGTCCTGGCCAGCGCGCTGGACAAGAAGGGCTTCGACAGCGGCGAGCTCGACGCGCTCACCGACGCCAAGTCGCGTGAGGAGAGCGAGGAGACGCTGTTCGCGACCCTGGCCACCCTCGACCAGCTCGAGCTCTACCGCAACACGGTCGTGGGCAGGGACGTCGACCAGACCGACCTGTTCAGGCTGCGGGCCATGGCGCAGTCCGCCGAGGGCAAGGAGCTGAGCATCGGTGTACGGCCGGACAAGGACGTCTCCACCTGGTTCGAGGTCAGCACCGGCAAGATCGACGCGCTGCGCAGCGTGGAGAAGGACCTGTCCTCCTCCGTCATCCTGCGTGCCCGCGCCCTGGAGGAAGCCGCCAACCGTTCGGCCCTGATCTCCGGCGGCCTCATCCTGCTGCTGATGATCGTGGTCACCGCGATCATCTCGCTCATCGCCCGCTCGCTCATCAGGCCGCTGCGCAAGCTGCGCGGCGAGGCCCTCGACATCGCCGGCCACCGCCTGCCGGAGACCGTGCAGCAGCTGCGCGAGAGTGGCGAGGGCGCGGCCGGCCCCGTCATCCCCATCGGCGTGGACACGCACGACGAGATCGGCGAGGTCGCGCGGGCGTTCGACGAGGTGCATCGTGAGGCGGTCCGGCTGGCGGGTGAGGAGGCCCGCCTGCGGAGCAACGTCAACGCGATGTTCGTGAACCTGTCGCGGCGCAGCCAGACGCTGGTGGAACGCCAGATCACCCTGATCGACGGTCTGGAGCAGGGCGAGCAGGACGAACTGCGGCTCGGCAACCTGTTCAAGCTGGACCACCTGGCCACCCGCATGCGGCGCAACAGCGAGAACCTGCTGGTCCTCGCGGGCCAGGACCCGCCGCGCCGCTGGAGCCAGCCGGTCAAGCTGGTGGACGTGGCCCGTGCCTCCCTCTCGGAGGTGGAGAACTACGAGCGGGTGGTGCTCCAGGTTCCGGACGGCGTCTCGGTGGCCGGCCAGGCCGTCAACGACGTCATCCACCTGCTGGCCGAGCTCGTCGAGAACGCCCTGTCGTTCTCGCCGCGCGAGACCAGGGTGACCGTCTCCGGCAGCCGGATCGACGGCGGCGGCGTGATGTTGTCGATCACCGACGCCGGCATCGGCATGACCCAGGAGGAGCTGGTCCAGGCCAACGACCGCCTCACGGACGCGCCGAGCGTGGACGTGTCGGTGTCGCGCCGCATGGGCCTGTTCGTGGTCGCGCGTCTGGCGCACCGGCACGGCATCCGGGTGCAGCTGCGCCCGCACGCCTCGGGCGGCCTGACCGCGATGGTGCTCATCCCGGAGAACATGCTCGGCTCCCAGGCCCCCAACTTCTCCGGCATGCCGTCCTTCTCGGGCAACCAGCCTCCGGCCCTCGCGGGCTCGGCCGCCGGTGGTCCGGGCGAGCAGCCGTACTCGGGGCCGCACCCCGCGCCTCCGGCCACGGACTGGCCGCAGCCGCCTCCGCCCACGTACCAGATGGGCCCCGGCCAGATGGGGCCCGGCCACCCGTCCTTCCCGTCGCACCCGGAGATGAGCGGCAACTGGCCGCCGACGCAGCAGTGGCAGCCGGACGCGAACGCGTGGCCGTCGGAGCCGCGTATCGGCAGCGGCTACGACAGCTCCGACGTGTGGACCCCACCGCGCAGCCCGTCCTGGAACGGCGACCGCGCACTGCCCAGACGACCCGTCCCCGAGCCCCCGCCGGGCGGCTGGGGCCGCGACACCATGCCGCCGCAGCGGCCGGGGTTCGACTTCCCCGAGACCGAGTCGGCCAACCCGGGCTCCATCCCGGCCGCACCGCCCGCCTCGGCGGGAGACGACTACTTACCCATCTTCGCCGCGGTGGAGTCGGCCTGGTTCGGCCGCGACAGCGGGGCGAGCTGGGGTTCGAGCAAGGCGGACGAAGGATGGAGCGCGGCGGAGGCAGTGGTGGAACCGGTACGTGACGGCCAGACGGCGGCCGGGCTGCCGAAGCGGGTGCCCAAGGCCAACCTGGTGCCCGGCTCGGCCGACACCTCGACCCCGAAGGGCGTGACACCGATGCCGTCGGTGTCGCCGGACCGTATACGCAACCGGCTCTCGAGCTTCCAGCAGGGCTTCCGGGCGGCGCGTGACGACATCACCGAGGGCAGGGCGTTCCCCTCTGGCCCCAGGAACAACGACAGGGAGGAGGGAGCATGAGTGAGCGAAGCGAGCGATCAATGAGACACAGCCGATTGTCGCTCATGCGACCGACGGAGGAGGGGGCATGAGTGAGCGAAGCGAGCGATCAATGAGACACAGCCGATTGTCGCTCATGCGACCGACGGAGGAGGGCGCATGAGCGATCTGAGCCATGCGGCACGTGGTGTCGACTGGCTGATCACTGACTTCGTCAGCACGGTTCCGGGCGTCGCGCACGCGGTGGTCGTCTCGTCCGACGGGCTGCCGTTGGCGGCCTCGTCGGGCTTTCCGGCTGACCGGGCTGACCAGCTGGCCGCCATCGCGTCGGGTCTGGTGAGCCTGACGCAGGGTGCGGCCAGGGTGTTCGAGGGCGGTGCGGTCAATCAGACGATCGTGGAGATGCAGCGCGGGTTGATGCTGATCATGTCGGTCAGCGACGGTTCGTGTCTGGCGGTGCTGGCGGCTCCGGACTGTGACATGGGTCTGGTGGCGTATCAGATGACGCTGATGGTTGATCGCGCCGGTCAGGTGCTGACCCCGGCTGTGCGCGCAGAGTTGCGTGCCAGCCAGACCAGGTGATGTACGTGTCAGACCCGAGATGGAACAGCGGCGGTTGGGCGCCCCCGCCTGTGCCCCAGTCCCAGCCGCAGCTGAATCCCGACCCCGCGTCGCCCGTCCGTCCTTACGCCGTGACAGGTGGACGGACGGCGCCGCGGGTAAAACTGGCGATGGAGGCCCTGGTGTCCTCGGCGACCGCCGAGCACCGGGAGTTCTCGCACATCACGCCGGAGTACCAGGCGATCAGTCAACTGTGCCGGCAGGTGCGGTCCGTGGCAGAGGTGTCGGCCCTGCTGCGGATCCCCCTCGGCGTGGTGCGCGTGCTGATCGCTGACATGGCTGCCGAAGGTCTCGTCCGTGTGCATCAGCCACAGCTGGACGAGGGCAGGCCGGACGTCAATCTGCTCGAAAGGGTGCTCAGTGGACTTCGCAGGCTCTAGCCCCGGTCTCACCTCGACGAAGATCGTGGTGGCTGGAGGTTTCGGGGTGGGGAAGACGACCTTCGTCGGCGCGGTGTCGGAGATCATGCCGTTGACCACGGAGGCCGTCATGACCGACGCCTCCGTGGGGATCGACGATCTGGGCATGACGCCGCTGAAGTCGACCACCACCGTCGCCATGGACTTCGGCCGGGTCTCCCTGGACCGTGACCTGATCCTCTACCTGTTCGGCACGCCCGGGCAGCACCGGTTCTGGTTCATGTGGGACGACCTGGTACGCGGCGCCATCGGCGCGGTCGTGCTCGTGGACACGCGCCGGCTTTCCGACAGTTTTCCGGCGATCGACTACTTCGAGGAGGCCCAGCTGCCGTTCGTGGTGGGCGTCAACGGCTGGGACGGTGAGTATCCGCACAGCGACGCCGAGGTACGCGACGCCTTGACGCTGGCGCCGCACATCCCGTTGGTGCGGCTCGACGCCAGGTCCAAGGACTCGGTCAAGGTCGCGCTGATCAACCTGGTCGAACACGCGCTCTCGGTCCGCATGGCCGTACCGGGCTGGGGTGGTTAGCTCCACTTTCGCGCTGCTTTCGCCCGCGTGGGCGCGTTGACAGCCGCGGTCCTCTCCTGATCACAATGGCTCCCGCCGAGCATCGCAGGAGCATCATGTCCCGTGGCCGCACCACATGAACGTGAGGAACCCGATCACCGGGCAGGCCGACCGGCTGCTCGCCCCTGTCCCGCCCGACCGGCTCGCCGCCCTGGCGGCCGGTCTGCGCGAAAGGCAGCGCAGCTGGCTGGAGGCCGACCGCGGCGAGGTCCTCTCCAGGTTCGCCGCCGCGCTGGCCGCCGACGAGGAGCTGCTCGCCGCGCTGGTGGCCGACACCGGCAGGGTGGGGGAGTCGGTCCTGGAGCGGCAGATCGTCGCCGGTCTCATCGATCGGTGGGTACGCCAGGCGCCCGCCCTCCTCGCACCCCCGGCCGAGACCCCCGCCTCCGTGCCCGGCGTCTTCGTGGGCGGCGACGTGGTGCCGTACGAGCTGGTCGGGGTGATCAGCCCGTGGAACTTCCCGCTGCTGCTGGGCCTCATCGACGCCGTGCCCGCGCTGGCCGCGGGATGCGCGGTGCTGGTCAAGCCGAGCGAGGTGACCCCCAGGTTCATCGAGCCGCTGATGCGGCTGGTCCCGGACGGGCTGCCGCTGGAGATCGTCGAGGGCGACGGCGATACCGGCGCGGCCCTGGTGGACCTGGTGGACGCCGTGGTCTTCACCGGGAGCGTGGAGACAGGACAGGTGGTCGCCGAGGCGGCCGCCCGCGCGTTCGTGCCCGCGTTCCTGGAGCTGGGCGGCAAGGACCCGGCGATCGTGCTGGCCGGGGCCGACCTGGAGCGGGCCGCGTCGGCCGTCCTGTGGGGCGGCACCGCCAACGCCGGGCAGTCGTGCCAGTCGATCGAGCGCGTCTACGTGGCCCGCGAGGTCCACGACGAGTTCCTGGCGCTGCTGGTGGACCGGGCCGCCAAGGTGGGCCTGACCTGCGAGGGCGGCCCGATCGGGCCGATCATCGGCCCGGGCCAGGAGGACGTCGTCGCCGCGCACCTGGCCGACGCCGTCTTCAAGGGCGCGACCGTGCACACGGGAGGCCGGATCGAGCGGCACGGCGGCGGCCACTGGTGCCGCCCGACCGTGCTGTCCGGCGTCGACCACGGCATGCTGGTGATGACGGAGGAGACGTTCGGCCCGGTGCTGCCGGTGATGGCCGTGGACGGGCCCGACGAGGCGGTCGCGATGGCCAACGACTCGGTCTACGGGCTGTCGGCCGCGGTCTTCGCCGCCACGGAGGAGCAGGCCATGGCGGTGGCGGCGCGGCTGAGGGCCGGCGCGATCAGCGTCAACGACGCCTCGCTGACCGCGCTGGTGCACGAGGGCGAGAAGCACTCCTTCCGCCTGTCGGGGCTCGGCGGCTCGCGGATGGGCGCCGCCTCCATCCGCCGGTTCGTACGCCGCAGGGCCTTTCTGGTCAACCGTTCCGACGCCGCCGACCCCTGGTGGCACACGACGAAGGAGTAGCCGCGGATGGGACTTCGCGCGGACATGCCGCTGCTGGCCCGCCACGAGGGCGAGTGGGAGGGCGAGTACCTCCACCTCGACCGAGAGGGAAACCCGATCGACTGGCACCGCGTCCAGATGACCTGCGCGATCCTGGACGACACCGTCTACCACCAGACCAACCGCTACATCTGGGACGACGGGCGCACCGAGGTGCACGAGTTCCCGGGCACGTACCTGGGCGGCGGGCGCTGCGGGTTCGACACCGAGCGGATCAAGGGTGAGTTCTGGGAGCTGGACGCCAGCACCATCTACCTCAGCTGGCAGTACAAGGCCGAGGACGAGGACCTGCGCCTCTACGAGATGATCGTGCTCAGCGAGGACGGCAAGTCCCGCAACCGCGTCTGGCAGTGGATCAAGGACGGCGTGTGCGTGAAGCGGACCCTGATCAACGAGCGCCGCGTGGGCTGACTCAGCCTCTCGCCCCTCGGTGCCACGACAGCACCACACGCTCGAACCCCAGGAACCCGGCGTTGAGCAGGATGCCCAGCAGCCCGAGCAGCACGATCCCCGCCCACATGGCCGGGATGTCGAACTGGCTCTGCGCCTCCAGCATCCGGTGCCCGATCCCCTCGGTGCTGCCCACCAGCTCCGAGATGATCATCATGATCAGGGCCAGCGACACGCTCAGCCGCAGCCCGGCGAAGATCTTGGGGGAGGCGCCGGGCAGGATGATCCGGGTGAGCCGCTGCCAGGGGCCGAGCCGGTAGACGACCCCGGTCTCGATGTGCTGCCGGTCCACGTGGCGGGCGCCGTCCATGGAGTTGATCAGTACGGGCCAGACGACGCCGTACACGATCGCGGCCAGCTGCATCGGGGTGCCGATCTTGAACAGCGCCAGGAAGACCGGCACCAGCGTGCTGGGCGGCACCGAGCGGCCGAAGTGCAGCAGCGGCTCCACCAGGGCCGCCAACCAGCGCGAACGTCCGAGCGCGACCCCGATCGCCATCCCGGCCGCGCAGGCCACCGCCCAGCCCGCGAACAGCCTGGCCAGGCTGGGCAGCAGGTCGGCGACGGCCTCGTCGGTCAGGAACGCCCGCGTCCACGGCCCCGAGAACCACAGCTCGTGCAGCTTGGCCACGATCCGCGACGGCGGCGGGAAGTACGCGGCCTGCGCGGACCGCGTGGCCAGCTCCCAGCAGAGCATGGCCACGGGCAGCAGCCAGTACCACATGAGCCTGCGCAGAGAATTCACGAGGCGTCCCCCGTCCGTTCCCGGTGCCAGCGGAACGCGCGCCGTTCGGCGGCCGTGAACAGCAGGTTCGCGGCCAGCCCGATCAGCCCCGCCCACAGCGGCGCCGCCAGCATGCGGTCGAGCCGGTTCGCGCTGCCGGCCAGCGACAGGAACGCGCCGATCCCGCCCCCGCCCGGCGCCAGCAGCTCCGCGCTGACGGCCACGATCAGGGTGACCGACACCGCGATCCGCACGCCGGTCGCGATGAAGGGCGCCGCGCTCGGCAGGCTCACCCGCAGCGCCACGGCGACCGGCCCGAAGCCGAAGCTCCGCAGCGTGTCCTTGGCCAGCGGGTCGACGTCGGTCAGGCCGTACAGCGTGTTGATCAGCACCGGCCACGTGCAGGTGTAGACGACCAGCGCCGTCTTGGCGTCCTGGCTCTCGGTCCACAGGAACATGGCGATAGGGATCAGCGATACCGACGGGATCGGCCGCAGGAACTCCACCAGCGGCCGGACCGACCGCTCCACGAACGGGACCGTGCCGAGCAGCAGCCCCGCGGGCACGGCGACCGCGACCGCGATCACCAGCCCGCTCGCGCACGCGCCCAGCGTGGCCAGCATGTCGGCCCTGAACTGCGGCTCCAGCGGCAGCTCCGCCGCCGTGGCCAGCACGGACGACACGTACGGCCATCCGGCCGGGGCCAGCCCGAGCCGCCCGGTCAGTTCGGCGAGGGCGATGAACGCGGCGAGCCCGAGGGCCCCGAGCACCGCCCGCCCGATCCGGTGTTCGATCATCAGCTCACAGGCGCGAACAGCTGCGCCACGTCCACCTTGGACTTGAGGTAGCCATAGCCGTGCAGCAGGTCGGCCAGCTTCTGGACACCGGCCTTGTCGGCCTCCATGGAGAACTTGCCGAGCGTCATCGCCGCCGCCGCGTCCGCCGGGATCTGCGTGTACGTCGGCACCACCTCGTCGATCGCCTTCCTGTCGGAGCCCGCGATCTGCTGGGCCTTGGCCAGGGCGCGGTGGAAGGCGGCGGCCGTCTTCGGGTTCTTGGCCAGCCAGTCCTCCGTGACGCCCCACCCGTCGATCGGCACGCCGGCCGTCACGCCGTCGGTGGTGTCGATGATCTGCGTGGCGCCGCTCTTCTTCGCCGCGGTCAGGAACGGCTCGACCAGCCAGGCCGCGTCCACCTTGCCCGAGCCCAGCGCGGAGATCTGGTCGGCGAACGGCACCTGGACGTACTTGACGTCCTCGGGCTTGAGTCCGGCCTCCTGCAGGTGGGCGTTGGTCAGCGTCTGGCCGAGCGCCTTGAGCACGTTGACCGCGATGGTCTTGCCCTTGAGATCGGCCGGCGTCTTGATGGGGGAGCCCTTGGCGACGACGACGCCGGCGATGTTGGGGGCGGCCTCCTGGCTGTGCTGGAAGAGCTTGAGCTTGGCGGCGCCCGAGTCGTTGATGGCCATCAGCGACACGTAGCTCGTGAGGAACGCGTCCATGCTGCCGTTGAGGATCTTCGGCATGACCGCCTGCGGCGCCTGGATGATCTCCGTCTTGACGGTCAGGCCCTCCTCCTTGAAGAAGCCGCGCTTCTCCGCGATGAACAGCGGCGCCGACGACGGGACCGGCACCACGCCGACCAGCAGCTGGGTCTTCTCCAGCCCACCTGCGGCCGAGGTGCTGCTCGTGCCCGTCTGGCTCCCTCCTGCGCCGCCGCACGCGCTGAGCGTCAGCGCGATCGTCATACCCGCGACTACGAACCTGGCCAGCTTCATCGCCAATGCCTTTCTCGGTCCTGAGAGTTCACGAATTACCGGTGGCCTGCCTGTGCCAGACGAGCGCCCGGCGCTCGGCCAGCACGAACAGGGAGTTAACGACGTAGCCGAGGACGCCCAGCAGGGCGATCGCCGCCCACACCCCGGCGCCGTCGAAGCTGCGCATGGCCGTCAGCAACTGGTAGCCGATGCCGTCCGTGCCGCCGACGAGCTCGGAGATCACCATGAGGATCAGGGCCAGCGACAGGCTCAGCCGCAGCCCGGCGAAGATCTTGGGAGCGGCGGCGGGGAGGACGACCAGGCCCAGGCGTTGCGGCCTCGACAGGTTGAAGACCCTGGCCGTATCGGTGTAGGTGCGATCGACGGACCTGACACCGTCGATCGTGTTGAGCAGCACCGGCCAGATCACTCCGAACACGATAGTGGCCAGCTGAGTGGTCAGGCCCGCCTTGAACAACACGAGGAACAGCGGCAGCAGCAGCGGAGGCGGGATGGCCCGGCCGAACTCGATCAGCGGGTCCACGTAGTCGGTCGCCGAGCGCGAACGACCGAGCAGCATGCCCGCCGCGATCCCGATCAGCGCGGCCAGCAGCCAGCCGCCGAACATGCGGCCGAGGCTGGGCAGGATGTTCGCGATCGCGTCGTTCGTCAGGAAGCCACGAGCGGGCGGGCCGGAGAACCACAGTTCGCGCATGCGCGCCAGGATCGTCGTGGGCGGCGGGAAATCGGTGTCCCCGATCGCGCGCCCGGCGATCTCCCAGACGGCCAGCACCACGGGGACCACCCAGAGCCGGGCGAGCGCCTTCACGAAACCGCCCCGGTCCGCGCGTGGTGCCAGCGGAACAGGCGGCGCTCGGCGGCGAGCAGCACCATGTTCGCGATCACGCCGAAGAGACCGGCCCAGAACGTCGCCGCCATCATGAGGTCGGTCCGGTTGCCGTTGCCGGCCACGGTCACGTAGACGCCGATCCCGTTCACGCCGCCGGCCACGAGTTCGGCGCTGACGGCCAGTACGAGCGCGATCCCGGCGGCGATCCTGACGCCGGTCGCCACGAACGGGGCCGCGCTGGGCAGGCTCACCCTGACGAGCACGGCCGGCGGGCCGAACCCGAAGCTGCGCAGGGACTCCTTGGCCAGCGGGTCCACGTCGCGCATGCCGTACAGGGTGTTGATGAGGATCGGCCAGACGGAGGCGTACACGATGACGGAGACCTTCATCAGCTCGTCCACCGGGACCAGCAGGATCGCGAGCGGGATGATGGCCACGGAGGGGATCGGGCGCATGAACTCCAGCACGGGCCTGATCGCCCGCTCCACCGGCGTCAGCGCGCCGAGCAGCACGCCCGCGGGCACGGCCACCGCGACGGCGGTCAGCAGGCCGAGTGCCCAGTTCGCGAGGGTGGTGCCCACCCCGGCCAGGAACGTCGCGTCGGCCGGGAGACGCACGGCTTCGTACAGGACGGTCGAAGGCGGTGGAAAGAGGAGGTTCTCGCTCAGGCCGAAGCGGATGAACAGCTCTCCGGCCAGGAGGAACCCCGCGGCGCCGACGGCGCCGCGGAGCAGGCGGGCACCCCTCATCCGCCCGGGCTCGCCGCGATGAGCGACTTCACGTCGATCGGGCCGGTGATGTACTTGTACTCGAGCATGAGGTCGGCCACCTTCTGCAGCCGGGCCGCCTCCAGGGTGCTCGGGTAGGTGCCCAGGGTGATCGCCGCGGCGGTCTTGGCGTCGATCTTCGTGTACGTCGGCAGCGTCGCCTCGATCTCCTTGCGGTCACCGGAGGCGAGTTGCTGCGCCTTGGAGATCGCCCGCTGGAAGGCGGCCAGCGTCTTCGGGTTCTGCCGCACCCATTCGTCGGTGGCCATCCAGCCCGCGATGGGCAGGTCGGCGGTCTGGCCCGTCATGGTGTCGGCGATCGTGCGGAAGCCGAGCGCGTTCTTGTTGGCCGTGATGAACGGCTCGGTGATCCAGCCCGCGTCGCCCTGCCCCGCGGTGATCGCGTTGCCCATCTCGGGGAACGGCTTCTCGGCGAACTTGACGTCCGTCTCGCTGAGCCCGGCCGCCTTGAGCTGGGTCGTGACCGCCAGCGTGGCGATGTTCCTGAGGTTGTTGACCAGGACCGTCTTGCCCTTCAGGTCCGCGACCTGCTGGATCGGCGAGTCCTTGGGAACCATGATCTCGAAGGTGTTGGGGGCCGCCCGGTACATGTCGGCCACCAGCTTGATCTTCTTGCCCTGGCCGGCCGCCAGGATCGAGGACACGTAGTTGGTCTGCGTGATGTCCAGGGCGCCGCTCTCGATCTGCGGCAGCGCGGCGGCGCCGCCGGTGATCGTGACCGGCTCCACCGTCAGGCCCTCTTCCTTGAAGAAGCCCTTGGCCTGGGCGATGTAGAGCGCGACCGGGTCGGGAATCGGCAGCGCCCCGACCTTGATGGTGGCCTTCTCCAGGCCGTTGGGTCCCGTCGAAGCCGGGGACGCGCCGCCCCCGCTGCAGCCGGTGAGCGCGAGGACGGCGACGGAGCCGAGCGCGAGTACGTGACAGCGCAGAGTGCGTGCCATGGGGGGTCTCCTACTTGGATTTGGGAGAGCGAGACACGTTACTTTGCGTGAGCGTACCCGAGGAATGATCGTCTTTGCAGGCGCACGCGCTTTCAGGCGGGCCGGGACACGTAGCGGCCCACCGGGCGGCCCACGATCTTGCCGGCGTCGAGCACGTGGTTGCCGCGTACGAACGTGTCGGTGACCTTGGCGGTCAGCTCGAACCCCTCGAACGGCGTGTACTCCTGCGTCGACTCCGAGTCCTGCGCGCGAACCGTCCAGGTCTGCCCGGGGTCGACCAGGCAGATGTCGGCGTCGAAACCGGGGGCGATGGTGCCCTTGGTGCGCAGGCCGTACCGCTTGGCGGGGTTCCACGAGGTCAGCGCGGCGATCCTGCCGTACGGCAGGCCCCTGCGGCGGCCTTCGGTGACCAGGCCGGGCAGCAGGTACTCGGCGCCGCCGAACCCGGCCTTGGCCACGAAGACGTTGTCGCTCGGCTCGCCGAACTTGAGCTCCTCGCGGCAGCAGGCGTGGTCGCTGACCACCCAGTCCACGGTGCCGTCGAGCACGTGTCCCCACAGCGCCTCGACGTCCTCGCGGGGCCTGATCGGCGGGTTGACCTTGGCCCCGATGCCGCTGGCCGTGTCGATGTCGGCGAGCAGGTGACCGATCGTGACCTCGCGGCGGAAGTCGATGTGGGGGAACGTCGCCGCCATGCGGACGGCGGCGTCCAGGGCCTTGGCGGAGGACAGGTGCAGCAGGTTGATGTTGGCCAGGCCCGCCTCGTGGGCGAGGTAGGAGGCGATGAAGACGGCCAGCCCCTCGGAGTGCGGCGGGCGCGAGGCGCTGTAGGCGGCCAGGCCGCTCAGGTCCCCGGCCTCCTCCACGAGCTTCGTGTACGCGGTCATGATCTCGGCCGTCTCGCAGTGCAGCGACAACGAGATCTCGCCCGCCAGCTCGGGCAGCCGCTCCCTGGCCGCCTGCACGCCACGCATCACGAACTCGAAGTGCGCGTAGTCGTAGCGCTCGCCCTCCGGCAGCATGAGGAACGCCCGCTGGTCGTCGGAGCGCCCGTGCAGCCCGTGCCCGCCGTAGAACATGAAGATCTTGAACGACGGCACCCCGAACCGCTCGACCAGGTCGGGCAGCTCGCCGATGTGCCCGCTCGACATGGGCGCCAGGTGGAAGCCGTAGTCGACGTAGGCCCGGCCCTCGGCCTGCCTGAGCACCTCCGGGAAGAACTCGGCGTAGGAGCCGCCCCTGTTGAGGTAGTACTGGCCGGTCCGCATGTAGGTGAGCGCCGTCGTCACGCCGCCCTGGGCGCTGGCCCGGCTCTCCGACTCGGTGTCCTCGGGCAGCGGGTTGTAGATGCCCCAGTGCTGGTGGGCGTCGACGACTCCGGGGAAGGCCAGCTTGCCGCCGCCGTCGATCACCTCGCCGGCGGCGGACTGGCCCGGCTCCACCCGTACGATGCGGCCGTCCGCGATGGCGATGTCCGCCTCCACGGGGTCGTCGTGTTCGTGGGTGACAACCTTCACGTTCTTCAACAACAGGTCGGTCACAGCAGTGGTCTTTCCTATGCGAGGCGGTAGGCGTTGCGGTGCCAGGACAGCACGCGCCGCTCCACCGTGAGGAACAGTGAGTTGAATGCGAAGCCCAGCACGCCGAGCAGCACCACGTTGGCCCAGATGGCGGGCATGTCGGCGGCGCTGACGGCCATGTTGAGGAGATAGCCGAATCCCTCGGTGCTGGCCTTGAGCTCGGAGATGACCATGAGGATCAGCGCCAGGGAGACGCTCAGGCGCAGGCCCGCGAAGATCTTCGGTGCCGCGGCGGGCAGGATGATCCGGAAGAACCGCAGGTGGGCGGGCACGCCGAAGACGGCCGCGGTCTCGACCTTCAGCATGTCGAGGTTGCGCGCGCCGTCGATGGAGTTGAGCAGGATCGGCCAGACGATGCCGAACACGATGGTCGCGACCTGCACCTGCGGGCCGATCTGGAAGAGCACGAGGAAGATCGGCAGCATCACGGGAGGCGGCACGGCCCGGCCGAACTCGATCAGCGGTTCGACGATGTCGGCCAGCCAGGGGGTCCTGCCGATGGCCACGCCGAGGCCCACGCCCACGACCACGGCGATGGCCCAGGAACCGACCACCCTGATCAGGCTGGGCAGGAAGTTGTGGACCGCCTCTTCGGTGAAGATATAGGGCCCGGAGAGCCACATCTCGTACATCCGAGACAGGATCAGGGTCGGTCCGGGGAGAAACGGAGTGGCGAGCGCCCCCGCGAGCAGCTCCCAGCCGAAGAACATGACCGGGACCAGCCACAGGCGCTTGACCAGGGTGAGAATCATGTGTTCCGCCACCTGAACAGCCGGCGCTCGGCGCGCGCGAGCAGGATGTTGACGACGAGACCGATCACGCCGGCCCAGATCAGGACCGCGACGACATCGATCAGCGCGTCCATGCCGATGCCGGTGCTCGCCTCGATGAGGAAGCCTCCGACGCCGACCGAACCGCCCACGATGTACTCCACGCTGATGGCCAGGATGAGCGTGATGGAGGCGGCCAGCCGGACGCCCGTCGCGATGAAGGGCGCCGCGCTCGGCAGGGCGACCCGCCAGATCACCGCGCCGGGGCCGAACCCGAACGAGCGCAGCGTCTCCTTGCCCAGCGGGTCCACGTCACGCACGCCGTACAGGGTGTTGATCAGGATCGGCCAGGAGGCGGCGAACACGATGAGCGCCACCTTGGCGTTGATCTCCGGCTGGAAGAAGAACAGCGCCAGCGGGATCAGCGCCACCGAGGGGATGGGTCGCAGGAATTCCACGAAGACCCGGGTCATCTCCTCGACCACCGGGACCGTTCCCAGCAGCAGCCCGATCGGGACGGCGATCAGGACGGCCAGCGGCAGCCCGATGACCGCGGCCGTGAGCGTGCCCCCGATGTCTCCGAGGAACTCCGGGTCCACGGCCAGGGAGAACGTCCTGGCCAGGGTTTCCGCGGCCGGAGGCATCCACTTGAACAGGCCCGTCATGCCGAGAAGCTGCCAGGCAAGCAGAAAACCCGCCACGCCGATGGCGTGGCGGGTGTATTTGGCCAGCTTGGCGCGGGCGAGCGGGGTCTGCCCGCGCCGCGCCGGGTTGATCGTGGTCATCATCCCTGAGGTGCTGCGTAGATCATCGAGTTGACGTCCATCTTCTGCTTGAGCAGGCCGGAGTCGAACATCAGGTCGGCCACCCGCTGGATGCGCTGGGAGTTCAGCGAGGTCGGGTAGGCGCCGAGGTTGATCGTGGCGGCGGTCTCAGCCGGGATCTTGGTGAAGGTCGGCAGGACCTTGGTGACCGCGCTCCGGTCGGTGGCGGCGATCTGCTGCGCCTTGGCCATGGCCCGCTGGAAGGCGGCCAGGGTCTTGGGGTTGTTCTGCGTCCACTTCTCCGTGGCGGCCCAGCCGGTGATGGGCAGACCGTCGGTCGGGCCGGACATGGTGTCCAGCAGCATGGTGGCGCCGATCTCCTTCTTCGCCTGGCTGACGTACGGGTCCGTCATCCACACGGCGTCGACGCTGCCCTTGTCCAGCGAGGAGATCCATTCCGTCGTCGGGATCACGACGTAGGTGATGTCCTTGCCGGGGGTGGGGTCGAGACCGGCGATCTTGAAGTGGGGGCTCATTGTGAGCGTTCCCAGACCACCGACGATGTTGACGCCGATCTTCTTGCCCTTCAGGTCGGCGACCTGCTTGATCGGGGAGTCCTTCTTGACCATGATGCCGAAGGCCCCGGGCGCGCCCTGGTAGGAGTCCGCGATGTACTTGAACTTCTCAGTGCCGGCCTGCTGGATGGTCAGGATGGTGGCGTAGCTGCCCAGCACCACGTCCATCTGGCCGTTGGCGAGCTTGGGGAGCACCGCCTGGGGAGCCTGGATGGGCTCCTGCTTGACGTTGAGGCCCTCTTCCTTGAAGAAGCCGCGCTCCATGGCGATGAACAGTGGCGCAGAGTCCGCACCCGGATACTGTCCGACCAACAGGTCGGTTTTCATGCCACCGGCGGCGGAACTCGCGCTTTCTGGTTTGTCGCCGGAACTTGAACAGCCGGTGATGACGAGGGTGCTCACAAGCCCAATCAGGGCACTACGCCCTAATGCACCGAACCGCATTACGCGTCTCCTTATGAACCCATGGGGGTGGGGGTGTTGGTAACTGAGGGTGTCAGCGACGGTCGAACCCTAGCGCAGGCCGTAGTTCCCGATGCACCGGGAACTCCTAAAATTAACAAGATATATCACCATATGTGGCGATATATCCCTTTTGTCCGATTAATATCTCGGACCTGGCTTGACTTCTAGGGCCTGTGGCAGGTGTTGTGATTTGCGTAAAATGTGCAGCTGTGTGTCGACCGTGATCTTTGCGCTATTGGCCGATCTCGTGTTGATGTGCTCCAATAAGCTCTCGCCCCAAGGGTGCGTCGGCGTCACACCGCAAACACCTGCATAACGTGATCTTCGTGCACCAGACCGTCCGAGGAGAGGTTGCGGAGGCAAGTGAAGAGTGTTGTCCCCTCTGTGGGCGGGGATCCGGGCTTAATAGAGGAAGCCCCCCGACATGCGTCCGGTGGACCGCAGCCGGTCGCCCCTGGCGTTGCGGGCGAAGCCGGGAAGGCTCGGACGGGATCGCGTTTCTCCCTGCGTAACTGGCGTGTGCGTTCCAAGCTGCTGGTCCTGGTCGTCATCCCGACCCTCGCCGCGCTCGTGCTCGGTGGCCTGCGTGTCACCACCTCGATCGCGAGCGCCGGCGACTACGCGCAGGTCAACGAGGTCGCCGTGCTGGCGAGCCGGCTGACCGCGCTCGCGCACGAGGTCGAGGTGGAGCGTGACTACACCGCGCGCTTCGTCGCCCTCGGGCGCAAGGCCGGCCGGACCGAAGTGACCGATCAGTACGAGCCGGTCAACAAGCTCGTCGCCGAGGTCAAGGGCAGCGTCGACGCGCTGGCGACCTCCGACAGCCCTCAGGCGCCCGAGGCCCTGCGCATCAAGAACCGTCTCAACGAGCTCGACACCGCGCGTAAGAACGCGATGGACTCCCAGCTCGACGTGAACTCCGTCATCGAGCTCTACGACCGGTTCATCACAGACCTCCTCTCCCTGAACGACACCATCGACCAAGGTGCGGTCGACAAGGAGCTCTCGGCGAGCGTCTCCGGCTTCGCCGCCCTCTCCCGGGCCAAGCAGTACGTCTCCACGCAGCGCGCGCTGCTCGTGGCGGCCCTGGCCACCCGGGAATTCGGTCGGGTGGAGCTTGACTCCTTCATCGCCGCGCGCGCCCAGAAAAACAGCGAGCTGGCCACCTTCCGGGCGCAGGTCCCCCTTGAGCTGCGCCAGGCGTACGACGACACCGTCAGCGGCAAGGCCAACGACCGCGCGGAGATCCTGGCCGCCCGAGCCCTGTTCCTGCAGAGCCTGGGGCAACCACGGAACGTGTCGGACCCGAAGCTCGGGCTCACCCGTGACGGCAAGGACTGGTTCGCCGCCATCAGCGAGACCGTCGACGGGATGCGCAAGGTCGAGCAGCGCGTGGCCGACTCGATCGTGCTCCGCAGCCGCACCCTGGAAGGGTCCGAGCAGCAGAGCGCCGTCATCGTCGCGGTCGGCATCCTGATCCTGCTCATCCTCGTGCTGCTGGTCACCGTCTTCATGGCGCGCTCGCTGAGCGGCCCCCTGCGCAGGCTGCGCAGGGAGGCACTGTTCATCGCCGGTCGCCGCCTGCCCGACACCGTGCGCCAGCTCCGTGAGTCCGAGTCGGTCGAGAGCGTCGACGTCCAGCCCATCGGCGTCGCCTCTCAGGACGAGATCGGTGAAGTCGCGCGGGCGTTCGACGAGATCCACCGCGAGGCGGTCCGGCTGGCGGGCGAGGAGGCCCGCCTGCGAAGCAACGTCAACGCGATGTTCGTGAACCTGTCCCGCCGAAGCCAGACGCTGGTGGAACGCCAGATCACCCTCATCGACGGTCTGGAGCAGGGCGAACAGGACGAGCAGCGACTCGGCAACCTGTTCAAGCTGGACCACCTGGCCACCCGTATGCGGCGTAACAGCGAGAACCTGCTGGTCCTCGCCGGCCAGGAACCGCCCCGCCGCTGGAGCAAGCCCGTCAAGCTGGTCGACGTCGCGCGCGCCTCGCTGTCGGAGGTCGAGAACTACGAGCGGGTCGTCCTCCAGGTGCCCGACGGCGTCGCCGTGGCCGGCCAGGCCGTCAACGACGTCATTCACCTGCTGGCCGAGTTGATCGAGAACGCCCTGTCGTTCTCGCCGCGCGAGACCAGGGTGACCGTCTCCGGCAGCCGGATCGACGGCGGCGGCGTCATGCTGTCGATCAGCGACTCCGGCATCGGCATGACCCCGGACGAGCTCACCATCGCCAACGACCGCCTCATGGACGCCCCCACCGTGGACGTGTCCGTGTCGCGGCGCATGGGCCTGTTCGTGGTCGCGCGTCTTGCGCACCGCCACGGCATCCGGGTGCAGCTGCGCCCCCACGGCACCGGCGGTCTGACCGCCATGGTCCTGATGCCGGAAGCGCTGCTCGGCTCGCAGGCTCCCGCCTACGCGACCCCCGGCGGCACCGGCATGGGGACGCTGGACTCGTTCGACGAGAGCTTCGGCGCCCGTTCGCCCATGCCTCCCATGCCTCTGCCTCCGATGCAGCAGCCCTCCATGCCGCCCGTGCCGCCGCCGCCCACCCCCCAGTGGGGTCCGGGTGGCTACCAGCCCGGGCCGGGGCACCCGTCGTTCCCCTCACAGCCGTCCTTCTCGGCCCAGCCGAGCGTGGACGTGGGCTGGCCGGCCGACCCGCGCAGCAGCAGCGGCGGTTACGACACCTCTGACGTCTGGGTGCCGGCGCGCAACTCCAACAGCCGGCCGGGCGAATGGGGCCAGGACAACGGCAACTCCCTGCCGAGGCGGCCTTTCGGCGGCGACCAGATGGACATGGGGCAGCCGAGGTACGACTTCCCCGAAACGGAGTCGGCGGCGACCGGTCCCATCCCGGCCGTGAAGCCCGCCTCTTCGGGCGACGAATACCTGCCGATCTTCGCCTCGGTCGAGTCGGCCTGGTTCGAGCACGGCAACGAGGGCGCCGCCACCTGGGGTTCCGCCAAGGCCGACGCGGGCTGGAGCGCCGCGGAGGCGGTCGTCGAGCCGGTACGCGACGGTGCGACCGCGGCGGGGCTGCCCAAGCGGGTGCCCAAGGCCAACCTGGTGCCCGGCTCGGCCGACACCGTCTCGGCGCCCAAGGGCGTCGCCCCCATGCCGGCGGTCTCGCCGGACCGGGTGCGCAGCCGCCTTTCGAGCTTCCAGCAGGGGTTCAGGGCGGCACGTGACGACATCAGCGAGGGCAGGACGTACCCCTCCGGTCCGAGAAGTGTTGAAAGCAGGGATGAGCGCGCATGAATGACTTGAGCCAGTCGGCACGTGGGGTGGACTGGTTAATCACCGATTTCGTCAGCACCGTTCCTGGCGTCGCGCACGCGGTGGTCGTCTCCTCAGACGGGCTGCCGCTCGCGGCCTCCGCGGGATTCCCGGCCGACCGGGCTGACCAGCTGGCCGCCATCGCGTCGGGCCTGGTGAGCCTGACGCAGGGTGCGGCCAGGGTGTTCGAGGGCGGGCCGGTCAACCAGACGATCGTGGAGATGCAGCGCGGGTTGATGCTGATCATGTCGATCAGCGACGGTTCGTGTCTGGCGGTGCTGGCGGCTCCGGACTGTGACATGGGTCTGGTGGCGTATCAGATGACGCTGATGGTTGATCGCGCCGGCCAGGTGCTTACCCCGGCTGTGCGCGCAGAGTTGCGCGCCAGCCAGACCAGGTGATGTAGGTGACAGACCCCAGATGGAACAGCGGCGGCTGGGACTCCCATAACAGTGGTGCGTGGGATTCCCAGAACAGTGGGAGTTGGCAGCCTCCCCCTCAGCCGCCGCCCAGCAACGACCCCGCCTCGCCGGTACGGCCCTATGCCGTGACCGGCGGGCGTACCGCGCCCAAGGTCAAGCTGGCCATGGAGGCCCTGGTGTCCTCGGCGACCGCCGAGCACCGGGAGTTCTCGCACATCACCCCCGAATACAAGGCGATCAGCCAGCTGTGCCTGCAGGTCAGGTCGGTGGCTGAGGTCTCGGCGCTGCTGCGGATCCCGCTCGGTGTGGTGCGTGTTCTGATCGCGGACATGGCGGCAGAGGGTTTGGTTCGGGTGCATCAGCCGCAGCTGGAAGCGGGTAGGCCGGACGTCAACCTGCTGGAAAGGGTGCTCAGTGGACTTCGCAGGCTCTAGCCCCGGTTTGACCTCGACGAAGATCGTGGTCGCCGGTGGGTTCGGGGTGGGCAAGACGACCTTCGTCGGCGCGGTGTCGGAGATCATGCCGTTGACCACGGAGGCCGTCATGACCGACGCCTCCAAGGGCATCGACGATCTGGGCATGACACCGCTCAAGTCGACCACCACCGTCGCCATGGACTTCGGTCGCGTCTCGCTCGATCGCGACCTGATCCTGTACCTGTTCGGCACGCCCGGACAGCACCGGTTCTGGTTCATGTGGGACGACCTCGTCCGCGGCGCCATCGGCGCGGTCGTGCTCGTGGACACGCGCCGCCTGGCGGACAGCTTCCCCGCGATCGACTACTTCGAAGAGGCGCAGCTGCCGTTCATCGTGGGGGTGAACGGCTGGGACGGCCAGTACGCCCACAGCGACACCGAAGTGCGTGACGCCCTGACCCTGGCGCCGCACATCCCGATGGTGCGCCTCGACGCCAGGTCCAAGGACTCGGTCAAGACCGCGCTGATCAACCTGGTCGAGCACGCGCTCTCGGTCCGCATGGCCGTGCCAGGCTGGAGCGGCTAGCGGAGCGGATAGGCTGGAGTCTTAGACGTTCATTCGCTTCGAGGACTGGCCAACCACGTGTTCGAGACGCTATCCGACCGGTTGACATCGGTCTTCTCCTCCCTCCGGTCCAAAGGCCGGCTGTCCGATGCCGACATCGACGCCACCACCCGCGAGATCCGCATCGCCCTGCTGGAGGCCGATGTCGCGCTCCCGGTGGTCAAGGCGTTCGTCGCCCAGGTCAAGGAGCGCGCCCGCGGGGCCGAGGTCTCCCAGGCGCTCAACCCGGCGCAGCAGGTCGTCAAGATCGTCAACGACGAGCTGATCGGGATCCTCGGCGGCGAGACGCGCAGGCTCCGCCTCGCCAAGACGCCGCCGACCGTCATCATGCTGGCGGGTCTGCAGGGCGCCGGTAAGACCACCCTGGCCGGCAAGCTGGCCAGGTGGCTGCGCGAGCAGGGCCACACGCCCCTGCTCGTCGCCGCAGACCTGCAGCGCCCCAACGCCGTCCAGCAGCTCCAGGTCGTGGGCGAGCGCGCCGGGGTCGCGGTCTACGCCCCCGAGCCGGGCAACGGCGCCGGCGACCCGATCGAGGTCGCCCGCACGTCGATCGACGAGGCCAAGCGCCTGCTGCACGACATCGTCATCATCGACACCGCCGGCCGCCTGGGCATCGACCAGGAGATGATGAAGCAGGCCGCCGACATCCGCGACGCGGTCTCGCCCGACGAGGTCCTGTTCGTGGTCGACGCCATGATCGGCCAGGACGCCGTCACGACGGCGCAGGCGTTCATGGAGGGCGTCGGCTTCGACGGGGTCGTGCTGACCAAGCTCGACGGCGACGCCCGCGGTGGCGCCGCCCTGTCGGTGCGGCACATCACGGGCCGGCCGATCATGTTCGCCTCCACGGGTGAGAAGCTCGAAGACTTCGACGCCTTCCACCCTGACCGGATGGCCTCCCGCATCCTCGACATGGGTGACATTCTCACCCTGATCGAGCAGGCCCAGAAGACGTTCGACGAGGAGCAGGCCGCCAAGATGGCGGGCAAGCTCACGTCGGGCGAGAACTTCACGCTCGAGGACTTCCTCGAGCAGATGATGATGGTCCAGAAGATGGGGCCCATCAAAAACCTGCTGGGCATGATGCCCGGCATGGGGCAGATGCGCGACCAGCTCAACTCCATCGACGACCGCGACCTCGACCGCATCGCCGCCATCATCCGCTCGATGACGCCCGGGGAGCGCCAGGACCCCAAGATCATCAACGGGTCGCGCCGGGCCCGCATCGCGGCCGGCTCCGGCGTCACGGTCACCGCCGTCAGCAACCTCGTCACCCGCTTCTTCGAGGCGCAGAAGATGATGAAGCGGATGGCGGGCGGCATGGGCATTCCCGGCATGCCGGGCGGTCGCGGCAAGGCGGGCAAGGCTCAGAAGAAGGCCAAGGGGCGGCGCGTCAGCGGCGACCCGCGCAAGGCGGCCCTCGGCAAGGCCTCTTCCGCCGAGGCTCCGGAGGCGGAGCCCAAGAGCGGTGGCCTGCTGGGCAACCTCGGGGGCAAGCTGCCTCCGGGCGTGGAGCTGCCGCCCGGCTTCGACCCCTCCAAGTTCCGCCTGCCCGGCCAGAAGTAACCACCGCCGGGACTCTGCCTCCCGGCGGACCTGCACTCCGGTTTTCGACGATGCCGCTCCGGTTTCCGCGGGCGGCGTGCGTCGGGCCTCCGCGTCGACGCTCCGGTCTCCCCTCCTTGGGCTTCCCATGCCGGCTGCCCGCCGTGGAGCCCGCAGCGGCGTGCTCTTGGCCCCCGGGAGACGCGCCGCGCCGGCCGCGGCCCCTGGTGGACTCCCGGCAGTCCCGTCGCTCTGAGTGCCTGCATCCGCCCTCTCGTACGGCTGCTCGCCTGGACCTGCCGCACGCCCCACCCGGAACCGGTCGCCCCCGTTCGCGCGGCCGGAGATCATGCGCCGGCGGGATAGCATGAGCGGGTCGCTCGCCGTACAGGCGGCCAGGTCGCACGCAGGGCCGAGCCTTCGGGCGCGGACGGAGGCGACGCGCCGTGACGGAACGTCGATGGCAGTGCCGTAGATCTGGCACAATGGCATGTTGGAACATCGTGGCCATGCGGGTGCCCTCTCATCTCCCGCCGGACGCGCCTGTCCCTGGAGCGTCGTCCCGTCGTGCCCCACTCGGCGAGATGCCGTTCACCCACGCTCGAATGCAGGAGAGACCACACCCGTGGCAGTCAAGATCAAGCTCAAGCGGCTCGGCATGATCCGCAACGCTCAATACCGCATCGTCGTCGCCGACAGCCGCACCAAGCGTGACGGCCGGGCGATCGAGGAGATCGGCCTGTACCACCCGAAGGACGACCCTTCGCGCATCGAGGTCAACGCCGAGCGTGCGGCCTACTGGCTGGGGGTCGGCGCGCAGCCGACCGAGCCCGTCCTCAAGCTGCTCAAGCTCACCGGCGACTGGCAGAAGTTCAAGGGCGAGCCCGCCCCTGCGCCGCTGAAGGTCGCCGAGCCCGCGCCTGACCGTCACGCCCTCTACGAGGCCGCGGCCAAGGAGACGCTGTCCGGTGGCGACACCGGCACGGCCGCTACCACGCCGAAGAAGGCCAAGAAGAAGGAAGAGGCTGAGGCCCCCGCCGAGACCCAGGCCGAGGGCGAGGCCTGACGTGCTCGAGGAGGCTCTCGAGCACCTCGTCAAGGGCATCGTCGAACATCCAGACGATGTCCGGGTCCGCGCACGCCGCATTCGCAGCGGGCGCGTCCTGGAGGTCCGGGTGCACCCCGAGGACCTGGGCAAGGTCATCGGACGCGGCGGGCGCACCGCCAAGGCGCTGCGCACCGTTGTGAACGCCCTGGCCGACGGGAAGTACGTACGGGTCGACCTGCTCGACCTGCACGAAACAGTCCGTTAGCGTCAGGTTTCCGCGCCCTCATCGGCTTTGCGGCCGATGGGGGCGCTTGCGTTAGGAGTTCATGTTGCAGCTGGTCGTCGGCCGGATCGGCCGTCCGCACGGGGTGCGCGGTGAAGTGTCCGTGGAGGTACGCACCGACGATCCCGAGCTGCGTTTCGCCGTGGGCACGTCCATCGCCACGGATCCCGCCGACAGGGGGCCGCTCGTCGTCGCGGCCCGCCGCTGGCACAAGGGCTTCCTGCTGCTGACCCTCGAGGGGGTCACCGACCGCGACGTGGCGGAGGAGCTGCGGGGCACCATGCTGGTCATCGACTCGGCCGAGGTGGCGCCGTCCGACGACCCCGACGAGTTCCACGATCATCAGCTCATCGGCCTGACGGTGGAGACCGCCGCGGGGGAGCCCGTGGGCGAGATCACCGACGTTCTCCACCACGGCCAGGACCTCCTGGTGGTACGCAGGATCGGGGCGGACGAGGCGCTCATCCCGTTCGTCAAGGAACTCGTGCCCGAGATCGACCTGGAGGGCGGTCGGCTGGTCGTCGACCCGCCAGAGGGCCTGCTGTGATGCGGCTCGACATCATCTCGATCTTCCCCGAATACTTCGCGCCGCTCGACGTCTCGCTCATCGGCAAGGCCCGCGAGCGCGGCACGCTCGACGTACGCGTACACCAGCTCCGTGACTGGACCCACGACGTGCACAAGACCGTGGACGACACCCCCTACGGCGGGGGGCCGGGCATGGTCATGAAGCCCGAGGTGTGGGGCGAGGCCATCGACGACGTGACCGGGGACGGCGCGCCGCGGCTGATCGTTCCGACGCCGAGCGGGCGGCCGTTCACCCAGGAGTTGGCGCAGGAGCTGGCGGGGGAGCCGTGGCTGCTGTTCGCGTGCGGGCGGTACGAGGGCATCGACTCGCGGGTCATGGAGGAGTACGGCTCCCGGCTGCGGGTCGACGAGGTCGGCATCGGCGACTACGTGCTGGCCGGGGGCGAGGTGGCGGTGCTGGTCATGGTCGAGGCCATCGGGCGGCTGCTGCCCGGTGTGCTGGGCAACGCCCAGTCGGCCGTGGACGACTCGTTCGCGCCCGGTTCCATGCAGAATCTGGTCGAGGGCCCCGTCTACACCAAGCCGCCCGTCTGGCGGGGGCATGAAGTGCCTGAGGTGCTGCTGTCCGGGCATCACGGAAAAGTCGCCAGATGGCGGCGTGACCAGGCGCTGCGCCGTACCGTACGGAACAGGCCGGAGCTGGCGGCGGCGCTCGACCCGGACACGCTCGACAAGCACGACAGGAAGCTCCTTGAGGAGCTGTCGTTTCGCGTCGAGCGCGAAGATATGGCAAACTGAATCGCTGCCAACCGTCATTTGGTTGGTCTGTCATGCCCGGGAAACGATCCCGGGTTCATCACATCAGCAGGCGTGTCCGCCGCGAGCCACGGCCGGGTGGACCTCCGCGTGCTCGCGAGGACTTGAGGACAGCTCTCATGCACACGAAGATCCAGGAGCTCGAGAAGGCGACGCTGCGCAGCGACGTGCCGAGCTTCCGCCCCGGTGACACGCTCGAGGTTCACGTTCGAGTCGTCGAAGGAAACCGCTCCCGTATCCAGGTCTTCAAGGGCTTCGTGCTGCGCAGGCAGGGCGCCGGCGCCCGTGAGACCTTCACGGTCCGCAAGGTCAGCTACGGCGTCGGCGTCGAGCGCACCTTCCCCGTGCACAGCCCGGTCATCGAGAAGATCGTGCTCGTGACCCGCGGCGACGTGCGCCGGGCCAAGCTTTACTACATGCGCGACCTGCGCGGCAAGGCCGCCCGTATCCGCGAGAAGCGCGAGACGACGGCCGCCAAGTAGCCCGGTCTTTTCGTGGCCCGCGCACTCGCGCGGGCCATTCGGCTTTACAGGGCCGTTTCCTTTATGTGGAGCGACTCGTGCATGGGTGTAACGTCGGTCGAGGCTTGTCGAGCCGAAGCATCATCTAGGCTCGTCAGCGATGACTAGCGAGAGCCAGGAGCACGGCGCGGCGCGCCGCCCTGTCGAGGACGAGGTGGACGTGGTCGCCGAAGAGACTCAGAAGCCAGCAAAAGGCGAGAAAAAGGAGAAGAAGGGGTCGTTCTGGAAAGAGCTGCCCGTTCTTGTCGTCGTGGCCTTGGTGCTGGCCCTGATCATCAAGACGTTTGTGGTCCAGGCCTTCTACATTCCGTCGGAGTCGATGGAGAACACCCTGTTGAAAAACGACAGGGTTCTGGTCAACAAGCTCGTCTACCACACGCGCGACATCGAGCGCGGAGACGTGGTGGTCTTCTCGGGAGTCGACTCCTGGGACGGTGAGTTCCAGATGGAGGAGCCGTCCAACCCGGTCGCGGCCTTCTTCCGCTGGGTCGGCACGGCGTTCGGCATCGTGCCCGGCGAGAAGGACTACATCAAGCGGGTCATCGGCGTCGGTGGCGACCACGTGAAGTGCTGCGACTCCAAGAATCGCATCACGGTCAACGGCACGCCCATCGACGAGGAGAGCTATCTCTATCCGGGCAACGTGCCGTCCGACAAGTTCTTCAACATCACGGTGCCTGAGGGGCGGCTGTGGGTGATGGGCGACCACCGGTCGGTCTCGCTCGACTCCCGATCCCACACCGGTGACGCGGGTGGTGGCTCCATTCCCGTGAGCCAGGTCATCGGGCGGGCCTTCGTGATCGTCTGGCCGTTCAACCGGGCGACCTCGATCGATATTCCGGACACGTTCTCGCAGCCGGCGCTTCAGGCGCTCGGTGGCTCCGTACCGCTGGTCGCCGGGTTCGGGCTGGCCGTACCCTTGGTCCTGGTTCGTCGCCGCTGGAAGGGGAAGAGGCGCTGATGGCCGTCACCAAGAAGGCGGAGGGCGTGGGGAAAGAGAAGAAGAAGGGCGGCTTCCGCGAGACGGTGCTGCTGCTGGTCCTGGGCGTGGGCATCGCGCTGCTGCTGCAGGCGTTCGTGGTCGGCTCGTTCTACATCCCGTCCGTCTCGATGGAGAACACCCTGCTGGTCAACGACCGGGTCTTCGTCAACAAGCTGGCGGGCAAGCCCGAGCGCGGCGACATCGTGGTCTTCAAGGGCTGGAACACCGGCGAGGACACCATCAAGCGGGTCATCGGCGTCGGCGGCGACAAGGTGGTGTGCTGCGACTCCAAGAAGCGCATCACGGTCAACGGCACGCCGCTGGAGGAGACTTCCTACCTCTACCCCGGCGATTACGCTTCCGGCGATAAGTTCAACGTCACCGTGCCGCCCGGAAAGCTCTGGCTGATGGGCGACCACCGCAGCGCCTCGGCCGACTCGCGGGCCCACATGGACGAGGCCGGAGGCGGGTTCATCTCGGAGAACGACGTGATCGGCAAGGCCGTGGTGCGCTACTGGCCGCTGTCCCGGGGGTATCTCTTCTCCCGTCCTGACACTTTCGACAAGGTCAAATAGCGGTCGCTTTCGGTCGCGGTTCGCGGCGTTTGGGGCGTACGCTGCCTCTGTCATGACAGTTGCGTTCCGCCCTCGGCCAAGCGTCGTCCGGCGCGATTCCGGACTCTACGCCTATGAGCGGGCGCTCGCCCGCCGCGGCCTCACCCCCATCGCGGGCGTCGACGAGGCCGGCCGCGGCGCCTGCGCGGGGCCCCTCGTCGTCGCGGCCGTGATCCTGCGCAGGCAGATCGACGGCCTCGGCGACTCGAAGCTGCTGTCCCCGGCGGTGCGCGAACGTCTGTACGACCAGATCGTCCGTGTCTCCCACATCGGATTGGTGATCATCCCGCCGGGGGAGATCGACGCTAAAGGTCTTCACAAATGCAACGTTTCAGGAATGCGGCGGGCTGTCGCACAGTTGCCTTGTGACCCGGAGTACATCCTGACGGACGGCTTCCCGGTGCCGGGCCTCCCGGCGCCGTCGCTGGCCGTGTGGAAGGGGGACCAGGTGGCCGCATGCGTGGCGGCGGCGTCGATCGTGGCCAAGGTGACTCGAGACCGCCTCATGGTCGCGCTCGACGGGCGCTACCCGCAGTACGGTTTCGCGGTGCACAAGGGGTATGTCACACCAGGACACCGGCTGGCGCTGGAAACGCACGGGCCGTGTCCTGATCACCGATACTCCTTCGTCACGGTGGCGAGGGGGATGGGTGAAAATGAAATGGGGGCCGGGGTTGCCTGAGCAGGCGAACCGGGGGACCGGTACGACAGGAGGACCGCGATGAGCGCAGAAGATCTCGAAAAGTACGAAACCGAGATGGAGCTGCAGCTTTACCGCGAATACCGGGATGTCGTCGGTTTGTTCACGTACGTGGTCGAGACTGAGCGTCGGTTCTATCTGACCAACTCGGTCGACCTCGACGTCCGTACCGCGGAGAACGGCGACGTCTTCTTCGACGTGAAGATGCAGGACGCCTGGGTGTGGGACATGTACCGGCCGGCGCGGTTCGTGAAGAACGTTCGGGTGGTCACGTTTAAAGATGTGAACGTGGAAGAACTGGCCAAGGCGGACCTCGAGATGCCCAAGGAGGGGTTCTCGGGGTGACGAGGCGGGGGCCGTACCCTCTCGCAGCTTGACCGGCCGCTGGCGGCATGCCTCTGGACGGGCTCAGCCAGCACGCGCCCCACAACCTCACCACCAGGCGCCACAGACACGCCTCGCGGGCCACACGCGTGCTTCCCACCGAGGAACCGTCGCCGTGGACTGTAACCGCATGTCGTCACCGTGGGACTGCAACGGCGACCCATCACCGTGGGACTGCAACGGTCAGCCGCTGCTGAGGGTTGCAACGGTCGGCCACTACTGAGGACTGGAACGGTCAGCCGCTGCTGTGCACTGCCCCGGCAAGCCGTCACCGTGGGCCGTGCGAGGCGGCCAGCGCCGCGTACCCACGCTCACCGCGCCTTATGGCGCCCCAGAGCGGCCCTATGCCGGCGCTGTGGCGCCCGGATGGCTCACCGCGGCGTACAGCCCCCAAACCGCCACCCGCATCGACCTCTGTGAGCCAGCCGCTAACCCTGGTGCGCCGGTCAGGTCGACTGACGCCGCTGACCACTCCTACGAGCGTCATCCCTCAGGTCCCCAAGCTGCCGTCTTGCAGCGGCCGTTGCGAGCCACTGCTGAGGCCCCTCGTCGCTCGATGAGCGACGCAATCCACCGCCACAAGCCGCGATAACGCACAGCCGCGGCAACCCACGCATGCCCGCAGGCCTGCCCACACCACCCACGGCACCGGGTCGCCCACGGCCCCACGCTGCCCCATGGCACGGTGTCGAGCCATGCCACCGTGCCCACAGCCACACCACCCATGCCCACATGCGATCAGCTGGCCGAAACGCCAGCCACCACAGCCATCGGCACCGCAAGCCCTCACCCGCGAACCGGACCCGCGGCCCCAGCCCGCGGCCCCAGCCCACGGCCCCAGCCCGCTGGCCAGGACCGATGGCCAGGACCGCTGGCCAGGACCGTCGGCCCTCAGCCCGTCGGGCCCTGCCTGACCCGAGCCTCGTCCACGGACCCGTGCCCCCACCGCGTGAGGCCCGTGCGACCGAGCCACTCGCCGACCAGCACCGCCGAGCCTCAGCCCCTCACCCATCCCTGGACCCAGAACCCCGCCCGTCCGCAACCGCGCCCGTCCGCAACCCCGCTATCCACAACCGAGCTCTGACCCACCCCCACCATCCCCAGAACCCCATTCGGCCCCACCCCCACCACCCCTCATCCAGGAAAGTCGGTGCCCGGACCAGCACCAGACCGACGACGGAGGTGGCACATGGCCGCGAAACACGACCAAGACCTCGGCAAACAAGGCGAACAGGTAGCGGTGACCTACCTGGAGGCCGAGGGGATGCAGATAATCGCCCGCAACTGGCGCTGCCGCCACGGCGAGATCGACATCATCGCCGAAGAGGGCCCCACCCTGGTCGTCGTCGAGGTCAAAACCCGATCGGGCAGATCTCACGGCACAGCCCTGGAGTCCGTGAGCCCGGTCAAGCTGGCCAGGCTGAGGATGCTCGCGGCCAAGTGGCTGGCTGCGCAGCCGCGCACGTTCCGCACCGTACGGGTGGACGTGGTCGCCCTTGAGCGTTTCGCCGGTGACTTCGCCCTGAGTCACGTACGGGGGGCGATCTAGATGGCCGTGGCCCGTACGCGCAGCGTGGCCGTGATCGGAGTCGCCGGCCGCACCGTCGAGGTCGAGGCCGACGTGGGCAACGGCCTGGCCGGCATCCACCTCATCGGCCTTCCCGACACGGCGCTCAGCGAGGCCCGAGATCGGGTCAGGTCCGCGATGGTCAACAGCGCCTATCCCTGGCCCGACGCCCGCATCATCGTCAGCCTCTTCCCGGCCAGCCTCCCCAAGCGCGGTTCTCAGTTCGATCTCGCCATAGCCGTGGCCATTCTGGGCGCCGCGGGCGTGATCCCGGCCGAGCGCATCGCGGAGCCGTTCTTCCTGGGTGAGCTCGGCCTCGACGGCCGCATCAGACCTGTGCGCGGCGTTCTGCCCTCCATCCTCGGCGCGGCCAAACATGGTGACGTCACCGTCGTCGTCCCCGCCGCGAACTCAGCCGAGGCCGCCCTGGTGCCCAACGTCAAAGTGATCCCGGTTTCACATCTCCGCCAGCTCGTGGAGTGGCTGCGCAGGGGAGACGACGAGCCCGAGCCCCGGGTCGAGGAGTGCGCTGAGTTGCCCAAGTCCACCGACGGCCCGGCGGTAGATCTTGCGGACGTCGTGGGCCAGCCGGTCGCCCGACGGGCTCTGGAGGTGTGCGCGGCAGGCGGCCACAACCTCTGGATGCTCGGCCCGCCGGGCACCGGCAAGACCATGCTGGCCGAACGCCTCCCCACCCTCCTGCCGGACCTGGAGCTCGACCACGCCCTGGAGGTCACGGCCATCCACTCCGTCGCGGGCGCCCTGCCGCCGAACGCTCCCATGATGAGCAGACCCCCGTTCGTCAGCCCCCACCACACGGCGACATCCGCCGCGATCATCGGCGGAGGCAGCGCGATCGTACGTCCAGGAGCCGTCTCCCTCGCCCACAGAGGCGTCCTCTTCCTGGACGAGGCCCCCGAGTTCCCCCGCCACGTGCTCGACGCCCTCCGGCAGCCTCTGGAGTCCGGCCGCGTGACGGTGTCGAGGTCCGCGGGCTCGGTCACGTTCCCGGCCAGGTTCATGCTCGTCCTGGCCGCCAACCCCTGCCCGTGCGCCCAGGCCGAGGACCAAGGGGATACCTGCAAATGCACCCCCACGATCAAGCGCCGCTACCTGGGCAGGCTCTCCGGCCCGCTCCTGGACCGCATAGACATGAAGGTCACCGTGGTCCGGTCGTCCAGACGCGAACTCCTGGCCGACCGCCAGTTCGTAGAAACGAGCAAGACAGTGGCCGAACGCGTCCTCCTGGCCCGCGAACGCGCCGCCAAACGCCTGACCGGCACGCCCTGGCGCACGAATGCCGAAATCCCCTCCTCCCTGCTCCACTCCGACTACCGCCCGTCCAACGAGGCCATGAAACCCATGACGTCCTGCCTCGACTCCGGCACCCTCACCGCCCGCGGCCTGGACCGCGTCGTACGCGTCGCCTGGACCCTCGCCGACCTGGCCGACAAGGACACCCCGGAGGAGGACGAAACAAATGCCGCCCTCAGCTTCTGGCTAGGAGTGAAGTCCTAACACCCACCCCAAACCCAACCCCACCACCCCAAACCCACGCCGGGCCGCATGCAGCACCGCGACGTGCTTTGGGCACTATGACGTGCTCCGGCACCGTGACGTGCTCCGGCACTATGACGTGCTCCGGCACCGCGACCTGCTCCGCCACCATGACCTACTCCCGCACTACGACCAGGTCCTCATCCCGTTCAGCTCTCACCACCGCCCACCCCCATCCATCCAGGAACCCTCATGCCCAGCTCAATCCCGGAAGAAGCTGTGGCCACCACTGCCACGATCACCACCTCGCCCACGACCACTACCTCGACTGCGGTCGCCACCTCGCCCGCCATTAGCCCCTCGGCTAGGGTCGCCCCCTCGGCCACTACATCGACCTCGGCCTCAATCTCGGCCAGGAGCGAAACTGAGGCCAGAGCCGCGCTCATGAGGGCGGCGGACGTCGGCGACCCCATCATGGGCCGTCTCGTGATGCAGTACGGGGCCTCATCGGCAGTGGAGGCGATCCGCGCCCGCACTCTGCCACCAGAGTTCGTAGCCCAGGAGGTCAAGCGGGCTCAGGAAGCCCACCAAGATCGTCCCCCCGACCTCACCGCCCGTCTCAACGCCTGGCACGCCCGCCTGGCAGCGGCCAACCCAGCAGCAGACCTCGAAAACGGAGAAAGGTCCGGAGCCCGATTGGTCACCCCAGGAAGCCCGGAATGGCCCACCCAACTGGACCAGCTAGGCCCCGGCCGCCCTCTTGGTCTGTGGCTCCATGGCACGGCCGACTTGCGCTTCTCCTGTCTCAAGTCGGTGGCGGTCGTAGGAGCACGAGCCGCCACGTCGTACGGCACCCACATTGCTGCCGAGTTCGGCGTCGGTCTCGGCGAGTCGGGCTGGACCGTCGTGTCAGGCGGTGCCCACGGTGTGGACGGTGCGGCTCACCGAGGAGCCCTGGCCGCCGACGCACCAACGGTGGTGGTCCTGGCCTGCGGTGTGGACATCTGCTACCCGGCGAGCCACGAAGTCCTGTTCTCCGCCGTTAGAGATCGGGGCGTCGTGATCAGCGAATGCCCGCCCGGCGTCCACCCCACCCGAGCCCGCTTCCTCATCAGAAACCGCCTGATAGCCGCCCTGTCGAGGGGGACGGTAGTGGTCGAGGCAGCCCTACGCAGCGGAGCTCTCAACACAGCCGCCCACGCCGTATCGCTCAACAGACACCTGGCGGCAGTCCCTGGCCCGGTCACCTCGAGCATGTCGGCCGGCTGCCACAAGCTTCTCCGCGACCGCAAAGCCGTATGCGTAACCTCTCCGGAGGAGATGGTCGACCTGGTCGGCGTAATAGGCGACGACCTGGCCCCTCAATCCCGAGCACCTGCACTCCCCAGAGACAAACTCAACGAACCTACCCGAAAGGTCCTCGACGCGATCCCCACCCGCGGCGGCGCAGGTCCTGCGTCCATAGCGGTCGCCGCAGGGCTGAGCCTGGACGCCACCCTGAGCGCCTTGGGCGGCCTAGCAGCCGCGGGCTACATAGAACGAACCACAAACGGCTGGCGCCTCCGCAAACAGTTCGCCTCCTACCCCAAAGCCCCCGATTCCGCGGCCCTAGAACCCCCAGCTACCCCCGAGCCCGACGCATCCGACGACCCCCCGTTCCCAGACGACGACTTCCCCCTCGAACCCGAGCAGCACGGTTGGCGCTGAGGCACAAACAATCCACCTCTGAAGGCACTCGGACCGAGCCAATGCGACGGCCGCTATGGGCCGAGAAACTGCTGCCCGATCGGTACAGAGTCCTCGGGCAGGGAATGGCCCGTCAGCTTGGGCAGGGAATGGCCCGCCAAGCCGCCCAGCCATGCGCCAACAGCCGGCCGTGATGTACGGGGATGGCGTCCGACACGACAGAGCCTTGGGAACTGGGCAACGACTTGTCACGTGGGTAACGGCCCGCCATGCTCTGGTCGGCGGTCGGCGGTCGGCGGTCGGCGGTCGGCGGTCGGCGGTCGGCGGTCGGCGGTCGGCGGTCGGTGTGTCGCCATCTGACGGACAACTCCGGTCCGACAAGACCGCCGAGTTCGTCTATGCGGTGGACGGGTAGGGACAATTGTCTGACCTGCCAGGACCGTTTGGTACGAGGCGAGGGTGCCCGTTCGGGCGATGCCATGAGTCACCGTCACTGAGACGTGGAGGCAGGCGAACATACTCCTCTAAGCCGGCCTCTGCGGGACGTAACCCTGCGCCCCGGGCCGCCGCCACGCATTCGAGCCCCGCCCCGCCCGGCGTTCTTGTTTTCGAGGAGCGTACGGGTGCTCCAGAGCGCGTCGTTTCTGAAGCGCTCTCAGCCTTCGGCGACACCCACCGCTGTGTGCCCTCCCCGCCTCAACCACATCATCCTCAGACCGCGCGTCCGCTGGTCCCCGGAGGGGGCGCCCGGCGTCCAGGAGTCGGTGGACGCAGCGGGGCTCAGGGAGGTTTTCTCCATGCTCAAATGTCGGCCGCTTCAACTGGTGAATGTCAGCGGAACGACGAAGATGTCAGTGAAATCAGGGATGTGAACGGCTTTGTCTGTGCTGGTCAGAGCATTGATCACGGGCTGCGACAAAGTCGGGGTTACCGGTTGCGGATCCCCTTCGCGAACCACCGCTCGCGGGGCAGACTGATGTCTGCGGCCATCGCTTTGCTCTCCTTCGGTCTCGACTTAGGCCCTCGAAGGATCAAGCGATGGCCGTCACCATTTCCCAACTCCTCGCTCTTGAACTTCCAACTCCACGCTCGTGAGCGGTCGTCCGAGTTCGCTCGGTCCTATGGCGCAGACCACGATCAAGGCGAGGCGGCACTGCGCCTGTTGCTGTCATGGCCGAAAGGGTCCAGGGCGAAGATGCGCGGCCAGGCGGTGTGACTCCACTCCATGGTGCTGGGTCGGCTCAACGCGGGAAGGCAACGTGAACCGCCCCGACTTTGATGGAGACCTTGGTGTGCCCTGACTCTGGTGGAGTCGTGGTGTGCCCCGGGTTGAGTGGAGGTGGTCCATGCCAGGGTGGAGGGAACCGAGGTCGTTCACCACGGCACCTACGAGAACCTGCAACCTGGCTGACTTCGAACAGGTCTCCGAAGTGCCGTTAACCCGGGCGGGCGGCTGGACATCTGCGGGCCCCGGTCGAGGGCCTGGCCTGGCGCGCAATGGGGTCCTGGGCGCCTCCAGGGCTGGCGAACCTGACGCGAAATGGCCTGAGACAGGGCAGACCAGGTGCTGGTTGACCACATGCAGGGTTGGTTCGTGGTTGAGAGGCGCGGTGTTGTTCTGACTCCGGTGGTTATGTGTTGTTCCTGGGATGGGGTTGAGCTTGAGTGGGGTGGTGAAGTTTTTCCTGCCTGTTGTGACATGGCAGCTACTGGGAGGGATCGGAGTGGGGGTTCTGGGATGAGTGGGGGTGTCGTCGGTCGTGAAGAAGTGGTGGGGGAGTTCGGGCGGCATCTGCGGATTGAGCGGGATCTTTCGCAGCACACGGTGCGGGCCTATCTGACTGACGTGAACTCCTTGCTTGATCATGTGGATGGGCGGCTGGAAGGACTAGACATCGGGGTGCTTCGTGAGTGGCTGGCTGGGCAGTATCGGGCCGGCAAGGCTCGGGCCACGCTGGCGCGGCGGACCGCTTGCGTTCGTACCTTTACCGCCTACTGCTATCGCCGCGGCTGGCTTGCGGCCGATCCGGGGTTGTTGCTGGGCAGCGCGAAGGCGGCTCGGCCGTTGCCTGCTGTTCTAGCTCAGGAGCAGGCGCAGGCCGTCCTGGAGATGCCCTCGGCTGGGGAACCGAAGGAACTTCGAGATCAAGCCCTTCTTGAGTTGCTGTACGCCACCGGTGTGCGGGTGAGCGAGTTGTGCGGGCTCGACGTCGATGATGTGGATCGGGATCGGCATGTCATCCGGGTCCTGGGAAAAGGGCGCAAGGAACGGTCTGTGCCGTTTGGGCTGCCTGCTCTTCGGGCGGTGGACAAGTGGTGCATTCACGGACGGCCGTTGTGGGTTCGGGCGCGGTCAGGGGCTGCGCTTTTCCTTGGGGTGCGGGGTGGCCGAATCGATGCGGGGACCGTTCGGCGGGTCGTGCATGCGCGGCTGGCTCAGGTGGACGGGGCTCCGGACATGGGGCCGCATGGGTTGCGGCACAGTGCGGCAACTCACTTGCTTGAGGGTGGTGCGGATCTGCGGAGTGTTCAGGAGCTGCTTGGACATGCGTCTCTGAACACCACGCAGATCTATACGCATGTCTCGATCGAGCGGCTGCGGGCGGCTTACCGACAGGCGCACCCGAGGGCCTGATGAGAGATAGCGATGATCAAGTACGCGGGTAGGTCGATGGTTGGCTGAATGCGTCGTCGGATGATCTTCTAGTTTGTGTCGGTCGCGGATTTGCGGTGGCGGCCGGACTTCGCGTTGGTGGTTGTGGGGCGGCTGGGCGCTGGGTGCTTCTCAACACGGTGTCGGGCGCCGGTGTTCGCGGGCCCTTGCTCTTCTCCCGTGGTGGCGCGGTGCTGGCCCCTTCGTCGGGGACGGCGGTCTGTTCGAGTACGTCTGTGGCTGCGCAGGGCTGTGATCAGGAGACCTATCCCTAGCAGGGTGCTGAGGCCAATTGCCGATGTCGTGGTGGTGGTCGAGGCCGAGCGGGTCAGGAAGTCGAGCGCCGGGGTGGAGAGAGCGGGGTGGTGTCTCTGGCGTGAGGTGGTGGGAGCGAAGGAGCTGGCGGCTGCCAGGGGGTGGCGTTGGCTTGGCGTGCTGTCGTGACGGCTTGGCAATGGGGTGTCCCGGGGCAGGCTGTGGGTCCCGTGCTTGATCAAGGTGAGGGTGAGTGGGGTGGCGGCCGGGGCCCTTGGCGTTGCTGGTGGTGCAGGGTCGAGGTCGGCTGGGGATCTTCGTGGCTGTGTGGTGAGCGGGCTGGTGGTCTCTCCGACTGGTGGTTGGAGGAGGTGCTCGTGCTCGTCGACATCCCGTTGAGAGTGCTCATGCGGGAGCGGGTTCTCGTCTTCGTGCCAGAAGGGGAGGAGGCGGATGGTCGCCTGGCCCAGGAGCAGGAGGGGATCGAGGTAATGGGTGCCGCGTCGGAGGCCCCAGTGCAGGCAAGATTCCCGGCAGTGGCCTGATGAGGCTTCTACGACGCCGAGCCTGGATCCCGGGGCGACGGGTTCGCCTCGCCGTACGGACGCTTTGACAGGGAGGTACGTCGTACGGAGGCCGCTTTCGTGCTCGACGGTGACCACGCCTTTTCCGGCTACGGGGCCGGCGAAGCGGATTGTGCCGGTGCCGGCTGCCAGGACTGGGGTGGATGGGGCAGCGGCCAGGTCGATGCCGCGGTGTCCGGCAAGCCAGGGCTCGGGCGGTGGGGTGAAGCGGCGCAGCACGCGGGGATGTCCGTCCAGTGGCCAGCGCCATGTGGGTGGAGATGCTCTCGCTGAGGGAGCGGGGAGAAGAAGGATCGCGGCGGCCGCGAAGAGCAGTGTTGTCAGGGCACATTGGGCTGCCGTGAGGGCACGGCGAAGGTGGGGCGACATGGCTTTTTGCGTGGGTGTGGGGGCCTGGCCAGTACGGGGAGGTGTGGGTTCTTGGCTGGGTGTGAGGGCTTGGTGAGTGTGAGGTGGTTCGTCTCCTCGGGGTGGGTTGAGGGGGTGGTGGGGTGGAGATGGTGCGGCATCTTGGGCCGGTTTGGGGAACCGGTGGGTGGGCGGTGGTGGGGTGCCCTGTGTTGCCTTGGGTGGGTAAGGCGTTCTGTTGGGGTGGAGTGTTTGGTGGAGGCAGCCCAGGGTGGGGGCGGCGATGGGGTTGTGGGTGTCGGGCTCTGTGGGGTGGGTGGACCTTCCATGGGTTGTGAGGGTGGTTGTTGATGCTGGTGGGTGGGTTGCCGGGGTGGGAGGGAGAGAGGTCATGGCGCGAGTTTGGTTGAGCGCGCCGGGGTGGTTGGGAGGCGAACGGGGTTCTGGGGATGGAGCGGGCGAGGTGTTTGTGGGCTGTGGATAACCGGCCCGATGGTGGATCGGGGTGGGATGAAGCGCTGCGATGATGGGGCTGCCGGTTCTGGCCTTGTGTAGGTCAGTGGGAGGGGACACGCGCGGGCGGTCCTGGTCGGGCGCGTGTGTGGGGAACCGGCGGGGTTTTACCGGGGCGACGGTTGCCGGGTGGATCGCAGGTGCTGGATCGTCGGCGGATTGCGGAAGGAAATGTGCCGCATTGGCTCCTAGCGTGGCCAACACTTCAAGCCGACAAGGAGCGTCAGATGAAGATTCGGCCGTTCACCATCGCTGTCCCTCAGCCCGACGTCGATGACCTGAAAGTCCGGTTGGCCCGGACTCGCTGGCCGGACGAACTGCCCGGCATCGGGTGGAGCCGCGGGGTGCCGCTGGAGTTTCTGAAGGAGCTGGTTGCGTACTGGGCTGAGAGTTACGACTGGCGCGCTGCCGAGGCGCGGCTCAACGAGTACCCACAGTTCACCACCGAGATCGATGGGCAGCGGATCCACTTTCTGCACGTCCGATCGGGCAACCCCGACGCTCTGCCGCTGGTGCTCACTCACGGCTACCCCAGCGCGTTCGCCGAGTTCACCATGCTGATCGAGCACCTGCGGCAGGACTTTCACGTGGTGGTCCCGTCACTGCCCGGCTTCGCCTTCTCCACGCCGGTGGGCGAGACGGGCTGGGCGATGGCTCGTACCGCTCGGGCCTGGATAGAGCTGATGCGGCGGCTCGGCTACGACCGATACGGTGTCCACGGTGGCGACATCGGCGCCGGCGTCTCCGGTGCGGTGGCCGGCCTTGACGGCGAGCATGTCGTGGGCGTTCATGCGGTGACCGATCCGTACACGGCTGCGGCCACGGCCACGTTCCTGCCCGGTATGGCCGACAGGCTCGACCCGGCGGACCCGGTCGGCCAGTCGGCCCTGGAGCGGATGGCCGAGTTCCGCGCCGACGGCACCGGTTATCTGGCGATCCAGAACACCCGCCCCCAGAACATCGGCTACCTGCTCAACGACTCGCCCGCCGGGCAGCTCGGTTGGATCGCAGAGAGCTTCGAGCGGTCGACCGACCTGCCCTATGACCGGGACCAGCTGCTCACGATCGCCAGCCTCTACTGGTTCACCGGCTCTGGCATCTCCGCCGCTCGATTCCTGTACGAACAGGCCCACTCTTCCGACTGGGGTGCGCCACCGGCCGTGCCGCAGGGGTTCGCGGTGTTCAGCGCTGATCCCACCGTCCGCAAGCTCATCAACCCGCCCGCCGAGGCCCACTGGACGGAGCATGAGCGGGGCGGACACTTTCCGGCCATGGAGGCACCGGAGATGCTGGCAAAGGATCTGCGGGTCTTCTTCGGGGGGTTGAAGTGATCAAACGCCTCTGACTCGACCGCACTTTCGCCCGCCATCTGTTGGTTTCGGAGCTCGGGTTGGGCTTCGTCTGAGGGGTGGCGGGTCAGCGAGGAGCGTAGCGTTTGCAAGCGATCAAGGAGTTCATGGTTTGGGATGGGGGCGGCTCGCTGCTGGGTTTCGCCAGGCGAGTGGGGCGTGGGTGGCGGTGAGGGCGTAGGGGAGATGTCCAGATCCAGATGGCGCTCAGGGCTATGCCTGCTGCGCAAATGAGGATGACCGCGCGTAGGCCGATGAATTCGGCGAGGATGCCGCCGGTTATGCCGCCGAGGGCCAGGACGCCTTGCACTGCGAAGGTCATGGTGGCGTTCACCCGGCCGCGGAGCTCTGGGGAGGTTGCGCGCAGGGTGATGGCGCCCATGCAGGTGGCGAAGGCTACGACGATGCCGCCTGTGATCGTTCCGGTTAGGGCGAGCAGTGAGAGTTTCCACCAGAGGGGGCCGGTCAGCAGGCCTACCGCGAGGATTTCGATGGGGAAGAAGAGCACCGAGACGAGCAGGATGCGGTTCTCGCCGTAGCGCTTGGACAGGCGGGCCGTGATCCAGGCGCCCAGCATGCCGCCGATGCCGCTCAAGGCGATGAGGGCGCCTATCAGGGGCTTGGGGATGTTGAGCGTGTTCACCATGTAGAGCATGTAGATGGCCGTGTACGCCATGGCGAAGAAGTTGATCGTGACGCCTGCACCCAGGAGAGCGCGGAGTACGGGATGAGTGACGCTGGTTCGCAGGCCCTCCATGACGTCGTTCCACATGCCTCGGGAGGTTGCCGGCTCGTTCTTCTCCGGGGTGCGGATGGCGCGGAGCAAGAGGGCTGAGGTCAGGAACGACAATGCCTCCGCCAATACGGCCAGCGGGGCCGTGAAGAGCTGAACCAGGAGACCGGCCAGGCTGGGGCCGCTGACGGACGCCACCGAGTAGGAGGCGTGCAAGCCGGCCATCGCCTCGGTTCGCTGGGGCGGGGCGGCGACTGCTGCCAGGTAGGGGAAGTTCGCCGCCCTGAAGAGTACGCCGGCTGTGCCGATCACCAGGGCCACGGTGATCAGCCATGCGACGCTGAGGAGGTCGAGGAGCCAGGCCAGGGGGACTGTGGCGGCGGCTGCGCATGAGACGAGTTCGCAGGCGATCATGAGGGGGCGGTGCCGGGTGAGCCGGTCCGCGATGGCGCCTGACTGCAGGCCGAACACGAGGGCGGGCACCGAGGCGGCGGCCGTCAGCAGGCCCATCTGGGAGGGGGAGGCGGCCAGCAGGGTTACCGCGGTCAGGGGGATGGCCAGCTTGGATACCTCCGAGCCGGTGACGGAGATCGTTCGGGCGGCCCAGAGGAGGCGGTAGTCGCGCTGTTTTCTGAGGGGGATGGGCGCGTCTGAGCTGCGGTCATCGTGATTGGGGTGATTCGAGTGGGAGGTGCCATCACGAGCTACGTGGTTGGGGCGGTTCGAGCTGGAGGTGCCATCACGAGCTACGTGGTTGGGATGGTTCGAGCTGGGGCTGGGGCCGTTGGAGGTGTCGTCGGGAGCTGCGTGGCTGGGGTGGTTTGAGCTGGAGTTGCGCTCGTGGGAAGTGGCGTCGGGAGTTGCATGGTGGTGGCTCGAACCGGCGGTGGGGTCGTCGGAGGTGCCGTCACGAGCCGCGTGCTTGGGGTCGGGGGTGTGGCGTTGGGGGATGTGGTGCGCACTGGCGGCGTGGTTGTGGTGAGGGGCGCGGTTTTCGTTGGTGAGGTTGCGGTCAGGCATTTGATCCTCGGTCAATGGCGTGGCGGTCTCGGTCATGGCGCCTGCAGCCTCGGATGTGGCCGGCTGGAGGGGTGGACTGAGCTGGCTGGGGTCGGGCTTGGGCGCCGGCCTCGTGGCTGTTACTGGGGTACGCGGCGCTAAAGGGCCGGGTGGGTTGATGGTTGTGGGCGTTTGGGCTTATGTGCGGGGTTGGCGTTTGGTGGTGCTGGGCTGAGCGGGGGTTGGCCTGGTCGTCGGGCCTTTTGGCTGGTTATGGGTTGCGGGGGATGTGGTCTGGGTCGCCGTTGGTTGTGGGGTGCCCAGGCCGTGGGCCCGGGCGAGCGTCGGGCCGGTGGGTTGATCGCGGGTGGTGGGAGCGGCTTTGGCGTTGGTGTTGTGAGGGTGAGGGACGGGGTGCTGGACGTACTGGTTGGCTGTGGGCGTGGCTTGGGGTGATTGACGAGCGTTCTGGCTGGTGCGGGGGGCATGGTGGAGTTGTGAAGGGAACGCTTCATAACTGTGAAGATATCCCTTCATAGTTATGAAGGCAATGCTTCATACCTTGGGGCGGGTAATCTTGGCGGCATGAGTGAGGGGCTCAGTGATCCCAGGGCGATGCGGGCGCTGGCCCACCCGGCGCGCCTGATGATCCTTAATCGGCTGGGTCTCGAGGGCAGTGCCACTGCCACCGAGGTGGCGGAGATCGCGGGGATCACGCCCAGTGCCGCGAGCTATCACCTGCGCATGCTGGCCAAGTACGGGTTCGTGGAGGACGCGCCGCCGCGTGGCGACGGCAGGGAACGGCTGTGGAAGAGCGTGAACAAGCCGATCAGCGTCGGAGTCAAGCCGGGCGACCAGCCGGACGTACGGGATGCCAAGATGGCGCTGATGCTGGCGTTCCGCCGGGAAGCGCATGAAGAGGCGGATCGCGCTATGGCGGCCGTTGAGGGTGAGCCTGATGAGTGGCGGGATGTCACCCGGTTCAACCGAATGCGGATCAGGGTCGACCCGGAGGAGCTGGCTCAGCTCAACGAGTCGATCGAGAAGCTGGTCGAGCCGTACCTCATTGCCAATCGCGATGAGAAGGCCGCGCCGAGCGGGGCCAGGATCGCCGAAGCGCAACTGAACCTTTTCCCGGTCGCGAAGAGGCCGACGCCGGGGCTGCCTACCGAGGATCACGATGCGGCCGGCTGATGTGGAACCGGCAAGGGTGGGCGGAGAGCCTGGTTGAGGCGGTGGTTGACGTGCGGGATTGTGCTCTGGTCCGCGGCTGAGGCGTTGGTTGACGTGCGGGACCGTGTTCTGGTTCTCGATAAGGGTGGGCGGAGGGCCTGGCTGAGGCGGTGGTCGACGTGCGGAATCGTGCTCTGGTCCGCGGCTGAGGCGCGGGTTTGGCCGGGTGGTTTGTGGGGGTGAACTGCCCTGTGCTGGTCGAGTTGCAGGAAGCGGCCGATGGTGGCGCGGTGCATGTCAGATGTTGATGGTGTTTGGTGCCTGGATGACTGAGTGATCACGATGGGGGTGGGTGTGGGGGGAGAGAGCTGGATGTCTGATTGACCGTTGACGGTCAGGCTGGGCTGGTGCGGGAGGTAGACTTTTCGGTGGCCTGTGACCACAGGCCGACTTCGCATGCCCCACTGCGGACCGCGCCATCGGTCCGGGCCATGGGCCCGGCTGGCGGGGTTTCGGGGCATCAGGGCGGCAGACGACGCGCTGCTGCGGCACAACCGAGAACCGCGCCCTTCCGCAGGGCGCCAAGACCTGGAGGACCAGCACATGGCCCCCGTCGTCACCATGCGACAGCTGCTTGAGAGCGGCGTTCACTTCGGTCACCAGACCCGGCGCTGGAACCCGAAGATGAAGCGATTCATCTTCACCGAGCGCAACGGCATCTACATCATTGACCTGCAGAAGTCGCTCTCTTACATCGACCGCGCGTACGACTTCGTCAAGGAGACCGTCGCCCACGGCGGCACCATCCTGTTCATCGGCACCAAGAAGCAGGCTCAGGAGGCCATCTCCGAGCAGGCTGCCCGAGTCGGGATGCCGTACGTCAACCAGCGCTGGCTGGGCGGCATGCTCACCAACTTCTCCACCGTGCACAAGAGGCTTCAGCGGCTGAAGGAGCTCGAGGAGCTCGACTTCGACAACGTCGCGGGCTCGGGGCTCACCAAGAAGGAGCTCCTCATGCGCCGTCGCGAGAAGGACAAGCTCGAGCGCACGCTCGGCGGTATCCGTGACATGGGCCGCGTGCCCAGCGCCGTGTGGGTCGTCGACACCAAGAAGGAGCACATCGCGATCAGCGAGGCCAAGAAGCTTGGCATCCCTGTGGTCGCGATCCTCGACACCAACTGCGACCCCGACGAGGTCGACTACCCGATCCCGGGCAACGACGACGCCATTCGCGCCGTCGGTCTGCTGACCAGGGTCGTCGCCGACGGTGTCGCGGCCGGTCTGATGGCTCGCTCCGGCGCCGCCCGCGGCGACGAGAAGCCGGCCGCCGCCGAGCCGCTGGCCGAGTGGGAGCGCGAGCTCATCGAGCAGGGCACCGGCGAAGCAGCCGCTGAGGCGCCGGCGGAGGCTGAGGCGCCCGCCCCCGCCCCCGCGGCCGAGGCTGCTCCTGAGGCTGCCCCGGTGGCTGAGGCTGCCCCCGCTGAGGAGGCTGCTCCTGAGGCTGACGCCGAGCCGCAGGCCTGACGTCAGCGCTCAGGTACCCGGGTTTCCCAGGTACGGGCCCGTCCCGGTCGGGTGGGTGAAGAGTCCACCAGGCAGGGCGCGCGCCTTGCTCCGGCGAACGGAACGGAACGGCAGGACGAGGGATGTCCCTGGTCCTGCCGTGACCGGGCAAGGAACGGGCCACGAAGACAAGTGAACGGTTGAGCGAGGGGCCGCGGCCTCGCCGGGTGAGCGATCGCCAGGCGAGGACGCTTCCCAGCCAGGCAAGGACCAAGAGCCGGGCTGAGATCAAGGTTCAGGGCCGAGGCTGAAGCTGAGGCTGTGAGCCGGGATCTGGGCCGTAGGTCAAAGGCCTGGGTCGCGGTTCAGGGCCGGGCCCGTGAGGTCATGGTTCAAGGGCTGTGGTCCAGGGCCAGGCCCGTGGGGCCATGGTTCAAGGGCTGTGGTTCAGGGCTGGGTCCGTGAGGTCGCGGTTCAAGGCCCGGGGCCGAGGCCCTGAGCCGGGGTTCGGGCCGGGGCCTGAGGTCTGGGTCGCGGGCTGAGGTTGTGAGCCGAGGTCTGGGTTGCGATCCAGGGTTGGGTCGCAGGCCGGGCCGGTGGTGAGCCGGGCCGTTCCGGGTGACCGGGCCGGGTTGGACCGGGTAGTTCAGCGGGCCAGGGTGGTCGGCCGGGCCGGAGAGGGCGGGTTTGCCCGAACCGGGCGCGGCGGGTCGGCCGGGTGGCGTCGGTGCTGGCTGGTGATGGTCCAGGATGGTAAGCCAGGGCGAGGCTGGGCAGTATGCCAGGCGAGCCGGGCCCCGAAACGCAAGACAGAGGCTGACGCAAGACAAAGGCTTCCGTACGGCAAGCGCCCGCCGTACGAACCAAGGGTGAGCAGGCGTGCCGTTGCCCACCTGATCCACGACGACGACGAAATCCCACAAGGAAAAGCAATGGCTTCCGTGAACATGGCCGATGTCAAGCGGCTTCGCGAAATCACCGCTGCCGGCATGATGGACTGCAAGAAGGCGCTCGAGGAGTCCGAGGGTGACTTCGACCGCGCTATCGAGCTCCTGCGCCTCAAGGGCGCCAAGGACGTAGGTAAGCGCGAGGCCCGCACCGCCTCCAACGGCCTGGTCGCGCTCAAGCAGGACGGCGACTCTGCCGCCGCGCTGCTCGAGCTCAACTGCGAGACCGACTTCGTGGCCAAGGGCGAGCGCTTCCAGGAGCTGGCCAGCCAGGTTGTCGAGCACATCCTCGAGACCAAGCCCGCCGACGTGGCGTCGCTGCTCGAGTCGTCCTTCGACGGCAAGACCGTCAAGGAGCACCTCGACGTCGCCAACGCCGCGCTCGGCGAGAAGATCGAGATCCGCCGGTTCGCAGTCCTCGAGGGCGGCTACATCGGTGCTTACATGCACAAGACCGACCCGGCGCTGCCGCCGGCCGTCGGCGTGCTGATCCAGCTCGACAAGCCGAACGCCGAGGTCGCCAAGGACATCGCGCAGCACGCCGCCGCGATGGCCCCGCAGTACCTCAAGGCCGCCTCCGTCCCGGCCGACGTGGTCGAGAAGGAGCGCAAGCTCTTCGAGGAGATGACCCGCGAGGAGGGCAAGCCCGAGGCTGCCATCTCCAAGATCGTCGAGGGCCGCGTGAACGGCTGGTACAAGGACTTCACCCTCCTCCAGCAGGCCTTCGTCAAGGACAACAAGAAGAGCGTGGGCAAGTACGCCGAGGAGAACGGCGTCGAGGTCCAGGCCTTTGTCCGCTTCAAGGTCGGTCAGGCTTAGGCTTAGGCAAGCAACCGGCCAGGCAGGCCCGCCGCTCAAGGCGGGCCGCCCGGCCAAGGCAAGAAGCTAGCCGACAGCCTGAACTTGATTCACCGAACGAAGGAGGCCGCCGCCGTGCAGGACCACCGGGAGCCAGCCCACGAATCCACACGGACGGCGGCTTCCTCATCTCAAAATCCGCACAACCCGCTCAGATGGAAGCGGGTGATGCTGAAGTTGTCAGGAGAGGCGTTCGCCGGCAGCGAGCCGCTGGGCATCGATCCGGTGATCGTCGATCATCTGGCCGATTCGATCGCCGAGGCCGTCAAGGAAGGCGTACAGGTCGCGGTCGTGGTCGGCGGCGGCAACATGTTCCGCGGCGCCACCCTGTCGCAAGGAGGCATCGACCGCGCCAGAGCCGACTACATGGGCATGCTCGGCACGGTCATCAACTGCCTGGCCCTGCAGGACTTCCTCGAGCGGCGGGGCGTCGAGACGCGCGTCCAGACCGCCATCACCATGCAGCAGGTGGCCGAGCCGTTCCTGCCGCGCCGCGCGATCAGGCACCTCGAGAAGGGGCGCGTGGTCATCTTCGGCGCGGGGCTCGGCTCGCCGTACTTCTCCACCGACACCGCGGCGTCCCAGCGGGCCCTGGAGATCGGCGCGGAGGCGCTGCTCAAGGGAACGCAGGTGGACGGGATCTACGACTCCGATCCACGCAAAAATCCGGATGCGGTCAGGTTCGACCACCTTGATTACGGCGAGGTGCTGCTCCGCGACCTCGCTGTCATGGACGCCACCGCGATCAGCCTGTGCAAGGACAACGACCTGCCGATCGTGGTCTTCGACCTCATGGGCGAGGGCAACATCCTGCGAGCGGTACGCGGTGAGAAAATCGGCACGCTGGTGAGTCCCGCAGGCAAATGAGGGAGCGAGCCCGACACCGCCAGCTAGAAGACAGGGAGCCGCTGTGATCGACGAAACCCTCCTCGAAGCCGAGGAAAAAATGGACAAGGCCGTCTCGGTCGCGAAGGAGGACTTCGCGACCATCCGTACGGGCCGCGTCACCCCCTCGATGTTCAACAAGATCAACGCCGAGTACTACGGCACGCCGACGCCGATCCAGCAGCTGGCGTCGTTCCATGTGCCGGAGGCGCGCATGGTGCTCATCCAGCCTTTCGACAAGAGTTCGATGGGCGCCATCGAGAAGGCCATCCGCGATTCCGACCTCGGTGTCAACCCCACCGACGACGGCCAGGTGATCCGCGTGACGTTCCCGGAGCTCTCCGAGGAGCGGCGCAAGGAGTACATCAAGGTCGCCAGGAACAAGGGCGAGCACGCCAAGGTGTCGGTGCGCAACATCCGCCGCTCCGCCAAGGAAGTCCTCGACAAGATGATCAAGGACGGCGAGGCGGGGGAGGACGAGGTCAGGCGGGCCGAGAAGGAGCTCGACGACCTCACGCAGAAGCACGTCGCGAAGATCGACGAGCTGCTCAAGCACAAGGAAGCCGAGCTGCTCGAAGTCTGAGCGGCGCGCCGCACGGCGGACCGCGTGCCCAGGCAGCAGGCCTACGGTAGTCGCGTTGGGCCGGCCGCCGCAGGCAGCGGTTCGCACCTACGGCGGGTCGTCGCAGGCAGTGGTTCGCACTTGCGCGGGTCGTCGTGGGTGACGGTTCGTGCCTGCGGCGGGTTGTCGCGGGCGGCGGTTCGCACCTGCGGCAGGTCGTCACGGGCGGCGGTTCGCATCTACGGCGGGTCGTCGTGGGTGGTGGTTCGTGCCTGCGGCAGGTCGTCGCGGGTAGCGGCTTGGGCCTACGGTGGTCGCGTTGGGCGGGCCGCCGCAGGTAGCGGGTCTTGAACGGCCCTCGCCCCGAGTGGCGGGGGCCGTGGCTCTTGGAGAAACTCTGTGGAAGAACGTACGGCTGACACCAGCTCGAGCGGCGGCGGCCGTACCGGAAGGAACCTGCCCGCCGCGATCGCGGTCGGTGTGGTGCTGGGCGCGCTGGTCATCGGCACGATCTACACGATCAAGGAGCTGTTCCTCCCGGTGGTCGCCGCTGCCGTGGGCGTCGGCGCGATGGAGCTGATCAAGGCCTTCGCCACCCGTGGGATCAAGGTGCCCGCCGTGCCGGTGCTCGCGGGCCTGGTGGCGATGCATGCGGGCGCGTACTGGGGCGGGCCGACGTGGCTGCTGGCCACGTTCGCGGTGTTCGCGTTGGTGCTCCTGGTCTGGCGCATGTTCAGCGACGGGACCGACGGTTATGTACGGGACGCGTCGGCCTCGGTGCTCACGCTGTTCTATCCCGCCATGCTCGCGGCGTTCGTGCCCATGATGCTGCGGCTCCACGACGGCGACCACCGGGTGCTGATCTTCATCGCGGTGACCGTGGCCAGCGACATCGGCGGCTACTTCGCGGGCGTGCTGTTCGGCCGGCACAAGATGACGGCGATCAGCCCGAAGAAGACCTGGGAAGGGCTCGCCGGATCGGTGATCGCGTGCACGGCCGTCGGGGCGTGGCTGGTGGTCTGGCTGATGCACGGCGCCATCTGGCAGGGCGCGCTGATCGGCGCGCTGGCGGCGGTCCTGGCCACCGTGGGCGACCTGATCGAGTCGATGATCAAGCGGGATCTCGGCATCAAGGACCTGGGCACCATCCTGCCCGGCCACGGCGGTCTGATGGACCGACTCGACTCGCTGGTGACGACGCTGGTGCCGGTCTGGCTGCTGATGACGCTGTTCTTCTAGCTACCGCTGCTGAGCCTCCAGCGTCTCGGTGGTGACCGGTGAGAGCCAGAGCCACCGTACGGCCTCACCCCCGAACGCAAATCCCGACATGTCTGGCATGTGGGGTGCGTTGGCCAGCATCAGGACCCCCGAATACCGCGGCCCCAACGGGAACGTCGAAGGCTCGTGATACCACTTCGCCGTGTGCCCGTGGCCGAGCCACGTGACCGAGTGCCACGGATACTGCGACAGCCACACCAGCAGCAGCGCCGCGTCGCGCGGGTCCTCGCGGGTGGCCACGGCCAGCTCGATCCTGGCGTACGCGCCCGGCTTGTCGATCCACTGCTCGACCGTGGGCATGCGCTGGCAGCTCATCCCCACCGTGGACAGCACGGTGTAGGCGCGGCCCTGATGCGGCGGCCGTTCGGTGATGCCGACGGTGGGCAGCCGCTCGCCGCTGGCGTCCCAATAGCGCCCCGCGGGACCGAGCGCCCCGTCCAGATGACCCATCACGAACTGCTGGAACGACGGCCATGACCCCTCGCTGTGCCGCCAGCCCCAGTAGGACCTGGCGTTGGAGAGGCGGGGCTGCAGCCCTTCGAGAGCCTCCGACAGCGCCCACGCGAACGGCGACTCGCCCACCGCGTCGCGGGCGTAGCCGGGCATGCCCCTGCTCATGTCGGCCCAGCCGGGGATGACCGCCAGCAGCTCCTCGTCCTCGTACAGGGCGACCCCGTCCCCCTCCTCGAACCACAGCGCGGTGAGCTGCCCGAGCGGCCTGCGGCCGTCCGGGTAGAGGGTGTTGGCCCTGGGCATCAGCGGCGGCAGGCCGGCGTTGATGCGGGCCAGGTCGACCACCGCCGGGGCGGGGCGATGGTTGGCCAGCCAGACGGCGCCGTGCACCGTGCCGTCGGGCGAGCACAGGTAAGCTACCGAGGAGTCCTCGTCACGCTCGACCACGAGCGTCCGGCTGCCGTACGGGTTACCGGCGGCGAGAACGACCTCGGCGCCACCCTCGCCAGATGCCGACCGAAAAATCGCCATACGTGATGACTGTAGATCCGGTGGCAGCCACGATGCGAGCCGTACCGTAACCAGGAATGCCACCTCCGATCCGAACGTTCATTACCCTGATTGACAGCCACTCAAAGCAAAGGCAGGAACGTGTCCCAGCCCCCAGGCCAGCTCACCTTCGTCGCGCCCCGGCGGGCCAAGCCCGCACGGCACCTGGCCGACCTGTCGATGGCCGACCGGCGGGCCGCGGTCACCGAGCTGGGGGAGAAGGCGTTCCGCGCCGACCAGCTCTCGCGCCACTACTTCGAGCGGCTCACCACCGACGTCGGCGCGATGACCGACCTGCCGGCTGCCTCCCGCGAGAAGCTGGCCGCGCTCCTGCCCGACCTGCTGACCTCGGTGAGGGAGATGACCACCGACCGGGGCACCACGCGTAAGACGCTGTGGCGGCTGTTCGACGGGGCGCTGGTCGAGTCGGTGCTCATGCGCTATCCCGACCGGGTCACGATGTGCGTGTCCTCGCAGGCCGGCTGCGGCATGAACTGCCCCTTCTGCGCCACCGGCCAGGCCGGCCTCACCCGCAACATGTCCACCGCCGAGATCGTCGAGCAGGTCGTCGCCGGCGCCCGGGCGCTGGCGGCCGGTGAGGTCCCCGGCGGGCCCGGCCGGGTGAACAACGTCGTGTTCATGGGCATGGGAGAGCCGCTGGCCAACTACAAGCAGGTCATCGGCGCGGTGCGGCGGCTGGTGGAGCCCGCGCCGCACGGGCTGGGCATCTCGGCCCGGGGCGTCACCGTCTCCACCGTCGGGCTGGTGCCCGCGATCGGCAAGCTCGCCGACGAGGAGCTGCCCGTCACGCTGGCGCTGTCGCTGCACGCGCCCGACGACGAGCTGCGTGACACGCTGGTGCCGATCAACACGCGGTGGAAGGTGGCCGAGGTCCTCGATGCGGCCTGGGCGTACGCGGCGAAGACCAAGCGGCGGGTCTCGATCGAGTACGCGCTGATCAAGGACATCAACGACCAGGAGTGGCGGGCCGACCTGCTCGGCAAGCTGGTCCGGAACAAGCTCGTGCACGTCAACCTGATCCCGCTCAACCCGACCCCGGGGTCGAAGTGGACGGCCTCCCGGCCCGAGGACGAGCGGGCGTTCGTACGGCGGCTGGAGTTCCACGGCGTGCCGGTGACGGTGCGCGACACGCGCGGCCGCGAGATCGACGGCGCCTGCGGCCAGCTCGCGGCCGCCGAATAGCCCACCCGCCGCGCGTTCCCCGGCCGGAACGGGGCTAGTGAGGTGCGATCGAGCGGGCGGCGAAGCCCTCGATCAGGTCGGCGATCATGGCGGCGCCTCTGCTGTTCAGGTGGATGTTGTCCGTGGTGAGCTGGAGGCCGCGGCCCTTGGAGATGGCGTCCAGGCTGCGGCCGAGCAGGAAGTGCTGCATCGCGGCGGTCTGTGCCAGCCGCCCCTCCGCCTGGTAACGGATGCCGGGACCCCGGCCCTGCTCCTCCAGGTAAGCCGTCATCCGCTCGTTGAGCGGCAGGTACGTGACGCCCTCGGCCGCCGCGACCCGCCGGACGATCTCGCTGTACTCGGTGGCCCGCCGCACCGAGACCGAGTCGAGCTCCTCGCCGATGACGGGCAGGGAGAGCATCGCCACGCGGGCCATCGTCTCGTCCTGGAGGCGGCGGGCGATGGTGGTGAGGTTGGCGGCGTAGGCCTCCGGGGTGGGGTCCGCGGAGAGCTTCCAGCGCTTGCGCAGGGTCTTGGCGAGCGTCCCGCTGAGCGTGGAGTTCGCGTCGTTCGTGCCGATCAGTACGGTCACCACGTCGGGGTCCTGGCCCACGACGTCGTCGAGCCGCTTGACCGTCTCCGACGACGGCTCGTAGTTGACCCCGGCGTTGATCACGGTCGCCTCGGGCAGCCGGGAGCGGAGCATGGCCACGTAGTCGGCGCTCACCTGTGCGCGGGTGATGCTGTCACCCAGGCAGATCATTTTCACCGTTGTCTCCTCTAGGGTGAGTGAGTGCTCACTAACCTACCCTACGCCGGAGCCACACGTACGCCCCCAGGCCGATCAGGCACCAGACCAGGGTGATGGCGCCGAGCTCGGGGAGCTGGTCGAGGAGGTGGCCCCCGTTCGCCGCCTTCATCCAGGCGATGAGCGGGACGGTGAGCCAGTGCAGGGGCGAGGAGCTGAGCAGCAGCATCGCCAGGAACCCCAGCAGCAGCCCCATGATCGAAAGTGCGGGGGAGTTGATGACCGCACGGCTGGTGAGGGCGCCCAGCGCGGTGCCGGTGAGCGCGGCCAGGGCGTTCAGGACGAGAGCGGCGGCCAGCACGCCGCGCGACGGAGCCTGGCTCACGCCGAGCAGCAGCGCCGCGCCCATGCCGAGCGCCGCGAACGCCACACACGTCGCGAACGCCGCCATCAGCCCCGCTGCCACCTCCCTGCCCCGCCCGCCCACCTGGATCGCGGACAGCTCGCGCTGCCGGTCGGGCTCGGTGTCGAGGAGGCTCCTGGCCGCCCAGGCCAGGATGGGGATGATCAGCACGGCGCCGTCCGTGAGGGCCGAGGCCTCGCCACCGCGCGGCGCCCGGCTGCCGTAGAGGATCGCCAGCATGGCGAGGGCCAGGAGGAGCGCCTGGAACATGCGGTGCGAACGGATGTAGGCGGCCAGCCGGAACGTGGCCAGGGCGATCATCCGGACTCCTCGATCTCGCGGGCCAGGTAACCCTCGCCGCGCATCCTGGCGAGGAAGTCGTGGACTTCGGACGCGGGCACCGTGACGGCCACGACCGTCCCCCTGTCCTCGACCGGTTCGAGACCGGGTGCCGTCGTGCTCTCCTTGAGGCGGCCGTCCACCAGCGACCAATGGCGTATCTCGGGCAGAGAGCGCAGACCGCCCTGGTGGTCGCTGACGATGACGATGCCGCCGCGGTCCGCCACCTCACCGGCGATCGAAGGGAGCGCTTCACGGGTGTCCACGTCGAGCCCGGCGAACGGTTCGTCCAGGATCAGCAGCCCGGGCTCCGACATCAGCGCCTGGACCAGGCCGACCTTGTGCGCGCTGCCCTTCGACAGCTCGCCCAGGGCGACGGTGAGGAGGTGGCCCATGTTCAGGCGCTCGGCCCACGGCTCCCAGCGGGCGCCTCCGCGTACCCGGGACATGTGGTGCAGATAGGCCGTGACCGTGAACGGCTGGGCGGTCGGGAAGCGGTCGGGAGCGAAGCCGACCGCCTCGGGACGCCCGGCGATCGTGCCGGTCGTGGGCCGGGTGAGGGCCGCGAGGAGGCGGAGCAGAGTCGACTTGCCTGCCCCGTTCACGCCGGTCAGCTCGATCACATCGCCGGGGGCGAGCTGGGTGTCGACGTCTTCGATGACGAAAGGATCACGTCTTCGGTAGCGGAAGGAGACCTTGGACAGACGCATGGTCTTGTAACGCTATATGTCGGGTCGCATCGCTAGCACAAAGAGCCCCACAATGGAGACGCCCCCAGCACGTTCTCAAGAGGAGTGGGCTTGAATCGCTTTCCACGCGTCATGGGTATGCGTTCAGGCTATGACCCCGCCGAAGTCGACGCCCTGATCGGGCGGATCGAGTCGACCCTGGGCAGGGGCATGCCCACTGTGGAGCCCGTCAGCGCGGACGACGTGCGGCGGGCCACGTTCCGAGCCAAGCGTGGCGGATATGTCGAGACCGCGGTCGACTTCGCCCTGGAGGCGTTCGTGGTGGCGCTGGAGACCCAGGCCAAGCGGCCGGTACGCCTCGCCATGGCCGAGCCGACCGGCGAGATGCTGCGCGAGGAGTGGTTCGAGACCCAGGCGGCCCGGGTCGAACGGGTGGCCTTCCGCCCGGGTCGCATGGGCACCGGCTACAACGAGGACGAGATCGACGCCTTCCTGGACCGCATCGTGGCCACCCTGCGCGGGACGACCGACTTCCCGGTGACGGCCAAGGAGGTGCGGGCGGCGAAGTTCTCGACCGTGCTGTTCCGGTCCGGCTACCTCATCGCGGACGTGGACTCCTTCCTGGCCGGCATCGCGGACGTGCTGGCGCAGCGGCGTTAGGCGTTCTCGACCACGGAGAGCAGCCCGCCGAGGTCGGGCAGTTGCTGCTGGATGATGTTCTCGTCGGCGGGTCGCTCGCCCTGGCGGTTGATCCACACGCGCGGGATGCCGAGGCGGTGGGCGGGGACCATGTCGTGGAAGTAGCTCTGCGCCACATGCACCCATTGAGTGGGTTCGTACGAGCGTCTGAAGGTCTCGAAGTGCGCGTCGGCCGGCTTGTACGCGCCCACGTCCTCCGACGTCAGCACCGCGTCGAACGCCACGGGCAGCCGCCGCCGCGTCTCGGCGATGAGGTCGCGGTCGCAGTTGGTGAGCAGCGCCAGGCGCCAGCCCGCGCCACGCAGCGCCGACAGCTCGGCGCCCACCTCGGGGAACACCGGCCAGTACGGGATCGTCGTGCCCAGCACCTGGGCGTCGTCCTCGTTCAGCTCCACCTTCTCGTCGGCGCAGGCCCTGCGGAGCGCCTCGGCCAGCACGTGGCGGTAGCGGAGCGTCGGGGACTCGGCCTGCACGACGTGCTCGTGCCGGTTGTACGCCTCCAGCAGCCGCGCCCCCTGACCCGGCGCGATCAGCTCGGCGCTGGTGCGGATGCCGTGCCGCCAGTCAACAAGTGTTCCGAAGCAGTCGAACGTTACCCATCGCATAGATCTCATAATGAGGGACATGGCGATATCCGTGCGTCCCATCGAGCCGCAAGATCTCGCGTACGTGACCCGGGTGCTGACCGAGAGCTGGGGCGGCTCGACCGTGGTGGCCCTGGGCCGCGGGGAGCTGGTCGACGCGGCCGCGCAGCCGGGCTTCATCGCCGAGATCGAGGGCGAGCCGGCCGGGATCATCACGTACGCCGGGCGTGGCGACTCCGTGGAGATCATCACGATCGACGCGGTGGTGCCCGGCAGGGGGGTGGGGGCGGCGCTGCTGGACGCGGTGCGCGCCGTCGCGGCCGAGGGCGGGGCGGCCAGGCTCTGGCTGGTCACCACCAACGACAACACGCACGCCCTGCGGTTCTACCAGCGGTACGGGTTCGACCTGATCGCCCTGCGCCGCAACGGCGTGGACCGGGCGCGGGAGCTTAAGCCGGGCATCCCCGCCGAGGCCGACGGCATCCCGATCCGGCACGAGCTGGAGCTGGAACTGCTCCTCTGACCCTCCCGCTCCCCTCGCGGGCCGGTGAGGGCCGGCGGGGTCAGTTGAGGATCTGGTGGAGGGTGGCTGTCAGGCGGGTCGCCGGGTCGGCCTCGCTCGCCGAATCGTCCGAGCGCCAGGCCACGTAGCCGTCCGGGCGCACCAGGACGGCGTCGCAGCCGTACCGCGACTCCCAGTGTCCCTCGACGTCGATCAGCTCCGACCCCACCCGGTACACCCGCACACCCTCGACCGCCACCCGCGCCCACTCCTCCCCGCCGGGCCCGCACAGCAGTACGAACGAGTCGTGGAACAGGTCGTGGACGCCGATCCGCCGCCCGTCGAGGGAGAGCCAGAGGTGCGGGGCCCGGGTGCCGGGACGGGCGTGCCGTGGCACCCCGTCGCCGAAGACCGACTCGGGCGGGGTCCCGGCCATCGCCGTGGACGCGTACCGTTGCCCGAGGACGCACGTGATCGGGTCCACCAAGTCGTCCTCCGGGCCGGGGCCGAACCTGGCGGCCTGGCTGCGCACGGTCACGTCGGCCAGCTCCAGCGCCACCGGGCGGCGCTCGGCCTCGTACGTGTCGAGCAGCGCGTCCGAGGCCTGCCCCGCGAGCACGGCGGCGAGCTTCCAGGCCAGGTTGTGCGCGTCCTGGACGGCCGAGTTGGCTCCCAGCCCCTGGGCGGGCGGCCACACGTGCGCGGCGTCACCGACGAGGAAGACCCGGCCGGAGCGGTAGCTGTCGGCCACGCCGACCGCCTCCGTCCAGGACGCCTTGCTGACGATCTCGACCGGTACGTCGCGGCCGATGACCGCCTTGGCCGCGGCGACGCAGCGCTCGTCGGTGAAGTCGTCGGGCGACTCCTTGTCCGGGTCGTAGAGCAGGGACAGGCCCCAGTGGTCGGGCAGCGCGTGCGAGACGAACGCCGCCGAGGCGGTGCCGCCGGGTTCGCCGACTATCCAGAACAGGGCCCGCTTGGTGATGATCTCCGACAGGTCCGCCTTGATGACGTAGGTCACGAAGTGCCGCAGGGCGCCGAGGCCGGTGCGGGCGATGCCGAGCCGCTCCCTGGTGGCGCCGCCGTAGCCGTCGGCGCCGATCACGTACCGGGCCCTGATCGTGTGCCGCTCGCCGGTGGCGCGGTCCTCCACCACGGCCGTCACGCCGTCGGCGTCGGGCTCGATCGACCGGCACTGCGTGTCGAACCACAGCTCCGCGCCCTTGGCGCGGGCGGCCTCGATCAGGATGGGCTCGACCGTGCTCTGGTCGGCCATGCAGAGCTCGCCCGCGGTCAGCTCGGGCAACGCCCGCGGGGACTCGTCGCCGAACAGCCACTGCCACTCGCCCGCCAGCGTCGCGCAGCGGGCCACGCCGGCCTCCTCGTCGAAGGGCCGGCCCGCCTCCTTCACGCGTTCGTCCAGGCCGAGCGGCCGGTAGATCTCGAGGGTGCGCGGGTTGATCCCCCGGGCCCTGCCCAGGAGCGACACGCCGGGGTGGCGGTCGACCAGGAGGCAGGGCACGCCGTGGTGGGAGAGGAAGAGGGCCGAGGCGAGGCCGGCGTAGCCGCCGCCGATGATCAGGACGGGGGTCTGCTTCACGATGCCTTCTCCAGGGTGCGGGCGGGGTCGTCGACGGTCGGGTGGGTGCCGTTCCGGTGGGCCTGGCGGACGTCGCGTACGTACTCGGGGGAGAACATCGCGGTGATGATCGCGACGCCGCCGCGGCGGACGCGGATCTCGCTGCCGGCGGCCCTGCCGACCAGGCGGATGCGCCGCGCGGAGCCCTCAGTGGGCGCCTGGTGGTCCTTGACCTGGCCCCTGCCGCTCCAGCGCAGGTCCTGGTGCTCGACGGTGGCGTCCTCGGGGACCAGCAGCTTGACCACGCCTCGGTCGAGGTCGAGCCGCAGCTCGATCTCGGCGGGCAGGCCGGGGGAGCGCAGGTCGACGGTGGTCTGGCCGTAGCGGGTGCGGATCTCGCAGCGGCCCGCGGTGGTCCAGTTGCCCAGGCGCCGGGTGACGGCGTGGTCGGTGTGGATGCGTTCGATGTCGCTCATGAGGTTGATAGTTGCAGTGAAACTAGTTTCGCGTCAACTAGTAATTTTGAGGCTATTATTGGCCCATGGCTCTCGATCGTGGCTCGCCGCTCGCTCTGACCGTGCTGGCGCTGCTGCGCCACCAGCCGCTGCATCCGTACGGGATCCAGCGCATGCTCAAGCGGTGGGGCAAGGACCTGGTGGTCAACGTGGGCCAGCGGGCCGGCCTCTACCGGACCATCGACCGGCTGCTGGAGGCCGGCCTGATCAGCGTCCGGGAGACGGAGCGCGACCAGCAGTACCCCGAGCGCACGGTCTACGAGCTCACCGCCGAGGGCGGGACGGCGCTGCTCAAGTGGCTGGACGAGATGCTGGCCACGCCCAAGCAGGAGTTCCCGCAGTTCCCGGCCGCGCTGGCGAACGCGCTCATGCTCGCCCCGGAGGACCTGGCGGCGGCGCTCGAGCGGCGCGAGCGGGCGGTCGCCGAAACGCTGGCCGGGCTGGAGGCGAGCCTGGCCGACGATGCCGACCTGCCGCGCGTCACCATGCTGGAGATCGAATACCTGCGCGAGGTGACGGCCGCGGAGAGCCGGTGGCTGCGCGCGGTCATCGACGACCTGCGGGCCGGGCGGCTCACCTGGTCGCGGGAGTCGCTGGAGGAGGTCGCGGCGGAGCGAGAGTGACCGGGGCGGGCTCGGCCCGCGGCCTGTGCAGCAGGGCCACGATCACCGCGGTCACGGGAGCGGCCAGGAACGCGCCGATGATCCCCCAGAGCAGGCCGCCCACCGCGATCGCCACCAGGATGACCACTCCGGGCAGGTCGAGAGCCTTGCCGTAGACCTGCGGCGCCAGCACGTGCCCCTCGATCTGCTGAATGGCCACGGTCACCCCGACCACGATCAGCGCCACCAGCCAGCCCTTGGCCACGAGCGCCACCACCGCGGCCAGCAGCCCCGCCGTGAACGCCCCCACGATCGGCAGGAACGCCCCCACGAACGTCAGCACCGCCAGCGGCAGCGCGATGGGCACGCCCAGGATCCACAGCGCGAGGCCGATGAAGAACCCGTCCACCGCACCCACGATCGCGATCCCGCGGATGTAGCGGCCGATCACGGAGAAGATCAGGACGCCGGTCTCGGTGATGCGGGCCCTGGCCGAGACGGGCGCGAGCTCCACGAGCCAGTGGAAGAGCCGGTCGCCGCCGTGCACGAAGTACACCGACAGGACGAACGCCACCGCCGCCCCCACCACGATCTCGCCCGCGGTCCTGACCCCGGCCAGCGCGCCCGTGGCGATCTGGCGGCCCTGGGCGGTCAGGTACTCCTTGGCCTGCGCGGCGAGCTTGCGCGGGTCGACCCCGAACCTGGAGGTCAGGTCGTACAGGTTGTCGAGCACCCTGGTGAGGCTGACCCGCAGCTGCGCGACGCTGTCGATGGTGGGCGGCACCAGCAGCGCGATCAGCCCTCCGGCCAGCACGATCCCGCCGACGAAGACGATCGCGGTGGCCAGGGCGCGGTTCACCCCGCGTGACCTGAGCCAGCGGGCCGGAGGCAGCAGCAGCGCCGTGATGAACACGCCGACGATGACCGAGATGACCACCGTGGCGATCTGGTTGAGGCAGAAGCCGACCACCGCGATCAGCGCGACCCAACCGAGCAGCCGCCACGGCCCCATCCCCTGCCCCCTATCGTGCCTGGTCAGAGGCCTTCCCCGAGGGGATGGGGGGCAACCCTGGTCAGGCGGGCGGCGTCAGGTGGGGGCGCTGGGAGCGCTTGTTCTCCTCGTACGTCTCCCGTGCCGCGCCGGTCGTGCCGCCGACCTCCGCGACCGGCACGTCCCACCACGCCTCGGAGGAGGGGGCGTCGTCCGCCATCGGATCGGTGCGTACGTAGATCACCGTGGTCCTGGAACCCGAGCGGGCCTCCTCGAGCGCCTTGCGCAGGTCGGCGACCGACTCGGGGCGCAGCACCGTGGCGCCGAGGCTGGCCGCGTTGGCGGCCAGGTCGACGGGCAGCGGCCCGCCGTCGCGATGCCGGTACGAGGTGCCGAGCCGCTCCGCGCCCACGCTCTCCGACAGGCGGCCGATGGAGGCGAACCCGGAGTTGTCCACCAGGACGACCACCAGCTTGATCCCCTCGGAGATCGCGGTGATCAGCTCCTGCGCCATCATCAGGTACGAGCCATCGCCCACCAGGACGAACACCTCGCGCTCCGGCACCGCCATCTTGACGCCCAGCCCGCCGGCGATCTCGTAGCCCATGCAGGAGTAGCCGTACTCGACGTGGTAGTTGCCGGGCCCGCTCGGCCGCCAGAGCTTGTGCAGGTCGCCGGGCATCGAGCCGGCCGCGCACACCACCACGCCGTCCTCGGCCGCCGCGGCGTTGACCGCGCCGATCACCGCGGACTGGGGCAGCGGCGAGCCCTCCAGCGAGTAGGCCCGGTCCACCGCCGCGTCCCACTCCCTGGTCAGCTCGGCGGCCCGCGCGCGGTAGTCCTCCGGCGCGCCCCTCCAGCCCGCGAACGCCTCGACCAGGTCCGCCAGCCCGTCGCGGGCGTCGCCGACCAGTTGCAGGCCCGACAGCTTGGCGGCGTCGAAGGCGGTGATGTTGAGGTTGAGGAAGCGGGCGTCGGGAGCGAAGATCGTCCGGGAGGCGGTGGTGAAGTCGCTGTAGCGGGTGCCCACGCCGATGATCAGGTCGGCCTCGCGGGCCAGCGCGTTGGCGGCCGTGGTGCCGGTGGCGCCGATCGCGCCCACGGCGAGCGGGTGCCCGTACGGGAGCGCGCCCTTGCCGGCCTGCGTCTCGGCGACCGGGATGCCGTACGTCTCGGCGAAGATCCGCAGCTGCTCCGTGGCCTCGCTGTAGATCGTTCCGCCGCCCGCGACGATCAGCGGACGCACGGCCGACTTGACCAGCTGGGCCGCCCGGAACACGGCGGCCCGCTCGGGGCGCGGCCTGGGGACGTGCCAGACGCGGCGCGCGAACAGCTCCTCCGGCCAGTCGTGGGCCTCCGCCTGCACGTCCTGCGGCAGCGCCAGCGTCACCGCGCCGGTCTCGGCCGGGTCGGTGAGCACGCGCATGGCGGCCAGCAGCGCCGACGGGAGCTGCTCGGGGCGGTTGATCCGGTCCCAGTAGCGGGAGACCGGCTTGAAGCAGTCGTTGACCGAGATGTCGTACGAGCGCTGGTCCTCCAGCTCCTGCAGCACCGGGCCCGCCACGCGGGTGGAGAAGATGTCGCCGGGCAGCAGCAGCACCGGCAGCCGGTTGATCGTCGCGCCCGCCGCGCCGGTGATCATGTTGGTCGCGCCGGGGCCGATGGAGGTGGTGCAGGCCAGGGTGGCCAGGCGGTTGCTGGCCCGGGCGTAGGCGGCGGCCGTGTGGACCATGGCCTGCTCGTTGCGGCTCAGGTGGTAGGGGAGGTCCTCGGTGGAGGTGGCCAGCGCCTGGCCGAGCCCGGCCACGTTGCCGTGGCCGAAGATGCCGGAGCAGCCGCCGAAGAACCTGCGCTCCACGCCGTCGCGCTCGCTCCACTGCTGGGCCAGGAAGCGCACGACAGCCTGGGCGACGGTCATATGGGTCATGAAGTCCTCCCGAACGGCAGTCTCGGGTCTGTGGGCTGGCTTTCCCAGGAGGAGCGGATCCACGCGTGGCGGGGGTCGTCGCAGAAGGCCATCGAGCGTTCCTCCGCCGGGCCCGCCAGGACGTTCAGGTAGTAGAGGTCGTAGCCGGGGGCGGCCATGGCGGGGCCGTGGTAGCCGTACGGGACGAGGACGACGTCGCCCGAGGAGACCTCGGCCAGGGTGTCGATGTGGCCGCGTTCGGAGGAGTAGACGCGCTGGTAGGCGTTGCCCTGGCCGGCCACCTCGAAGTAGTAGATCTCCTCCAGGACCGCCTCGCCGGGGTTGTCGGTGTCGTGTTTGTGCGGCGGGTACGACGACCAGTTGCCGCCCGGGGTGATGACCTCCACGGCCATGAGCTTGTCGCAGTCGAAGGCGCCGGGGGCGCAGAAGTTGTTCACCTGGCGGGTGGCCTGGCCCGCGCCGCGGATCTCGACCGAGACCTGGTCGGCGGGCACGTAGCGGGGCTCGAGGGCGCGGGTGGCGAGGGCGGAGGGCAGGGCGATGCGCCCGCTGCCCCGGAGGGTGACGTGGGAGCCGATCGGGACGTAGGCGAAGTCGCTCGGCCCGCTGAAGACCGAGGGCCGCCCCGTCAGCTCGAACGTCGCGGCGGAGGTGGTGACCGTGCAGGATCCCGACAGCGGGAGGACCAGCGTCTCCTCGTCGCCGGTGTCGAACGAGACCGGCGTGTCCGTCAGGTCCACGATGCGCAGGCCCGAGTACGTCCAGCCCGCCAGGGACGGGGTGATCTCGACGGACCAGGGGCCGTTCGCGGCCTTGCCGAACGGAACGTATGTCATGCGCGGGTCTCCCGTACCAGTGCCGCGGCGTTGTCCACCGCTTTCGCTACGTCGTCATCCGGAGGGTAGAGCAGGGCTCGGCCCACGACGAGGCCGCGTACGCCGGGAAGGCTCAGCGCGCGGTCCCAGTCGGCGTAGGCGGCGTCGATGTCCGGCGGGTCGCCGCCGAGCAGCAGCGCGGGCAGCGTGGTGGCGGCCATCACGCGCTCCATCTCCGCCACCGCCGGGATCTTGAGCCAGGTGTAGGCGGAGGTGGTGCCGAGCGCCTGGGCGACGCTGATCGCGCGGATCACGGCCTCGGGGGACAGGTCGTTGCGCAGTGCCCCCGACTCGGAGCGCCGCGCCCAGAAGGGCTCCACCATGGCCGGCAGGCGGTGGCGGGCCAGGTCGGTGACGGCCCGGGCGCAGGACTCCAGGGTGGCCACCGTGGCGGGGTCGGCCGGGTCGATGCGGAGCAGCATCTTGCCGCCGTCCAGGCGCATCTCGTCGATCGAGGCCGCGTCGAAGCCGGTGAAGCGGTCGTCCACCTCGAAGACCGAGCCCAGCAGGCCGCCCCGGTTCATGGAGCCGAAGGCCAGCTTGCCCTCCAGAGCGCCCAGCAGGAGCAGGTCCTCCATGACGTCGGGGGAGGCGAGGATGCCGTCCACGCCGGGGCGGGAGAGCGCCACCTGGAGGCGGTCGAGCAGGTCGGCGCGGCTGGCCATGGCCATCGGCCGGTCGCGTACGCCCAGGGCGCCGCGGGCCGTGTGGTCGGCGGCGATGATCAGCAGCCGCTCGCCCTCGCCGGGCAGGCCGCGCCGCTGCCGCCGGGCCGCGGCCTCGGCGATCTCCTCCGGCCGGGTGGCCCGGATCTGGGTGAGCCGCTCGTAGCCGGAGGTCCTGGGCAGGGTGAGGTCGCTCAAGAGCCCGCTCCGTTCAGCAGGTCTTCCACCTCGGCCGTGGACGGCATGGCGTCGGCACAGGCCAGCCGGGCGGCCACGAACGCGCCCGCCGCGTTGGCGAAGCGCACCGTCCGCTCCAGCGGCCAGCCGCGCAGCAGCCCGAGGCAGATCGCCCCGCCGAACGCGTCACCCGCTCCGATGCCGTTGACCACCTTCACCTCCACCGGTTCCGCCACCACGCTCTCCTCGGAGGTACGCGCGAGAACCCCCTCAGGGCCCATTTTCACGATCGCGACCTTCACCCCGGCGTCCAGGAGCGCCTGCGCGGCGGCCTCCGGGTCGCGCACGCCGACCGCGTTCTCCACCTCGTCGAGGTTGCCGACCGCGACGTTCGCGTACGGGAGCGTCCGCCGCGCGGCCTCGTGGGCCGCCTCCCGCGACTTCCACAGCGACGGCCGCCAGTCGAGGTCGAACACGGTCCACCCCGACGTGCGCGCCGACAGCGCGGCGGCATGGGCGGCGGCGCTCGGCTCCTGGCTCAGCCCGGTCAGCGAGAACCAGAACAGGCTCGTCTCCGCGATGGCCCCGAGGTCGAGATGGGACGGGGAGATCTGCAGGTCAGGCGGATGCTCGCCGCGGTAGAAGTAGATCGGGAAGTGGTCGGGCGGGAAGATCTCGCAGAACGTCACGGGGGTCGGCGGGCCCTCGACGGTGCTCACGAAGGCGTCGTCCACGCCGAACCCGCGGATCGCCCTGCGGACGAACTCTCCGAAGGGGTCCGCTCCCACGCCGGTGATCACGGCGGAGCGCAGCCCGTGGCGCGCCGCGGCGACGGCGACGTTGGTGGGGCTGCCGCCGAGGAACTTGCCGAAGGATTCGACGTCGGCCAGGCCGACACCGGTCTGCAGCGGGTAGACGTCGACGCCGGAGCGCCCGAACGTGATCAGGTCGTACAAAGCACCTCCAGGATGGAGCTTACCTTCGACACTATGGCATATTGTCATGACATTCGGATGTCCGCTATGTAACCTAATGTCCCTCGGCTCAAACCCCCGGGCGACGCACAACGCGCCTGTTCGGACGGTTGGCTCCCGGCCCGCTGAGCAAAGACACAGCGTGTGAGCACTCTCCGCAAATTTGGCCAGGCCTTTACGTCATATGGATGTCATGACATATTGGCCCATGGTGTTACCTCCTTACGGACCTGTCGGAGGGTTTGGATGGCATTGCGGAAACGGTCGATAGGTGTGGTCGCGGTCATCACCGCGGCCGGGCTGGGGCTCGCAGCCTGCGGCCAGTCGTCCGGCGGCGGCGGAGGCGGTGACGCCATCGAGCTGACGATCACCCAGAACGCCATCGCGGGCGGGAAGAACGCCGCCGGCGCCAACTTCATCGCGAACTGGGTGATCCCCAAGTTCGAGGCGGCGCAGAAGGCGAAGGGCAAGAACGTCAAGGTCAAGTTCGTCCCCAGCGGCGTCGACGACGAGCAGTACAAGACCAAGCTCTCCCTGGACCTCAAGTCAGGCAAGGGCGCCGACGTGATCGACATCGACGGCATCTGGGCCGGCGAGTTCGCCGAGGCGGGCTACCTCAAGCCGCTGGCGGACCTGGTCGGCGCGGACGCCGACAGCTGGGACGGCTGGTCGCAGATCCCCGAGGCCGTCCAGGGGCTGGCCACGTTCAACGGCAAGAAGTACGCGCTGCCCGTCGGCACCGACGGCCGGGTGCTCTACTTCAACAAGACGCTCTTCCAGAAGGCCGGGCTGCCGGCCGACTGGCAGCCGAAGAGCTGGCAGGAGGTCCTCGACGCCGGGACGAAGCTGAAGTCCTCCGGCGTGCCCGTGCCGATCCAGATCAACGCCGGCACGGCGATGGGCGAGGCCACCTCCATGCAGGGCGTGCTGCCGCTGCTCGCGGGCGCGGGCGGCGAGGTGCAGAAGGACGGCAAGTGGGCGGGAGCCTCCCAGCCGCTGAAGGACGCGCTCGGCCTCTACCAGAAGATCTACGGCGGCGGCCTCGGCGACCCCAAGCTCCAGCAGGAGGCCAAGGGCCGCGACAAGTCGTTCCAGCAGTTCGCCGAGGGCAAGATCGGCATCCTGATGGAGGGCGACTACTTCTGGCGCGGCGTCGTCAACCCCGCGACCGGCGTGGCCAAGATGGCCGACCGCGACCAGGTCGTCGGCTATGCCATGATCCCCGCGATGGAGCCCGGCAAGGGCATCCGCGGCCAGGACTTCGTCAGCATGTCGGGCGGCGCGCTGCGTACGGTGAACCCCAACAGCAAGCACCCGAAGGAGGCCTTCGAGCTGGCGACCTTCACGCTCTCGCCGGAGGGGCTGAAGGAGGAGACCAAGGACGGCAACGTCCGCATCACGCCCCGCACCGACGTCAACAAGGAGATCCTCGCCGGTGAGCCGCTGCTGACGTACATCTCGGAGAAGGTGCTGCCGCTGACGGCCTACCGGCCGCCGGTGGCCGTCTACCCGCAGGTGTCGGTGGCGCTGCAGGAGGCCACGGCCGCGGTCGTGGGCGGCACGGCGCCCGACCAGGCGGCGGCCGACTACCAGAAGAAGCTCGAAGGAATCGTCGGTGGCCCTGGCAACATCGCCTCCTGAGGCCACCGAGGCCGCCGCGCCGAGCCGTTACAGCTCGGACGCGGCGGGCCTGGGCAGGCTGCGGGCAGGGGTCTTCGTGGCCCCCGCCCTGCTGCTCGTCGCCGCGTTCCTGGTCTTCCCCGCGCTCTGGGTGCTCTATCTCGCCCTCACGAACTACCGCCTGACCGGCGCCGCCGCCGCGGAGCCGCAGTTCGTGGGGCTCGGCAATCTTCTTGACGCGGCCGCCAACCCCGAGTTCTGGAGCTCCACCTGGCTGACCGTCGAGTTCGTGCTGGGCTCGGCGGTCATCGGGCAGGTCGGGCTCGGCTTCACCATCGCCTGGCTGCTGCGCGACCGGCGGGGCCCGCTGAAGCGGCTGGTCGAGGGCCTGGTCATCCTGGCCTGGATCCTGCCCGGCGCGATCGTGTCGTTCCTGTGGGTGGCACTGCTCGACCGCGACGGTGGCACGCTCAACGCGCTGCTCGGCATCCAGGGCTTCGCCTGGCTGCTCGACCACCCGATGCTGTCGATCATCGTGTTCAACATCTGGCGCGGCACCGCGTTCTCGATGATGCTGTACGGCGCCGCGCTCGGGAACGTGCCGCCCTCGCACCTGGAGAGCGCCCGGCTGGCCGGGGCCTCCGGCTGGCAGCAGCTCAGAGACGTGGTGTTCCCGCACATCAGAGGACACGTCCTGACCAACCTGCTGCTGATCAGCCTGTGGACGTTCAACGACTTCACCCCGTTCCTGCTGACCGCCGGCGGCCCCGACGGCAAGTCCGAGGTGCTGGCCGTGCACGTGTACAAGGTCGCGCTGCAGAGCGGCGAGCTGGGTTACGGCGCCGCGGTCTCCGCGATCATTCTGCTGATCAACCTGGTCGTGGCCGTGTTCTACCTGCGGCTGCTCCGGAGTAGGAAATGACCCGTTTCGTACTGGGCCGGATCGGCTTCTACACGCTGATCGCGGTACTGCTGGCCTTCTTCACGATCCCGCTGCTGTGGCTGGTGACGGCGCCCTTCACCTCCGACCCGACGTACGAGGTCAAGGTCCCCGACTTCACCCTGGACAACTTCAGGGCGGTGGCCGAGCATCCGTACGCGCTGCCGTCCCTCTACAACTCCCTGGTGCTGTCCGTCGGCACGGCCGTGCTGGTGGTGATCCTGGCGGCGCTGGCCGCGTACGCGCTGAGCCGGGTGCGGCTGCCCGGCCGGGACGCGCTGCTCTACGCGTTGCTGCTGCTGTCGTCGATCATCACGGGGACGGCGGCCATGGTGCCGCTGTTCCAGCTCGCGGTCGAGCTCAACCTCATCGACTCGCAGCTCGGGCTGATCCTCATCCTGACCGGCGGGCTGCTGCCGGCAGCGATCTTCATGCTCAAGGACTTCATGGACTCCACGCCGAAGTCGTACGAGGAGTCGGCGCGGGTCTTCGGGGCCACGCCGCTGCAGATCGTGCGGCACGTGGTCGTGCCCCTGGTGCGGCCCGGCCTGGCGACGGTCGGGGTCTGGGCGGTGGCCAACGTGTGGGGGAACTTCCTCATGCCGTACCTGCTGCTGAGCGACGTCGAGAAGCAGCCGGCGGCGGTGATCACGTACACCCTCTACACCGAGGGCGGCCAGGCCAACCTCAGCATGTTGTCCACGTTCGGCCTGCTGTACTCGGTTCCCGTGGTGCTCATGTACCTGTTCGTCAGCAAGAAGTACGGCTTCCGCTTCCACGGAGGGATCAAGCGTTAATGGCCGGAATCGAACTACGCGGGCTGACCAAGGTCTATCCCGGCGGGGTGAAGGCGCTCGACTCGCTCGATCTGGCCATCCCCGACGGCGAGTTCTTCGCCCTGCTCGGCCCCTCCGGCTGCGGCAAGACCACACTGCTGCGCACGATCGCCGGCCTGGAGACCGCCACCGGCGGGGCCGTGGTCATCGGCGACCGGGACGTGACGGGCGTGCAGCCCGGCGGCCGGGACGTCGCCATGGTCTTCCAGGACTACGCGCTCTTCCCGCACATGGACGTCACGGACAACATCGCCTACCCGCTGCGCATCAAGAAGGTCGCCAAGGGCGCCCGCCGTGACAAGGCCGCCGAGGTGGGGGCGCGGCTCGGGCTCGAACAGCTCATGGACCGGCGGCCGGGCCAGCTCTCGGGCGGGCAGCAGCAGCGGGTGGCGCTGGCCAGGGTGATGGCCACGCAGGCGCAGGCGTTCCTGTTCGACGAGCCGCTGTCCAACCTGGACGCCCGGCTGCGGCTGGAGGCGCGTACGTTCCTGAAGAAGCTCCAGCGCGAGCTCGGCGTCACCACCGTCTTCGTCACCCACGACCAGGCGGAGGCCCTGGCCATGGCCGACCGGATGGCCGTCATGGAAGCCGGGCACATTCGGCAGATCGGCACGCCGGCCGAGGTCTTCCAGCGGCCCGCGAACACGTTCGTGGCCGGATTCATCGGCTCGACACCCATGAACCTGCTCGACGGCGTCGTACGAGGTGACACGCTGGAGGTGGCAGGGTGCAAGGTGGCGGTCCCGGCCTCGGCCGAGGGACGGCTCTCCGACGGGGAGAAGATCGTGTACGGCGTGCGACCCGAATACCTGGCCTACTCGCCCGAGCCCGGCGGGGGCGCGCTGGGCGGCAAGGTGGCCATCGTGGAGAACCTCGGCGCGTCCCACCTGGTGACCCTCGACGTCAACGACGTGACCGTGCAGGCCGTCGTGCCCGAGGGGAGCGAGCCCGAGATCGGCGACGACGGCTACGCGACGCCCCGGCGCGACCGCGCCCTCGTCTACCGGGACGGGGAATTGGTTTGAGAGGGCACTGGAGCCTGGACGACCGGCTGGAGCGGATCCTGCGGGAGGTGCCCTTCGAGGTGCCCGCGGGGACCGCCGCCGTGACCGTGCGGCTGGCGTACGACCGGTCGCAGGGTGTCATCGACCTCGGCTGCGGCGCTCCTGACGGCTTCCGCGGCTGGTCGGGCGGCGCGCGCGACGAGTACACGATCACCCCGGACTGGGCGACGCCCGGCTACCTGCCGGGCGAGCCGGAGGCGGGCACGTGGCACGTGTGGCTGCGGCTGCACCGCATCCCGCCGCAGGGCCTCGACTACTCGCTGGAGATCACCACCTCGGCCGTCGCCCCCGCCGAGCCGGTGGCCGAGGAGCCGCCGCACGGCGAGCGCCCGCCCCGGCGGGACGTGCCCTCCGTCGACGGCCTGCGGTGGTTCGCGGGTGACTTCCACGCCCACACCCTGCACAGCGACGGCAGCCTGACCATCGCCGAACTGGCCGAGCTGGCCCACGGGCGCGGCCTCGACTTCCTGGCCGTCACCGACCACAACACCGTCAGCCACCACCCCTGGCTGGGCAAGATCGACCGTGGGATCACGCTCATCCCGGGTCAGGAGGTCACCACCGACCGGGGCCACGCGAACGTGTTCGGGGAGGTCGGCTGGGTGGACTTCCGGCAGCCGGCCGACTCCTGGGTCGAGCACGCCGAGCGCGCGGGCGGGCTGATCTCGATCAACCACCCGCTCGGCGGCGACTGCGCCTGGCTGCTGCCCATCACCCGGCGGCCCCGGATCGCCGAGGTCTGGAGCTCCGGCTGGTGGGACCGCCGCTGGGGCGCGCCGCTGGCCTGGGCGGACGCCTGGCGTGACGACGTGATCGCGATCGGCGGCAGCGACTTCCACCGTCACGGCTCCGACGGCCTGCCCGGCGGGCCGACGACGTGGGTGCTGGCCGAGGACACGAGCACGGTGCTGGACGGCGTCCGCGCCGGGCGCACCGCCGTCTCCACCGGCCCCGACGGCCCGCTGCTGCTCAGGCTGGGCGACGAACTGCTCGCCCTGGACGCCGACGGCCTGGTCCTGGTACGCCCCGACGGCACCCGGCAGGTCGTACGCGGGGAGCGCGTCCTGCTGCGCGCCCTTGACGGACGCCACCGCTTGGAAACCTACGAGAACGAGGTGATCGCGCTATGCGAGTGAAGGTTGCGAACGCGCCCGTGAGCTTCGGGGTCTTCGAGTTGGCCACCGAGCCGCCGCCGTTGAGCGCCGACGAGATGGTCCGGGCGCTGTCCGAGGCCGGGTACGAGGGCATCGACTCCGGGCCGATCGGCTACCTGGGCACCGGATCCGGGCTCGCCGACCGGCTGGCCGGGAACGGGCTGCTGCTCGCGGGCGGCTGGGTGGACCTGCCCTACGGCGACGCGGCGGCGTACGAGGCCGGGCTGCCCGCGCTGGAGGCCGCGCTCGACGTGTTCGCCGCCGCGCCGCCGGCGCCCGAGGGGTTCGGGCCGCGGCCCACGCTGGCCTGCTCGGGGTCGCCGGAGCGGTTCGCGCGCCCGGGTGGGAGCGTTCCAGGATTGGCGGCGTCCGAGCGGGCGGGCTACGCGGCCCGGGTGCAGAGGGCGGTCGACCGGTGCCGCGAGCGCGGGCTGGAGCCCGTGTTCCACCACCACCTCGGCACCTACGTCGAGACCCCCGACGACGTCGAGCGGCTGCTGGAGCTGACCGACGTGCAGCTCTGCCTGGACACCGGTCACCTGCTGCTGGCCGGGGGCGAGCCGGTGAGCGCGCTGCGCGACTGGTCGGGCCGGGTCGGGCACGTGCACATCAAGGACGGCGACACGAAGATCCTCGCCCAGGCCCTGGCCGACGGCGTGGACCTGCGCGAGCTCATGGGGCGCGGCGGGTTCGCCCCGCTCGGTGAGGGCGAGCTGGACCTGCCCGCCGTGGTGCGCGTCCTGGACGAGATCGACTACGCGGGCTGGGTCGTCATCGAGCAGGACACCCTGCCCGGACGCCGCACCGTCGCCCAGAACATCGCCGACCAGGCGGCCAACCGCCGCAGGCTGGAGGACTTGGGACTGTGAGAATCGCGCTGGTGGGATGCGGCGCCGTCACGCAGGCGGTCTATGTGCCGTTGCTGTCGAGGCGGCGCGACCTGTTCGAGGTGGTCGCGGTCTGCGACCTGTCGCGGACGCTCGCCGACGCGGTGGGTGACCGGCTGGGCGCCGCCGGGCGCTTCACGTCGGTGGCTGAGCTGCTCTCGGCCGGGGGCTTCGAGGCCGTGCTGGTGCTCGCCTCGGGCTCGCACGGGGAGACGGTCGGCCGGGCGCTGGCCGGCGGGTACGCCGTGCTGTGCGAGAAGCCGCTCGCGCTGACCAGGGCCGAGGTGGCCGGCCTCCCCGAGGGGCGGCTGATGGTGGGCTACATGAAGCAGTACGACCCGGCCGTGCGCCGGGCCGAGGAACTGCTGGCCGAGCTGGGCGGACCGGAGGCGATCAGGTCGGTCGAGGTGACCGTGCTGCATCCGAGCGGGGAGTCGCAGCTGGCGTTCGCGAACCTGACGCAGGCGCGGGACGTGGATCCGGGGCTGCTCGACTCGTTGCGGGCCGCCGAGCGCGACCTGGTCTCGCGGGCGCTGGGGGAGTCGGCGCCGGAGCAGGTACGGGCGCTGTACGGGGTGGCCTTGGGATCGATATGCCACGACTTGTCGCTCTTGAGGCGCTTTACCGGGTCACCTGCGGAAATTTCGTACGTTGAGGCGTGGGGGCCCGCGCCGGGGTCCATCGAGATCGCCGGGCCCCTGCCCGCCCGGGGGCGGTTCTCCATCCGCTGGCACTACCTGGAGGACTACCCGGCCTACCGCGAGACCGTGGCCATCCACCACGACAAGGGCTCGCTGGAGCTGGTCTTCCCCTCGCCCTACCTGATGAACGCGCCCACCACGCTCACCGTGGTCTCCGGCGCCGAGAGCCGCACCGAATACCGGGACGTGACCGAGGCGTTCGAGGTACAGCTGGCCGCCTTTCATGCTTTCGTGAACGATGGCAAGCCGCCCCTCACCGACGCGGGCGGCGGGCTGGAGGACATCGTGACCGCCCAGCGGATCGCCGCTCGTTACGCCGTACAGCATGATCTGCCCATCGGAGGGGAGGCCATGAGCGAGCGGAGCGAGCGACCAATCAAACACAGTAGCGTCGCGCTCATGCGACCGACGGAGGAGGGCGCATGAGCGCCGAGATTGTCGTCGTACCGCACACGCACTGGGACCGCGAGTGGTACGAGCCGTTCCAGCGCTTCCGGCTGCGGCTGGTGGCGCTGCTCGACGAGGTGCTCGACACCATGGAGCGCGAGCCCGCCTACCACTTCACCCTCGACGGGCAGCTGGCCTGCGTGGACGACTATCTGGAGGTGCGGCCCGAGAACCGCGACCGGATCGCCGCGCTCGTCGAGTCGGGGCGGCTGGCGGTGGGGCCGTGGCAGATCCTGCTCGACGAGTTCCTGTGCTCGGGTGAGAACATCGTGCGCAACCTCGAGCTGGGCATGAGCCGGGCGGACAAGCTCGGCGGGGCGATGCCGGTGGGATACCTGCCCGACATGTTCGGGCACACGGCGCAGATGCCGCAGATCCTGCGCAAGGCCGGGCTGCTGCACGCGTGCGTCTATCGCGGGGTGCCGTCCTCGGTGACCACGGACGCCTTCGCCTGGGTCGCGCCGGACGGGACGGCGCTGCGCACCCAGTACCTGCCCGCGGGCGGCTACGGGAACGGAGCGCACCTGTTCTCGGACTCGGCCGGGCTGGCCGAGCGGGCGGCCGCGTTCGTCACGACCATGCGGGAGTGGCACGGGCCCGAGGGCGCGCTGCTCGCCATGTACGGCACGGATCACTCTGCGCCGGTGCGCGGGCTGCCGGAGATGGTGGCGGCGATCGGCGCCCGGATGGACACCCTGTCCGGATATATCGGGAAATATTCCGGTGAGGTGGACGGACTGCCGCGCGTCGAAGGCGAGCTGCGCTCCCACGCCCGCGCCAACATCCTGCCCGGCGTCATCTCGGTCCGGGCCCACGTCAAGCAGGCCATGGGCCGCGCCGAGCGGATGGTCGAGCGCTACGCCGAGCCGCTGGCCACCCTCTGGGGCGCCGAGTGGCCGGGCCGCTTCCTCGACATGGCGTGGTGGCGGCTGGTCGACGCCAGCGGCCACGACTCGGTGACCGGCTGCGGCGTGGACGACACGGCCCAGCAGGTGGCCGCGCGCATCGCCGAGGCCGAGCACCTCGGCCAGGCCGTACGCGACATGGTGACCGCCCGGCTGGCCGCATCAGTGCCCTCCGACGGGGTGCTCCTCGTCAACCCGACACCCGCCACGCGCAGGGGCGTCGTGGTCGTGGACGTGGCCGGCACCGACCCGCTGGTGGACCCCTCGGGCGCGCCGGTGCCGGTGCAGCCGCTGGAGTACGCGCCCACGCTGCTGCTGGACGAGGAGATGGACGCCGCCACGGCGCTGACCTTCGTCCACGGCACCGAGCTGTACGGGCAGCACATCACGGCGTGGTCGGTGGAGGGTGAGACGCTGACGTTCACGGTGGCGCGGGAGACGTCGGCCGTGTTCGACCTGGACGACCTGCGCGCGGCGACCGGCGGCGTGCGGCGGGTGCGCATCCTCGCCGAGCCGAGGCGCACGGTCGCCGCCCTGGTGGAGGTCCCGCCGCTGGGCCACACGAGCATCCGGCCGGTGCCCCGCGAGCAGGTGCAGGTGTCGCCCGCCGGCGAGGGCCGGCCGGCTCCGGCGCCGGTGCGCGGCGACGAGGAGGTGCTGGACAACGGCCTGCTGCGGGTCACGATCGCCGGCGACGGCACGCTGACGCTGGTGGGCGCGGACGGCACGACGGTCACGGGAGCCGGGCGCATCGTGGACGGCGGCGACGTCGGCGACACCTACAACCACGCGCCTCCGGCCGACGACCTGCTCGTGTCCGAGCCGTCGTCCGTCGAGACGGAGCTGATCTGCTCTGGTCCGCTGGTGGCGGCGGTGGACGTACGGCGTACGTATCGGTGGCCGGCATCGGGGGACGGGATCGACGGCGCGCCCGAGCTGCCCGCTCCCTCGCGGGCCCCGCGGACCGAGGAGATCGTCGTCACCACCCGCGTCGAGCTGCGGGCAGGCGAGCCGTACGCACGCCTGCGCGTCGAGTTCGACAACCGGTGCGCGGACCATCGGGTTCGGCTGCACGTGCCGATGCCTGCCCCCGCGACGGAGTCGCACGCCGAGGGCCAGTTCGCGGTCGTCACCCGCGGGCTCACCTCGGAGGGCGGCTGCGGCGAGACCCCGCTGCCCACCTTCCCCGCCTCTTCGTGGGTGGCGGCCGGAGGCGTGGCGGCGCTGCTGGAGCACGTGACGGAGTACGAGGTGGCGGACGGCGAGCTGGCCCTGACGCTCCTGCGTTCGGTCGCCTACCTGTCCCGCAACCGCAACGCCCTGCGTCCCGAGCCGGCCGGGCCGCAGCTGCCGACCCCGGCCGCCCAGTCACGCGGGATCCGCTCGGTGAGCCTGGCGCTGATGCCTTACGCGGAGTCCTGGCAGGAGGTCGTGCCGCAGGCCGAGACCTTCCGCCACGACCTGCTCGTGGTCCCGGGCCAGGGCGACCGCGCTTCGGCGCTGCCCGATCCCGCGTCCGGGCTGTCGGTGACGGGCGACGGCGTGGTGATGACCTCGCTGCGGATGCGTGACGACCGGCAGGAGCTCAGGGTCGTGGCCCTCACGCCGGCCGCCACGGAGGCCGTCATCGAGGGCGCCTTCACCGAGGCCCGCCACGCCGACCTGCGCGGCCGCCCCGGCGATCGGCTCCCGGTCGCGGACGGCGTGCTCCGCCTGGCGCTGAAGCCGTGGGAGATCGCGACGGTTCAGCTCTCCGGATAGCCGCCTCAGTGCCTGCTCGCGCCTCGGTTCAGCTCTCCGGATAGCCGCGGAGCCGCCCCAGCGCCTGCTCGCGCGCCTCCCTGGCCAGGTCCTCCTCGGACCGGGGCAGGCCGAGCGCCAGCGCCCGGTCCAGGTCCGCCAGCGCGCCGCGGAAGTCGCGGAGCGCGATCCGGACCTGGCCCCGGCCGTAGAGTGCCCGGGCGGCGTTGCGGTCCAGGTCGAGCGCGTCGTTGAAGGCGGCTTCCGCGTCCGCGGGCGAGCCGGCCCGCCAGAGCGCGTGGGCCAGGAGCGTGCGGGCCGGGACGTCTCCCGGCATCCTGGCCACCGCCTGCCGGCCCAGGTCCACCGCCTCGTCGGGGCTGCCCATCGACAGGCAGACCTCGGCGAGCGCCGTCAGGACCCGTACGGTGGCCAGGGCGTCCTGCTGGCTCTCGAACTGCGAGCGCGCCGCGGTCAGCGTCTCCCTGGCGGCCTCCAGGTCGCCCTCGACCCTGGCCACCTCCGCCTTGAACGCCAGCAGGTTGGCGAACTGCCGCTCGTCGCCCTGCTCCAAGGAGCGGCTGGCCGCCACGTCGGCGAAGCGGCGGGCCGAGATGAAGTTGCCCTCACCCAGCGCGGCCTCGGCGGCGGCGCGGAAGTCGGCGGGCGTGTGCTCCTGCGGCCGGTCGCGGGCAGGCGTGACGTGGTGGGCGGTGCGGATGGCCTCGACCAGGCGCTCCTGGCCGAGCTGGTACCACAGGCTCCTGGCGCGCTGCTCCTCCGTGAGGATGTGCCGGGCCACCAGGGCGTCCACCACGGCGTTGGGCATGTCGGCGGTCTGCGTCAGGCCGCGGTAGGCGGTGCCGCGCGTGCCCCGCTCGGTGATGAAGGTCGTCTCGATCCAGGCGCGCAGCTCCGGCTCGGACACGCCGGTCTCCAGGCTCACGTCGCGGACCGCGCGGTCGAAGTAGGCGGCGAGGATCCCGGCGAGGTCGCCGAGCTGGGCGAGCAGCTCCGCGGTGATCGTGTCGTCGTAGTCGCCCAGGCCGGACCAGAGCGCCGCGCACGCGATCTGCAGCTCGAAGGGCGAGACCCGCTCGCTGACGATCTCGACGCTCTCGCCCAGCCGGTCGGTGTAGGTCGTCTTGCGCAGCCGCTCGACCAGCCGCTCCGCCACGCCGGGCGCGTAGCGGTGGCCGCTGTGCGAGGCCGGTCTCGTCACCGCGGCCACCGCGGACGCCTGCCCCAGGCCGTCGAGGCGCACATAGGCGAACGGCTGGGGGCTCAGCAGCCCTTCGTAGCCGCTCAGCGTGGCGAGCTGGTCGTCGCGCACCAGGAGCAGCAGGTTGAGCGGCAGGTCCCGCAGGGCCTGGGCCAGCTCGCCGATGAGGCGGTCGCGCTCGGGCAGCCGGGCGGGGAAGGCCGTGAACAGCTCCTCCATGTGGTCGATCGCGGCCAGCACCCGGTGCGGGGCGGCGCCGGCGAGGATGCTCTCCAGCGCCGAGCCGACCGTCTGCCCGGGGTCGGGGGTCTGGCGGGCGGGGGTCCAGCTGCTGATCAGGGTGAAGCGGTAGCCGCCCGGCCCGGACGCGTGCGCGAGCGGCCAGGTGGGCTGGTGGATCAGCCGTCCGACGGGCAGGGTCAGCGTGCGCGGCTCGTCGTCGAGCAGCGGGAGGACCCCGGCGTGCAGCAGGGACGTCTTGCCGACGGCGGCGGGGCCGTGGAGCACCACCACCCGCTCGGACAGCCAGGCGTCCCGCAGGTGGCGGGCCTCCTCCGACCTGCCGTGGAACAGGGCGGACTCGGTGCGGCGGAAGGGGCGCGGGCCGACGTACGGCTCGGGATTGCTGGTCATGGCGTCCCCCGGAGTCCGGCGGCAAGCTTGTCGTTGAGCGAGCGCGGGGTCTCCCACAGGATGCGGATGCTCTGGGCCTGGAAGTAGCGCGCGAGGTATTGGCGCTCCTCGGCGGAGTGGTCGTCCGGGTTGAGCTGGATGCTCGTGTGCTCCCTGCGCATGGTGCCGGGCAGGCCGTGCAGCAGGGTCCGGAACATGACGTGGAACGTCCAGTCGCGCAGGCCGTAGCCGATGAACAGCAGCGCCTTCGTCCGCAGCGCGGTGCGGACCGGGAAGGGCAGCAGCGTCATCGGGTGTCCGCCGCGGAGGGCAGCGGACGACGCGTTGGTGTGCCTGCCGTCCTGGGCCAGCCTGACCAGGAAGTCGAGGTAGTCGTCCTCGATGAGCACGATCGAGTGCGGCTCCTTGTGGTGGCCGTGCAGATGGAACACGAGTGGCCGCTCCACGCACGGGGTGAAGGCTGGTTCACGAAAAGGGCTCCCGGTCCAGTCGTCGGAAGACATCGCATACCACGGACACAAGTCCCAAATGGGCTGTTTCCTCGCCTGCTGCAGCGCCAGGAACATGAAGTCGTCGTAGTTAGTGGTGATGTACAGGGGGAGAGGGTAGCGGGCCAGCACCGCGTGCACCGGGAATTGGTCCGTCCGGTCGGGCGGGGTCGCGTTGGCGAACTCGGCCCTCAGGAATTCGCGTTTCGTCCTGGTTGCGTCACGATAGACCATCGTGGTCGCGTATTGCATCACGCGTGCCAGGTTGTCGGAATCCGCGTACGGGTAGTTGATCTTGCCGGCCCATTTCGCGGCGAGCTGACCACCGAGCGGGAGCCGCTCCGCGCTGGCTCCCGCGCCGAGAAAGGGGATGCAGTCACCATTGTTGAGATCCCCGATCAGCAGATCCCAGGCGGCCTCGTTGTCGCGGTCGATGCCACCGGCGTGCACGCGTCACCGCCTTCCGGTCATGGCGGCGAGGTGCGGAACCCTTCAGAGGGTCCATGAAAGGGCCGCCGCAGTCAATAGCCGAGAATGGCCGCATGGTGGCGCGGCGTCATCTCCGACATAGCCCAATATATGTTAGTAATCCCGGCAAAGAGCCCTTTAGGTGACGGAGCAAACCGCCATAAAGGACGGTCCGCTTCAGCGGGAAATGCTCTTTCCGCTGGGTGCGGACGCGACCTGCGGCGGGCAGATATCGCATTAGGATCGGTGGCGAAAGCCGAATAGCGACCAGTGGCGGTGATCGTGATGGAGGACGTCGCGCGGCAGGAGCGCCGCCCCACCCTCTGGGGGCGGGAGATCCCGTTCCGCAACCGCTGTTTCACCGGTCGTGAGCGTGAGCTCGCCGAGCTCCACAGCCGGCTCGCGCAGCACTCGACCGCGCTGGTCGGCCAGCCGCCCCAGCCGGTCTACGGCATGGGCGGCATCGGCAAGACCGAGATCGCCGCCGAATACGCGCATCGCCACGCGGAGGACTACGACCTCGTCTGGTGGATCAGGGCCGAGCAGGAGGAGACCATCGTCAACTCGCTGATCGGGCTGGGCCGCAAGATGTCCCTCGACGGCTTCCGCCCCGACGACCGCGACTACACCGCCAGGCTGGTCCTGTCCGCCCTCGCCAACCGCGAGCTCTACGAGCGATGGCTGCTGATCTACGACAACGTCGAGAGCGCCAACGCGGTCCAGCACTACCTGCCCAGCGGCGGCGGCCACGTCATCATCACCACGCGCGACCGGCACTGGCGGCGGGCGATGGACCTCGACGGGATCGAGGTGGGGGAGTTCCTTCCCGACGAAACGGTCAAGTTCTTTCATAGGCGGGTGACCGCCCTGGCTGACCCGGGTAGGTCCGGCTCCGTGGAAGCCGAGGCCGACGCGAAGGAGCTGGCCAATCAGCTCGGAAACCTCCCGCTGGCCGCCGAGCACGCCGCCGCGTATCTGAACGAGACCGGCACCAGCATCTCCGAATACCTGGAGTTGTTCCGCGACAACGCGCACGCGCTGCTGGCCAGCTCGGTCGACATCAAATACCCGCAGACCGTGGCCACGACGTGGAGCGTCTCGCGCAGCAAGATCTCGCCGGAGGCAGACGCGCTGTTCAAGCTGCTGGCCAGCCTCTCCGCCGAGCCGATCGCCGAGGAGCTGCTCGTGCAGCCCGCCGTGGCCTCCAAGCTGCCGCCGCCGCTCGACCGGGTGCTGAGCGGCGTGACCGAGTTCCGCAGGGCGGCCAGGGAGCTGGGCCGCTACTCCATGCTCAAGCTCGACGGCGTGCGCAACGTCGTGCAGCTGCACCGCGTCGTGCAGGCCGTGACCAGGGACCGCATGGTGCGCGAGGACCCGGAGGCCGCGGCCCGCTTCCAGGAGGCCGCCCACCTCCTGCTGGCCGCCTCCGATCCCGGAGCGGTCGATCGCGAGGACAGCGAGCAGATCTACCAGCGGTCCCTGCAGCACCTGGTGCCCTCGCGGGCGGTCGAGTCCGCCGACCGCCTGGTCCGCAAGCTGATCATCAACCAGGTCGAGCAGCTCTACCGCCGCGGCGGCCACCAGGAGAGCCTGCGGATCGGCCTGCCGACGCTGGAGCTGTGGCGGCAGCGGTTCGGCCAGGACGACAAGCAGACCCTGGCCCTGGCGGTCCAGGTCGGCAACGCGTTGCGCACCGCCGGCCAGTGGGAGGAGAGCCTGCGCCTGCACGCCGACACCCTCCAGCGGCTGCGCGACAACTTCGGCGAGCTGGACGCCGTCTACCTGAGCTGCGCCCGCGTGCACGACGTCGGGCTGCGGCTGCTCGGCCGCTACGCCGACGCGCTGGACAACGACCTGAGGCTCCTGCCGCTCTTCGAGCAGCAGCTGCGCCCCGACCACCCCGACACGCTGCGGATCCGCAGCAACGTGGCGGTGAGCCTGCGCTGCCTGGGCCGCTTCCAGGAGGCCCTGCGCTACGACGACGAGACGCTGGCCGAGCGGCAGCGCATCTTCGGCCCGGTCGAGCACGCGACGCTGAGCTCGCAGTTCGGCCGCTCCCGCGACCTGCGCGGGCTGGGGCGCTACGAGGAGTCCCTCGATCTGATCCGGCGGATCAGCAACGCCATCGACCGCAAGAACCAGCCATGGAACCAGTTCCGGCTCCTGGTCGCCATCGACTTCAGCGTGGCACTCAACCGGGTCGGCCTCTACGAGGACGCCTTCGTCCAGGGCGTCAAGGCCTGGGAGCGGCACAAGTCGACCCTCGGCCAGGAGCACCGCCAGACGCTGCAGTCGGCCACCAACCTCATCAACGACTACCGGCTCACCGAAGACCTGGCAGGCGCCCAGCGGCTGGGCGAGGAGACGGTGCTGAGCCTGGAGAAGGTGGCCGGCCCCGACCACCCCAACACACTGGCGGCCTACAACAACCTGGCCATCGTGCTGCGGGTCAGGAACAATCCGGGCGGCGCCCGCGGGCTGAGCGAGCGGGCGGCCGAGGGGATGAAGGCCCTCCTGGGCGACACCCACCCCAACACCCTCATCGCCATGTCCAACCTGGCCAGCGACCTGGCCGCGCTGGGCGAGGTGGGGCAGGCCCGGAGGCTGGGCGAGACCGTGCTCGAGCGCAACCTCACGACGCGGGGCCACGACCACCCCAACACCCTGGCCGCCATGGCCAACCTGTCCCTCGACCGCAACGCCGACGGAGACAAGGACGGCGCCCAGAGCCTGCGGGAGAAGATGCTCGACGGCTACCAGCGCTCGATCATGCCCGACCACCCGCACGCCCGGCTGGCCGCCCAGTACGGCCGGGTCAATCTGGGCATCGAGCCCATGAACGACTGACGGCCTAGATCGAAAACCCGGGATTGGTGCTCAGCCAGCGCGCACGGTGCCCGTCCCGGAGCTCGGCCGCCCGCCGTTCGGCCGAGGCGGGCACCGGCTCGTGCAGCCACTCGCCGAGCCGGCCCAGCAGCCCGTTCACCAGCACCTCGCCCGGCCCGGTCAGGCCGCCCGAGCCGCTCGCGCGGGTCAGCGCCTCGAACGCGATGGCCCGGCGGTAGGCGAACTCCGCCTCCGCCCGCTCGACGGCCGGGTTCGCGTGGCGTTCGGCGCGCCAGAACGCGGTGATCGCGAAGTTCGCGAAGCAGCCCTGCAGCAGCGCGCCGAGCGGTCGCGGGTCGGAGCGCCAGGGCGCGTACCAGCGGCGTCCGTCGTCGGGATCGGTCAGCTCGACCATGTCCTCGACCGCGCCGAGCACCAGGTGCCACACCTCGTGGACCAGGCTCTCCGCGAACGCGATCGGGTCGGGCGGCGGCGAGAGCGCTATCGCCCCGTACGCCCAGCCGGACGTCGCGCTCGCGGGCCGCGCTCGATCACGGCCCTCCAGCGGCACCAGCGTGGTGAAGACCGCCGAGATCGTCCCGGCGGCGTGGTGATGCCGTTCGCACAGCACCTGCCAGGCGCGGCCGAGCTCGCGCTGCCACCACACCGGGTCCGCCTCGCCCCGCCTGCCGAAGCCCGCCAGGTACGGGTCGACCGCGTCGAGCCTGACCGCCAGCCCCAGCCCGTTCGCCTGCGCGTGCAGGGACGGGATCGGGACGAGACCGGACTCCGCGAACGTGCCGAGCCCCGGGACGAACGCGCCGGGGCCCAGCTGCGGCCGCCGCCCGGCTCGCAGCGCCGCGCCGGCGCTGAAGGAGACGAGATAGCCGAGGTCCGGATCCTCGCCGTCGCGCAGCCGCCGCAGGCAGTCGACCGCCCAGCAGCCCACCTGTGGGAGCACCAGCAGCTCCGCCATGAGCCGCGGATCGCTCTCCTGCAGCTCGGCCAGCGCGCGGAACGCGGCATCGGCGTCCGTCCCGCGCACCTGCCGCCGCACGGCCTCCACGAGCAGCTGATTCCTGTGGAGCTGGATCTCCCGGAGCCGGGTCAGCAGCTCGGAGGTGAGGTCGTCGTCGACCAGGCGGTGGCAGATCTCGTACGTCTCAGCGGCCGAACACTCGTTCAGCCATCGCACGGGACGGCACCGTTGTTGGCATCCTCCTGCCACAGCCGATCCCACGGCCCCCTTCGCCCGAGGATCTTGCTCACCAGCCCGTCGAGGGTGGCGTCGTCGAGTTCGGTCAGTTGGAGCAGCGTCATGTCAGTCAGCTCCGCAAGCCCGGTGCCAACCGCGTGAGCCGGTTCCCCCATAGAGAGTCCCTCCTAGGCTGCTGCCGAGATCATACGACGGCGCTTTGCCCGAATGAAATGCCGGTGAATACGGCTCGGTTTTCGGCCGGTGCCAAACCCGGGTGACGACCTGCTTGTGGCCACCCACAACACACACCGTGTGACTTCGTTGGTTCTACAATTGCCGCAGGTCAGAGGCATGACGAACACTGGGCCGCATGAACCTTGGCCCTGTCGACTCCTCTCAGGTCCCGCGTTTCGCCGGGCTCGCCACCTTCGCCCGCCTGCCCAGGCTCGACCAGGTCGAGCGGGCCGACGTGGCGGTCGTGGGTGTGCCGTTCGACACCGGCGTGTCCTACCGGCCCGGCGCCAGGTTCGGCCCGGCCGCGGTCCGGGAGGCCTCCCGGCTGCTGCGGCCGTACCACCCGGGGCTGGACGTCTCGCCGTTCGAGCGGGCGCAGGTGGTCGACGCCGGTGACATCGCGGCCAACCCGTTCGACATCGGGGCGGCCATCGAGAGCATCGAGGGCGCGGCGGACTCGATCGACGCCAAGCTCGTCGCGATCGGCGGCGACCACACGATCGCGCTGCCGCTGCTGCGGTCCGTGGCCAGGAAGCACGGCCCGGTGGCGCTGCTGCACTTCGACGCCCATCTCGACACCTGGGACACCTATTTCGGCGCCGAGTACACGCACGGCACCCCGTTCCGGCGGGCGGTGGAGGAGGGCCTGCTGGACACCGAGGCCGTCAGCCACGTCGGGATCAGGGGCCCGCTGTACGGCAAGAAGGACCTCGAGGACGACCGGCGGCTCGGGTTCGGCATCCTGACGGCGGCCGACGTGCTGCGGCGCGGTCTCGACGAGGTGATCGACGTGCTGCGGCAGCGCATCGGCGACCGGCCCCTGTACGTGTCCGTCGACATCGACGTGCTGGACCCGGCCCACGCCCCGGGCACGGGGACGCCGGAGGCGGGCGGGCTCACCAGCCGGGAGCTGCTGGAGATCCTGCGCGGCCTGGCCGGTCGCAACCTGGTCGGGGCCGACGTCGTCGAGGTGGCCCCGGCGTACGACCATGCGGAGATCACCTCGGTCGCCGCCTCACACGTGGCCTACGACCTCGTCAGCCTGCTGGCGTTGCAGGAGCAAGCATGAGCCTCACCGAGATCGAGACGTACGGGGTCGAGCGCATCCCCGACGCGGACCGCAACGCGCGCCCGATCGACCTGTTCCGGCTGGCGTTCGGAGGCGCGAACACCTTCGCCACCTGCGTGCTCGGCGCCTTCCCCATCCTGTTCGGCCTGTCGTTCTGGCAGGGGCTGGCCGCGACCGTGCTCGGGCTCGTGGTCGGCGCGCTGATCCTGGCGCCGCTGTCGCTGTTCGGGCCGCTCAACGGCACCAACAACGCCGTCTCCTCCTCCGCCCACCTGGGCGTGCACGGCCGGGTCGTGGGCTCGTTCCTGTCGCTGCTGACCGCGATCGCGTTCTTCTCGATCTCGGTGTGGTCGTCGGGGGACGCGCTGGTCGGCGGCGCGCACCTGCTGGCCGGGCTGCCCGACACCGACCTGTCGTACGGCGTCGCGTACGCGCTCTTCGCCGTCCTCGTGCTGATCGTCTGCGTGTACGGCTTCCGCTTCATGCTGTTCGTCAACAAGATCGCGGTCGCGGCGGCGTCGCTGCTGTTCGTCCTGGGGGCGTTCGCCTTCGCCGGGGACTTCGACCCGTCCTATCCCGGTACGCTCCCGGCCGGCGACCCGCTGTTCTGGCCGTCGTTCATCGGCGCGGCGCTGATCGTGCTGTCGAACCCCGTGTCGTTCGGCGCCTTCCTGGGCGACTGGTCCAGGTACATCCCGGCCACGACGCCGAAGTCCCGGGTGATGGCCGCCGCCTTCCTGGCGCAGCTCGCCACCATCCTGCCGTTCCTGTTCGGCCTGACCACCGCCTCGATCATCGCGACCAAGGCCGCCGACTACATGGACCCGGCCGCCCCCAACTACGTCGGCGGGCTGCTGGCCGTCTCGCCCGGCTGGTACTTCGTACCGGTCTGCCTGATCGCCCTGATCGGCGGCATGTCCACCGGCACGACCTCCCTCTACGGCACCGGGCTCGACTTCTCCAGCGTCTTCACCCGCTTCTCCCGGGTGCAGGCGACGGTGTTCATCGGCACGCTGTCGATCGTGTTCATCTTCGTCGGCCGCTTCGCCGCGAACCTCACCCAGAGCATCTCCACGTTCGCCACGCTGATCATCACGTGCACGGCGCCGTGGATGGTGATCATGATGCTCGGCTATGTGACCCGCAGGGGCTGGTACGACCCCGAGGCGCTCCAGGTCTTCAACCGGCGCCAGCGCGGCGGCCGCTACTGGTTCGCGCACGGCTGGAACTGGCGCGGGCTGTCCGCCTGGCTCGTCTCCGCGGGCCTCGCGCTGCTGTTCGTGAACCTGCCGGGCCAGTTCGTCGGCCCGCTGGGTAACCTGGCCGGGGGAGTGGACATCTCGCTGCCGGTGGGCCTGGCCGTCGCGGGCGTGCTCTATCTGGCGCTGCTGACGGCGTTCCCGGAGCCCCGCGAGGTGTACGGTCCCGAGGGCCCGCGCCTGGTGCGCACGGCCGACACGCCGATCCTGCCCATCGTGGAGACGGTGGGCTAGCGAGTGCCCCAGGAGTAGGTCTGCTTACGCAGCTTGAGATAGACGAACGACTCCGTGGCCCGCACGGCGGGGATGGCGCGGATCTTGCTGAGGATCTCCAGCAGGTGCCCGTCGCCCTCGCAGACCACCTCGACGATCACGTCGAAGGAGCCTGCCGTGAGGACCACGTAGTCGATCTCGTCGATGGCCGCGAGCTCGTCGGCCACGGCCTCCAGGTCGCCCTCGCAGTTGATGCCGATCATGGCCTGCCGCGGGAATCCGAGCGTCAGCGGGTCGGTGACCGCGACGATCTGCATGACGCCCGCGTCCTGCAGCCGCTGGACGCGCTGACGCACGGCGGCCTCCGACAGGCCCACCGCCTTCCCGATCGCCGCGTACGGCATGCGCCCGTCGGACTGGAGCTGCTCGATGATCTGCTTGGACAGATCGTCGAGCACCACCGGCCCGGCATTGGCGTTGTTGCGGCGTACGCGGGGCGGCGTCGTCATCGACGGAATCCTCCTACTGGTCCGGCGTTACGGGTGCGTTCCCGCTGAGTTGCCGTCCTGGTGCGACATGTTGTCAGTTCCTGGCGGCCTGTCAAGCGAATTCGTAGCAATTTGGTATCTTCACCACGAAATCCCTTGTCGAGATGCACCTGCTCTGTAAGAGTCGCGGCATCTCAGCCACCCACTTGGAGGGCGCATGATCCGTCTGCAGAACTTCATCAATGGTGAGTTCGTGGACGCCAAGAGCGGCAAGTTCTCCGACATCATCGACCCGTGCACAGGCGAGGCCTACCTTCAGGCCCCTGTCTCCGGCCCGGAGGACGTCGATGCCGCCTTCGCCGCCGCTGCCGCCGCGTTCGAGTCGTGGGGCAGGAGCACGCCGGGTGAGCGGGCCAACCTCCTGCTCAAGGTCGCCGACGCGATCGACGCGCGGGCCGACGAGATCAACGAGGCGGAGTGCCTCAACACCGGCAAGCCGCGGGCCCGGATGGCCGAGGACGAGACCCCGGTGGCCGCCGACCACTTCCGCTTCTTCGCAGGCGCGGCGCGCACCCTGGAGGGCCCCACGGCCGGCGAGTTCCTCGCCGAGCACACCAGCGTCATCCGGCACGAGCCGATCGGCGTGATCGGCCAGGTCACGCCGTGGAACTACCCGATGATGATGGCGGTCTGGAAGATCGCCCCGGCCCTGGCGGCCGGCAACACGGTCGTGCTCAAGCCGTCCGACACCACCCCGGCCTCCACGCTCAAGCTGGCCGAGATCCTCGGCTCGGTGCTGCCCGCGGGCGTCTTCAACGTCGTCACCGGCGACCGCGAGACCGGCGCCCTCGTGGTGAGCCACCCCACCGCCTCCATGGTCGCCATCACCGGCTCGGTCGGCGCGGGCATGTCGGTGGCCAAGAGCGCCGCCGAAGACCTCAAGCGCGTGCACCTGGAGCTCGGCGGCAAGGCCCCGGTCGTGGTGTTCGAGGACGTCAAGGACCTGCGCAAGGCCGCCTCCGACATCGCCGTCGCCGGCCTCTACAACGCCGGCCAGGACTGCACCGCCGCCTGCCGGGTGCTCGTGCACGAGAGCGTGCACGACGAGTTCGTGGCCGCGCTCGCCGAGGCCGCCGCCGGCACCGTGACCGGCGACCTGGGCAACGAGGACGCGCTCTACGGGCCGCTCAACAACGAGAACCAGCTCTCCAGGGTCCAGGGCTTCATCGACCGGGTCCCGGCGCACGCCAAGGTCCTCACCGGCGGTCACCGGGTCGGCGAGAAGGGCTACTTCTTCGCGCCGACGATCGTCGACGGTCTCAAGCAGGACGACGAGATGGTGCAGAACGAGGTCTTCGGCCCCGTGATCACCGTCCAGACGTTCGCCGACGAGGCCGACGCGCTGGCCAAGGCCAACGACGTGAAGTACGGCCTGAGCGGCTCGGTCTGGACCTCCGACCACGGCCGGGCCATGCGGATGTCCAACCGGCTCGACTTCGGCGTGGTCTGGGTCAACACGCACATCCCGTTCGTCTCGGAGATGCCGCACGGCGGCTTCAAGCACTCCGGGTACGGCAAGGACCTGTCGGTGTTCGGCCTGCACGACTACACCCGGGTCAAGCACGTCATGCACTACATCGGCGAATAGGACAGCGGCTGGGATGACTGAGCTGAATGCGATAGAGCTTGAGGACGTCGTCAAGGAGTACCTCTCGCATGGCGAGGTCGTCCAGGCGGTCAAAGGCATCACCCTGGGCATCGCCGAGGGGGAGTTCTTCTCCCTCCTCGGCCCGTCCGGGTGCGGCAAGACCACGACCATGAGGATGATCGCGGGGTTCGAACCGCCCTCGAAGGGGCTGGTGCGGCTGCACGGCAAGGACGTCACGGACGTCCCGCCCAACAAACGCGACGTCAACATGGTCTTCCAGTCCTATGCCCTCTTCCCGCACATGAGCGTCTGGGACAACGTGGCCTTCGGGCTGAAGCAGCGCAAGACGCCGCAGGAGGAGATCAAGCGGCGGGTCGGCGAGATGCTGGAGATCGTCGATCTCACCGGCAGGGAGAAGCGCCGCCCGCGCGAGATGTCCGGCGGCCAGCAGCAGCGCGTGGCGCTGGCCCGCGCGCTGGTCAACCGGCCGCGGGCGCTCCTGCTCGACGAGCCGCTCGGCGCGCTCGACCTCAAGCTGCGCCAGGCCATGCAGATCGAGCTCAAGCGCATCCAGCGCGAGGTCGGCATCACGTTCGTGTACGTGACCCATGACCAGAACGAGGCGCTGACCATGAGCGACCGGATCGCCGTCATGAACGACGGCCTGGTCGAGCAGCTCGCCGGGCCGCGGGAGATCTACGAGCGGCCCGCGACCGCGTTCGTGGCCGGCTTCATCGGCACCTCCAACCTGCTCACGGGCGCCGCGAGCGGCGGCGAGCTGAAGATCGGCGGCGGCCGGGTGCTGGTGCCCGGGCACGACGGTGACGTGACGGTGACCGTGCGGCCCGAGAAGATCACCATCGACACGGTGGAGCCCGGCCAGGGCCTGAGCGCCGTGCGCGGCACCGTCGCCGAGGTGGTCTACCTGGGGACCTACAACAGCTACGCCGTGAGCCTCGCTGACGGGGCCGAGATCACGGTGTTCCAGCAGAACGCGCTTGACGCTTCGGCCACGGCGGAGCGGGGGGACTCCGTGTGGCTGTCGTGGCAGGCGCAGCACTCATATGTGATTGGAAGTCGATAGCAGCTCATGAACCACCCCATGCTCCGTTCCCGTCGCGATTTCTTCCGGGTCGCCGGGTTCTCCGCCGCAGGGCTCGCGCTGGCCGCGTGCGGCGTCCAAGGACAGAAGGCCGCTCCGCCGAAGGCCGACGCGGTCAAGGATTTCTGGGCCAAGCAGACCAAGCACGGCAAGGTCGTCTTCGCCAACTGGCCCGAGTACATGCCCGCGGACAAGGCCCCGCTGGAGAAGTTCAAGCAGGCCACCGGCATCTCGTACGAGTACAAAGAGGTCATCCAGGAGAACGCCGAGTTCTTCGGCAAGGCCGACCCCGTGCTGCGCGCGGGGCAGTCGCTGGGCTACGACATCGTCGTCATGACCAACGGCGTCCAGCTCCAGCACATGATCGAGCTGGGCTACGTGACGCCGCTCGACCACTCCCAGCTCCCGAACTTCGAGGCCAACGCCGGCCAGAAGTACAAGGAGCGGGCCTACGACCCCGGCAACAAGTACACGGTGCCGTACACGTCGGGGGTGACCGGGATCGCGTACAACACCAAGTTCGTCAACGAGGACATCACCAGCATCGAGTCGCTGTTCGACCCCAAGTACAAGGGTCATGTCGGCATGATGGCCGACGCCCAGGAGATCGCGAACTTCGGCATGTTCGCGCTGGGCATCGCGCCGGAGAAGTCGACCGAGGCGGACTGGAAGAAGGCCGGGGAGAAGCTCAAGGCGCAGCGCGACGCCGGAATTGTCCGGAAATATTACGATCAAAACTACATCGACGCTGTGTCCAAGGGCGACGTCTGGCTCACCATGGCCTGGTCGGGCGACGTCTTCCAGCGCCAGCTCGCCGGCGAGCCCGTCAAGTTCGTGGTGCCCGAGGAGGGCGGCACGATCTGGACCGACAACATGCTGATCCCCAAGAACGCGGCCAACCCGGTGGACGCGCTCATGCTCATGGACTACCTCTACCAGCCGGCCGTGGCCGCCGAACTGGACGAGTTCATCCAGTACGTCACGCCGGTCCCGGCCGTGCAGGACCTGCTGAGGGAGAAGGCCAAGGCGGCCAAGGGCAAGGACAAGAAGGCCCTCGAAGAGATGATCGACAGCCCGCTCATGTTCCCCACCGAGGCCGACTACGCCAAGCTGCACAACTACACCCAGCTGACCACCCAGCAGGAGCAGGTCTTCAACCCGATCTTCCAGTCCATCACCCAGGCGTAGCGCATGAGGCGGCTCACCCCCTACCTGCTGGCGCTGCCGAGCTGGATGTGGCTGGCGATCTTCCTGGTCGTCCCCATGGCCGCGATGGCCTCGGTCTCCCTGCAGACCGGCAACGCCATCGACGGCTTCGCCATGACGTTCAGCTTCTCCAACTACAGCGACGCGCTCGGCCGGTACAGCACCCAGCTGGTGCGCTCGCTGCTCTACGGCGGCCTGGCCACCGTGGCCATGCTGGTGATCGGGTACCCGGTGGCGTACTGGATCGCGTTCAAGGGCGGCACGCGCAAGTCCGTGTACCTGTTCCTGCTGCTGCTGCCGTTCTTCGTGTCGTTCGTGCTGCGCACGATCTCGTGGAACTTCCTGCTGTCGGACAACGGCATCCTGTTCGGCACGCTGAAGGGCTGGGGGCTGCTGCCCGAGGACTTCCACGTGCTGGCCACGACGGTCGCGGTGGTGGGCGGGCTGACGTACAACTTCCTGCCGTTCATGATCCTGCCGATCTACGTGTCGCTGGAGCGGGTGGACCCGCGGGTGATCGAGGCGGCCCAGGACCTGTACGCCACGCGGACGGCGGCCTTCCGGCGGGTGGTGCTGCCGCTGTCGCTGCCGGGGGTGTTCGCGGGGGTGCTGATGACCTTCGTGCCCGCCACGGCCGACCCGATCAACGCGCAGATCCTCGGCGGCACGGCCAACACGATGATCGGCAACATCATCCAGACCGAGTACCTGACGAACCTCAACTACCCGACCGCCTCGGCCCTGTCGTTCACGCTGATGGCGGTGCTGCTGGTGGGCATCTTCATCTACGCCAGGGCGCTCGGGACGGAGAACGTGCTCGAGGCGGCGGCCCGATGAGGGGCACCCGGCTCCTCCACATCTACACCTGGATCATCATCCTCTGGCTGTCCTCGCCGATCGCCGTGATGATCCTCTTCGGCTTCAACGACAAGAAGAGCAAGTCGAACACCTCCTGGCAGGGCTTCACGCTCCGCTGGTACGCCGAGCTGTTCGACATCTCCGACCTGACCGTGGCGCTGCGCAACTCGCTGGTGATCGCCGCGGTCAGCACGATCATCACGGTCGTGATCGGCACCATGCTGGGGCTGGCGATCGGACGGCACCGATTCCGCGGCAAGGGAGTCACGAACTTCCTGGTCTTCGCCGCCATCTCCACACCCGAGCTGGTCATGGGCGCGTCGCTGCTGTCGCTGTTCGTCTCGGGGAACGTGCCGCGCGACGCGAACACGATCATCGTCTCCCACGTGCTGTTCTCGCTGTCCTTCGTGGTGGTGACGGTACGCGCGCGGATCGTCACGCTGGACCCGTCGCTGGAGGAAGCGGCCAGGGATCTGGGGGCGACGGCCTGGGGGACGTTCAGGCAGGTCACGCTGCCGTCGATCATGCCGGGCGTGATGGCGGGCGCGATGTTGTCGTTCGCTCTGTCCATCGACGACTACGTGGTCACCAGCTTCGTCAACGGCTCGACCGTCACCTTCCCCCTGTGGATCGTCGGTGCGGTCAAGACCGGGATCCCACCGCAGGTCAACGTCATGGGTACGCTGATCTTCGGCATCGGGGTGCTGATCGCGATCGGAAACGCGGTGGCGGCACGGCGCCGTACCTAAATATCCTCCACGAACTTCGTAGGGAAGTGGGATTTGTGGATCCGCTGAAGGCGCTTGCTGACGCGGAGCGCAAGCCGTACTGGCTGGACAGCCCGGCCAGACCCGAGCCGCGACCGCGGCTCGACCAGACAACGAGCGCCGACCTGGTCGTCGTCGGCGGAGGCTTCTCAGGGCTGTGGACGGCCCTGATGGCCAAGGAACGCGATCCGTCCCTGGACGTCGTCCTGCTCGAAGGACGCAGGATCGGCTGGGCCGCCACCGGCCGCAACGGCGGGTTCTGCATGGCGACGCTCACCCATGGCCTGGCCAACGGCCTGGAACGGTGGCCGGACGAGATCGGGCGCCTGGAGCGCATGGGTGTGGCCAACCTCGACGAGATCGAGCAGACCCTGGAGCGCTACGGCGTCGACTGCTCCTTCGAGCGCACCGGGGAGCTGCACGTGGCCACCGAGCCGTGGCAGCTCGACGGGCTGCGCGAGCATCTGGAGCTGATCTCCGAGCTGGGGCTCGACTACGTGCCGCTCGATCAGGAGCAGGTGCGCGCCGAGGTGAACTCGCCGACCTACCTGGGCGGGCTCTGGGAGCGCAGCGGCTGCGCCATGCTCGACCCGGCCAGGCTGGCATGGGGGCTGCGGGAGGCGTGCCTGCGGCTGGGGGTGCGCGTCCACGAACGCACCCCGGTCCGCTCGCTGGGCGACGACGGCACGACGATCACGCTGCGCACGCCGTACGGCGCGGTCGCGGCGCGGCAGGTGGCGCTGGGGACCGGGGTGTTCCCGCCGCTGCTGCGGCGGCTCAAGCACTTCGTGGTCCCCGTGTACGACTACGCGCTGATGACCGAGCCCCTGACGGACGACCAGCTCGCCGAGGTCGGCTGGCGCAACCGGCAGGGCGTGGGCGATTCGGGCAACCAGTTCCACTACTACCGGCTGACCGACGACAACCGGATCCTGTGGGGCGGCTACGACGCCGTCTACTACAACGGGGGTCTGGTCAAACCCGAGTACGAGCAGCGCGACGAGACGTTCGTCAAGCTCGCCGAGCACTTCTACGACACCTTCCCCCAGCTCGACGGGGTACGGTTCACCCACCAGTGGGGCGGGGTGATCGACACCTGCAGCCGGTTCAGCGCCTTCTACGGCCAGGCGCACGGCGGGCGGCTGGCCTACGCCACCGGCTACACCGGGATGGGCGTGGGCGCCACCCGCTTCGGCGCGAACGTCATGCTCGACCTGCTGTCGGGCGAGTCCACCGAGCGGACCGAGCTGCGGATGGTCAAGGAGAAGCCGATGCCGTTCCCGCCGGAGCCGGTGCGGTCCGGGGTCATCCAGTTCACCCGGTGGTCGATCGCGCAGGCCGACCAGCACCAGGGCAAGCGCAACCTGTGGCTGCGCGCGCTCGACCGGATGGGGCTGGGGTTCGACTCGTGATCCTGACCACGCGAATCGAGTTCGTGGTCGACGGCCTCACGCTCGCCGGGGACCTGCGGGTCCCCGGCGGCGCGGGGCCGTGGCCCGCTCTGGTGTTCACGGGGCCGTTCACCGGGGTGCGCTCCCAGGTCACAGGCCTGTACGCGGAGCGGCTGGCCGAGCGGGGGTACGTGACGCTGTCCTTCGACCACCGGAACTGGGGGGAGTCCGAAGGGCTTCCGCGCCTGGACGAGGATCCGCAGGGCAAGCTGCGCGACCTGCGGGGGGCGGTGTCGTTCCTGCGGTCGCGGGCCGAGGTGGACCGGGATCGGATCGGGGCGGTGGGGGTGTGCCTGGGTGGTGGTTACGCGCTCAAGTTCGCCGCCTTCGACCCCCGAGTCCGGACATTTGTCGGTATCGCGGGCGCGTACAACAACCCGTACAGCATGCGCTCCGGCATGGACTACCAGGCGGCGCTGGCAGGCTTCACGGACGTCCTCGAACGCCAGGACCAGGGCGGCGCCGTGGAGTACATGCCGGTCGTCTCCTCCTCGCCCCCGGAGGAGGGGGAGGCCGCCATGCCGGGCGACGAGCCGTACGCGTACTACGGCACCTCACGGGGCGCCTCGCCGCACTGGTCCAACTCGGTGACCAGGGCGAGCGTTCGGGAGCTGGTCACGATGGACAACATGATGGGAGCGGACTTCCTGTCGCCCAAGCCGGCGCTGATCGTGCACGGGGTCGTCGACCGGTTCTGCTCCCCGGAGGGGGCCGAGGAGGCGTTCCGGCGCCTCGACCAGCCGAAACAGCTCGTCTGGGTGGACGCCAAGCAGCACATCGACCTGTACGACCGCGAACCGTACGTCACGCAGGCCGTGGACGCCACCGCCGCCTTCCTCACCGACCACCTCTGACCGCCACCCGGCACTCGGATCGGCAAGATCATGTGAAGACTTGACCAGAGAGCCACCGAGCACAACAGCCTGATCCGCACCGCATGACATCCTCGCTTGCGACCCCCGACGATCTTTCGGAGGTGGGCGCGTGCGTACGAGGTGGATGCTTGCCTGGCCGATGCTGCTCCTGACCGCGGGATGCGGCGCCGACCAGGCAGCCGTCATCCCCGCAGCGGCCAAGCCGCCGCCGAAGGTGGCCCGCTGCATGCTGAGGATCGCGGCCCCGCGCGCCGGGGTCGCGGCCCGCATCCAGCTCGTACGCGACATCTCCGCCTACATCGGCACACGCCCGGGCCGCATCGTCTACGGCGCCCTGGACCTGGTCACCGGGATCCATTTCGGGCAGGGAGAGCACGAGAACGACATCATCACCGCCAGCGGCGCCAAGGTGGACATCCTGACCGCACTCCTGCACCAGCGCACCCGCGACCTGGACGAGGAGGAACGCGACCTCGCCGTCCTCATGATCACGGAGAGCGACAACCTCGCCGCGGACGCCCTGTGGTCCCGCGTCGGCGCCTCCTCCGCGATGAGCGCCTTCTACCAGAGCGTGGGCCTGACGGAGACCACACCGGGACCCGCCATCTTCTGGGGCGGCACCCTCACCAGCCCCGCCGACCGCATCCGCCTCCTGAAACTCCTGGTCAAAGGCAGGAAGGGTCGAGAGGGCGACCTGACCGCGGCCGACCGCCGGCTGGTGCTCGGCCTGATGTCCCGCGTCCAGAAGGACCAGTCATGGGGCGTCAGCGCCGCCGCCCGCCCGGGAGACCGGGTGGCCCTGAAGAACGGCTGGACACCACGCCCGTTCATCTCCGGCACGTGGGCCGTGACGAGCTACGGCCGCATCTCGGGCCCGGGCCGCGACCTGCTGCTGTCGATCCAGACCGACTACCAGCCGGGCCCGGACGCGGGCATCCAGACCATCGAGGGCGTGGCCCGCCTCATCCGCAACCGCTTCGACTCCCTCGCCCCGACCATCACCCGCCCCTGCCCCGTCAACGCCGGCGCCTGACCATCCACGCCCTACCGCCGCCACCCTCCCCGAGCAAAAAGGTCTTCTCGGGGAGGCGCTTCGCGCCGAGGGGCTCAGGCGTTTCTCATCCGGGCGCCTGGCGGCGCAACCCCCCGCGCCTTCGGCGCCATCGCCCACCCGTGACCCGGTTACCGGTCTGGCCTGCTGGAGCCCACCCCGACCCCCGCTCGCTCCGCTCGCCAGACGCCCCCACCCGTTGACCGGCTATGCGGTGGGCCGACTGATGCCCACCCCGGACCGGCGTGCCGCAGGGCTGTCGTTGCCCGACGGGACAACGCCGAACTTGCGCCCGATCACCAGGTGGGCCTGCTGGATCGGGCCCCGTTGACACCGTGGTCGGGACGCGCAATGGGGCAACTTTCGGGTGCGGTGGAAGAGCGGCTGTGGGATGCGATGGACCACAGGGTGCGGCACGGCGATGGGACGGTTGATATCCGGAGCGATCCCATCCGCCGTGCCCGTCTACCGGGCTCGGCCTGACAGCAGTGCCGCCCAGGTCGCGCGAGCTTCAACGATCGAGCACTGGTGGGTCTCGTGAACCACGTCCCCAGCTTCGGCCTGCAGAGTGCGGCGGATGAGGGTCTGGCCGCCGCCCTCGCACAGCTCGTAGAACACGGCCCTGCATGTACACGTCCACGCCACGGTGCGGACGCGATCCAAGGCACCGCATGGTTCCAGCCATGCGAGCCGGACATGCCCACGTTGGGTCATGGGTACGTGCGGACTCAGGCAGCCTTTGCCGGGCGTCACGACACACCTGCGGCCATGATGCTCGGCGCTTCACGGAGTTCGGCGTATCGAGCAGCGATCCTGCGCCAGCGACCTGGGAGGCCTGTTCGAGGCTAACTGAGTCCGAAGGAACGGCGGTCGAATAGGCGCAGGTTTGGCTGGAGGGGCCGGGAACTGCCAGAGTGACGGGATGTCTCGACTTGTTCCTGAATTGATCTGCTCCGACATTCAGGCCAGCTTGGCCTTCTATCGGCTGCTGGGCTTCGAGATTCGCTACGAGCGGCCCCAGGAGCGATTTGCCTACCTGGAACGTGACGGGGCGGACCTGATGTTGGAGCAGCCGTTGAGCCGGGACCGTCTCTACCCGCGCGCGGAGCTGGACCACCCCTACGGGCGCGGGATCAACCTCACTGTTGAAGTGGACGACGTAGATCGGATTCACGACACGCTGCTCGCCGCTGGCTATGAGATGTGGCTGCCGTTGGAGGAGCGCTGGTACGAGCGCAGCGTCGACGCCGTGGGCGTGCGCCAGTTCGCGGTGCAGGACCCGGACGGCTACCTGCTGCGGGTCTCTCAGCAAGTGGGAACCCGCTCTCGATAGCCGCTCACGTCATGTCGCGGCTTTGGACCTTCCGGTACTAGTCCGCCTGGCGAGCCCTACCGCGTCCAGCCGGATCCCGAGCGAGCCGAAATCGTCGCTGATCGTTTCTGCCGGAGCGCCAGCAGGTCAACGACGAAGAAGCGGTAACCAGGATCGCGTCCGAGGGGTGTGGGGACCGGCAGGGCCCCGCCTGGGGGTGTGGGGGCCTGCCCCCACAGGGCGCTGCCCGAGCGCTCCATCGCGCGTAGCGCGCCCCCATCGCGAGGACCGAGCAGTTGGGGGGTCGAAGGGAGGCGCTGCCCGAGCCAATATCGGGCGTAGCGCCCCCCGTTGTGAGGACCATGCTGGTTTCCATTAGGAGTGGGTCAGGACTTCTTCCGGGATGACCTTCGGTACGCCGCGCAGCCCGATCAGGGCCAACAAGGCCACAACGGCCAGGAGGGCGGCAGTGACCAGGGCGGTCACGTGCAGGCCCTCGATGAAGGCCGTCTGTGCTGCTCGCATGAGCTGATCCGCCTGCTCCGGCGGCAAGGTCGTGGCCGTGCTTACCGCGCCTGCGATCGACTCTCGTGCGGCCTCGGCGGAGGGGAGGCCGGTGGGGAGGTGCAGGTTGGTTTGGTAGGCGGTGTTCAGGACTGTGCCGAGGATGGCGATGCCCAGTGCGCCGCCCAGTTCGAAGGCCGTCTCCGAGACGGCGGCGGCCGCTCCCGCTCGCTCCCTGGGGGCCGTGGCGAGGACGTTGTCGTTGTTGACGGTGAAGGTGAAGCCGACTCCGAGGCCACCGATGATCATGACGGGGAGCAGGGCGAGGTAGTTCAGGGAGGGGCCGAGCGTGCTGTAGTAGAGGAACGCGCCGGCGTTCATGGCCAGGCCCAGGGCGACCACGCCGTTCCTGCCGATGCGGTGGATCAGCTTGGCGGCCATGATGCCGCCCACCGCGCCGCTCAGGCCGCCCGGCAGTTGTGCGAGGCCCGCCTGGAGCGGTGACCAGCCCAGGACGAGCTGGAGGTACCAGCCGAACATCAGCATCATGGCCGACATCGTGAAGATCGCCAGCAGGTTCGTGACGATGGACGCGCTGAACGCCCGCCGCCTGAAGAGCCGGACGTCGATCAGCGGCTCGGGCAGCCGCGTCTGGCGCCACACGAACAGGCCCAGCAGCAGGACCCCGGCCGCGCCCGCCACCAGCACGTCGGCGTGCTCCAGGCCCTTGTGCGCCGCCTCCTTGACCGCGTAGACGGCCGTCACCACGCCGGCGAACGAGAGGACGACGCTGATCAGGTCGGGCCGGCCCGCGTGCGGGTTGCGCGACTCGGGCAGCACCAGGATCCCGCCGGCCAGCACCAGCAGCATGATCGGTACGTTGATCAGGAAGACCGAGCCCCACCAGAAGTGGTCGAGCAGCAGACCGCCCACGACCGGGCCGATGGCGAACCCGGCGGCGCTCATCCCGCTCCAGATGCCGATGGCCGTGGTGCGCTCGCCCGGGTCGGTGAACACGTTCCGGACGATCGACAGGGTGGACGGCATGATCGTCGCTCCGGCCACGCCGAGCAGGGCCCTGGCCGCGATCAACAGCTCGGGGTTGGGCGCGTACGCCGTCACCACCGAGGCGGCGCCGAACGCGGCCGCGCCGATCAGCAGCAGGCGCTTGCGTCCGATGCGGTCGCCGAGGTTGCCCATGGTGACGAGGAGGCCGGCCAGCGCGAAGCCGTACATGTCGCCGATCCAGAGCAACTGGGTGGAGTTCGCGCCGAGGTCGGTCACCAGCCTGGGCAGGGCCAGGTGCAGGACCGTGAGGTCGAGCGAGAGCAGCAGGGTGGCCAGGCAGGCGATGGCCAGGCAGGACCATTTGTTCTTCATGCCGCCTACTGTCGGGAGCGCGGCTGACGGCCTGCCTACCGCTCGCTGACCGCCCCGCTGGCAGGCCCGGCCGGTGGCTCGCCGGCCGCTCAGCTGGGAGGCCCGGTCGGCGGATCGCCGGCCGCTCAGACGGGAGGCTCGGCCGGCTGATCGCCGGCAGGCCCGGTTGAGCGGGCGTTCACCTCGTCGAGGGCGGCGGTGATGCGGGCGCGGGTCTCCTCCGTGGTGTACCAGTCGCCCGGCACCTCGTCACGAGCCTGGACGAGCAGCGCGCGGGCCTCGTCCAGGTCACCCTGGAACAGCGCGACCTGGCCCAGCCCGAGGCGCGCCCACGCCATCGTCTCCGTCGAGCCGTTCCTGCGCGACATCTCGGCGGCCCGCAGGTAGTCGGCCCGCGCGCCCGTCGCGTCGGCCAGGTTGAGCCGGGCGTCGCCCCGCCGGCACAGGGCCTCGGCGATCTCCGTCTCGGCGCCCAGCTCGGTGGCCACCGCCAGCGCCTCGTCGGCCAGCGCGATCGCGGTCGTGAAGTCGCCCTTCTCCTGGTAGAGAGCGCCGAGGCCGGACAGCGTCATCACCATGCCCCACCGCTCCCCGATGGCCTTGAACGCGGCCAGGCTCCGCTCGAAGTTGACCAGGGCCTCGGCGGCCCGGCCGACCGACTGCAGCAGGAACGCCACACCGCCGTAGGACAGCGCCTCCTGCCAGGGCTGGAGCTCGTCGGCGCGGCTGGTGAGCGCGGTGTAGACCTCGTCGTACTCGCCGGGCGGCCCTGTGTAGGCCGAGAGCAGCATCGAGAGGAACTCCACCCGCATCGGCAGGTTGTACACCGGCAGCAGCTGCCGCGCCTCCGCGAGCCGCGCGCGCAGCTCCTCGTCGATGCCGCCGGTCCAGGCACTGATGAGCACGCACATGACGTACTCCTCCTCCATGCCCGGCGGATGCCGGAAGCCGAGCGCGGCCATGAGGTCGGCGGCCAGGTGGGCGCTGGTGACGCGGTTGCCGCGCATCCACCAGTAGCAGCCACAGTGGGCCAGCAGCCGCAATCCCAGCTCCGGCCGCCCGGACGCGGTCGCCCAGCGGATCGCCGCGTCGACCTCGTCGCTCTCCTCGTCGAGCCGGACCAGCCACTCCAGCTGCTCTCCGGTGCGCAGCAACGGGTCGGCCGTGATGACCAGGTCGAGGCAGTAGCGGGCGTGCGCCTCGGAGATCGACTCGGCCTCGCCCGACTCCGCCAGCCGTTCCGCGCAGAACGCCCTGATCGTCTCCAGCATCCGGAAACGGCCGCCCACGAACTCCACCAGCGACTTCTCCGCCAGCGAGAAGAGCACGTCCTCGGGCAGCCCGCACACCTGCTCGGCCGCCTCCGGCCGGGCGCCGCCGACGAACACGCTCAGCCGCCTGGCCAGCCGCTGCTCGCTCTCGTCCAGCAGGTCCCAGCTCCACGCGACGACCGCGTGCAGCGTCTGGTGCCGGGGCAGCGCCGTACGGCTGCCCCTGGTCAGCAGCCTGAACCGGTCGTCGAGCCGGGCCGCCACGTCGGCCACCGACAGGGTGCGCAGCCGCGCCGCGGCCAGCTCGATGGCCAGCGGCAGCCCGTCGAGCGCCCGGCAGATGCGTACGACCGCCGCGGCGTTGCCCGCGTCCACGGCGAAACCAGGCCGTACGGCGGCGGCGCGGTCGGCGAACAGCCGGACCGCCGGATAGTCCAGGGGGCTGCCGGCCTCGGGCGGCGGCAGCCGCAGCGGCGCCACGGGCAGGATCGACTCGCCGGTGATGCCGAGCGCCTCGCGCCCGGTCACCAGCACGCGCAGCTCGGGGCAGGAGGCCAGTAGCAGGTCGGCCAGGTCGGCGGTGGCCGCGACGACGTGTTCGCAGTTGTCCAGGACCAGGAGCAGCCTGCGGCCGGCCAGCGCGGTGACGAGCCTGGTGGCCGGGTCGACGGTGAGCCGGTCGGGGGTGGGCGGGGCGTCGCGGATGTCCAGGGCGGACAGGACGGCCCCCGGCACGCCGGCGTCCTCGGAAACCGGCGCGAGCTCCACGAAGCACACGTCGCCGGGCTCCTGGTCGGCCGCCTCGGTCGCCAGCCGCGTCTTGCCCGCGCCGCCGGGCCCGATCAGCGTGACGAGCCGGTTGGCTCGCAGCCTGGCGGCCACCTGCTCGATCTCCTCGGCCCTGCCGACGAAGCTGGTGAGCTGGGCGCGCAGGCCCTGCCGCAGCCGGGCCGCGGGGGCGGCGTCGGGAGCGGGGGCGCCGAGCGCCGGGTCGGCCCTGAGCACGGCCAGGTGGGCGGCGGCCAGCTCGGCCCCCGGCTCGACGCCGAGCTCCTCGTCCAGGATCTTCCTGGCCTCGTCGTAGACGGTCAGCGCCTCGGCCTGCCGGCCGCTGCCGTAGAGGGCACGCATGAGCAGGGCGCGCAGCCGCTCGCGCAGCGGGTGGGCGGCGGCGAGCTGGCTCAGCTCGGCGACCAGCTCGCGATGCCGGCCCAGGTCGAGGTCGGCCTGCACGCGGTCCTCGGTGGCGGCCAGCCGCAGCTCGGCCAGTGCCGCCGCGGCGGCCTCGGCGTGCGGGGCGTCGGAGAGCGGCGCGCCCCGCCACAGCTCGAGCGCCTCGCGCAGGAGCGTGGCCGCCCGGCCGGGATCACCGCCGGCGAGGGCCTGCCTGCCCTGCTGCGTCAGCAGCTCGAACCTGCGCGCGTCCACGTCCTGAGGGTCGGCCACCAGCCGGTATCCCGCCGGATGGAACTCCACCAGATCCCTGCCCAGCGCCCGGCGCAGCCTGGAGACCTGCGACTGCAGCGCGTTGGCCACGCCCTCGGGCGGTCTCGGGCCGTACATGCCGTCCACGAGCTGTTCGCCGCCGACGATGCGGCCCGCGTGCAGGGCGAGCAGCGTCAGCAGCGCGCGCACCCGGGGACCGCCGAGCGCGACCGGCTCGCCGTCCTCGTCCAGCGCGCTGGTGGGCCCGAGGATCTGGAAGCGCATGCGTCGATTATCGCGGTTGCGGCAGCAGCGCGGCGATCTCCGCGTAGGTCGGCAGCGGAGGGGCCTGCCTGCCCTGGGCGGCGGACACCGCCGCGAGCGCCCCGTGGAGCGCGGCCCGGTACAGCAGCGACCCGGTGCTCACCCTGGCCACGCCGGCCTCGGCGAGCTGGGGGAGCGTGGGGCCGTCCGGCTGGTACAGGACGTTGAGGGGGAGCGGCGTGCTCGCGGCCACCTCGGCGATCTCGCGCAGGTCGCTCATGCCGGGCACGAAGATCCCGTCGGCGTGGCCGTAGGCGGCCACCCGTTCGCGTGTGTCGCCGGTCTTCAGCCAGTACGTGTCCGTACGGGCGTTGACGAACACGCCGTGGCCCTTGGCCGCCTCGATGATCCGCTGGTGCAGCTCGATCGGGCGCAGCGTGCCATCAGGGCGGCCGTCCTCCAGGTTGATCCCCGCGACTCCGAGCGCGGCGAGGCCCGCGACCAGGTCGGACACCTCGGCGGGGTCGTCGCTGAAGCCGCCCTCGATGTCGACGGTGACCATGACGGCCAGGTCCTTGATCGATTCGGCCAGCTCGATGGTCTCCGCCCTGGTTGCGCCGGCCGCGTCCGGTCTGCCGTACGCGGCGGCCACGCCGAGGCTGGTCGTGCCGATCGCCGGGAAGCCCTCCCGGGCCAGGAGGGCGGCCGAGCCGTAGTCCCAGGCGTTCGGCAGCAGCAGGGGGTCGCCGGGGCGGTGCAGGTCGTGGAAGTTCATGAGCGGCTCACGTCGAGAAGGGCTTCGAGCACGCCCGCGGCCAGCGCGCGCGCGTGGGCGGGCCCGGGGCAGGGGCGCACGCCGTGGCCGAAGGTCAGATGGGGGGTACGGCCGCGCGAGAGGTCGAACCGGTCGGGATCGGCGAACACGTCAGGGTCGCGGTTGGCCGACACCAGGTCGATGGTCACCTCGTCGCCGGTCCGCGTGTCGAGCCTGCGGGTGGCCTTGAGCGGCGGGTCCTGCCTGAGCGTCTCGTGCAGCAGCGCCTCGGGGTCGGCGCCGGGTCCGGCGTGCCCGACGGCGTTCTCGATGAGCGCCTCCGTGGCGGCGTGCCCCTGCAGCAGCAGGGTGATCTCGGGGATGGTGGCCTGTTCGAGCAGTTCGGCGACGGCGGCGTCGGCCTCCGGGCTCTCCTCGCCGGACAGGTAGCCGGTCGCGGCGGCGGCCACGGCGCTCGTGTCCTTCACGCCCAGCGCGGCGCCGAGCGTGGCCGTGGGGACGCCTCGCCAGTCGCCGCCCCGCTCCAGCGTCATGGCTCTGGCGGCCGTTCTCAGCTCGGCGGGGTCAAGGGCGGCCAGCCGCTCCTCCAGCAGGCGGCGCCGCCCGGCGTGCGTCTCTCCGGTGCTGAACCTCGACACCTGGGCGCGGAGCCAGGCCAGCGTGCCCTCCTCGGCGTCCTGTCGTACGGGAGGCGGCACGTACCTCGGGTCGGCGAGCACCGCCTCAGCGGCTGAGTGGCGTGTGATGAGCATGGTTGTACGCTAGAACGGCGTCATTTCGTCGCGGGTCGAAGGATGGGGGCATCAGGCCGCCAGGCGGTCTGTCCGCTCGGGGCGTTCGGGTTCGGCCGGGACGGCCTGGGTGCGCACGGCGGGCCGCTTCGCGACCGACACCAGCGCCATGGCGACGAGCAGCGCCATCTCGGCCAGCACCACGCCCCGCTCCAGTGGGCCGTAGTAGCCTGCGCCGCCGATCAGCGGCGAGGTGATCGAGGCCGGGTGGGCCGCCAGGTAGAAGGCCAGCATGGCCGCCGAGGTCACGCTCAGGGCCCGGACCGCGTTCCACAGGGGCGCCGCCTCCCGGCCCCTGGCCAGGGTCCAGCCGGCGACCGGCAGCGAGGTGAACACGACGGCCGCCGCCCACCGGTGGATCTCGCCGGTCAGGGAGCCGACCTGCGAGTTGCCGGGGTCCGTGGGGAAGATCGCGCTCATCATCAGCCCCGCCGCCCCCGCCAGCAGCAGCACCCTGGTGGCCGCGGTGCGCGCCGGGTCGCTCGCCGCCAGCCCGTACGCGAGACACAGGCACGCCCCCGCCAGTGCCAGCATCCCCACGAGGACGGGCACGAGCCCGCCGGAGACCAGCGCGTAGTCGCTGAGCAGCGGCTGCGTCGGCAGGGCGACCTGCGCGTACGCCAGAGCGCACACGGACACCACCGTGCCGGAGACAGCGCCCCAGGCGCTTTGGACTGGGGTCATCGGGCCACCTCATCGTAGATCTGCTCGAACCGGGCCAGCGACGACCGGTCATCGTGGGTGAGCGCCAGCTCCCTGCTGGTCTTGCCGAGCCGGGCCCGCAGGTCGTCGTCGGTGAGAATGCTCGTCAGGTGCCTGGCCAGGGAGATCACGTCGCCCGGCTGGAACAGGTATCCGTTCTCGTCCACCAGGTGCGGCAGCGCCATCGCGTCGGCGGCCACCACGGGCAGCCCCATGGCCATGGCCTCCAGCGTGGCGATGCTCTGCAGCTCGGCGATGCCCGGCATGGCGAACACGTCGGCGGCGGCGAACGTCTGGGGCATGAGCTCGTCGGGCACGAAGCCCAGGAAGGAGACCCGCTCGCCGACGCCGATGCGGGCGGCCAGCCGCTCCAGCTCCGCCCGCTGGTTGCCGCGGCCGACGAACACCGCCTGGGCGTCGGTCCGGTTCAGCACGAGCGGCAGCGCGCGGACGATCTCGTCCAGGCGCTTCTCCTCGTCCAGGCGGCCGACGAACAGGATGGTCGGCCTGTCGGGCAGGTCGAACAGCTTGCGCGCCCACGCCTTGGGTTCGGCGCGCGGGTGGAACCTGGTCAGGTCGATCCCGCAGGAGACCGCCTCAACCTCGCGGCCGAAGCCCTGGTCGGCCAGCAGCTTGGCGGCCAGCGGGGTCGGGGTGGTGATGCGGTCGGCGCGGTTGAAGATCCGGCTGAAGTCGCGCCACGCGAGCCGGCCGGCCTTGATCCGCAGCCGCTCGGGGATGTGGCAGAACTGGAAGAGGTTGTCGGGCATGAAGTGGTTGGTGGCCACGATGGGGACGTTCGCGCGCCGGGCGGCGGCGATGGCGGCCCTGCCGACCACGAAGTGACCCTGGGCGTGCAGCACGTCGGGACGGATGCCGGCGATCAGCCGGTCGAGCCTGGCCGGCACCGTGAACCGCATTGTGGGGTGGACCGGTATCGGCGCGGAGCGCAGGCGGTGCACGATCACGTCGTCCACGACGTCGGCGGTGGGCGGGCCCACGTCCGACTGGCAGACCACGTGCACCTCGTTGCCGCGCGCGGCCAGGCCGGTGGCCAGGCGGTGGGTGAAGTAGGCGGCGCCGTTGACGTCCGGCGGGTAGGTGTCGGTCGAGATCAGGATCCGGCGCGGCCGCTCGGGGGCCGGGGTGGGGGCGGTCTCGGCGATCTGGGGGAGAGAACGCAGGGGCATGGCCATGGAAGTGACTCCGGTTTCACAAAGGGGTGGGGGAATGAGTCGGGGGATTGTTGCGGGACTCCAGCGGGCTGGTGCGGGCCAGCGCGACGGTCCCGGCCGCGGTCAGGAGCGCCGCCGCGACCGGCACGATGCCGGTCGGCACCGGCTCGCCGAGCAGCAGCGCGCCGAACGCCACCGCGGTGAGCGGGTCGGCGATCTGGAGCGAGGCGAACGAGACGCCGAAGTGCCCGACCGCGTAGGCCCGCTGGAGCATCACCAGCGCCAGCAGCAGGGGCACCGGCAGCGCCAGCACGTACCACCAGTTCCAGGTGCCGTCCAGCAGCACGCGCATGAGCGTGGCCGTCGCGCCGTAGAGCACGCCCGAGCTGGTCGCGAGCAGGGCGGCCCGGCCCGCCGGCGAGGCCGCCCGCGAGGCGGCCCACAGCAGGACCGCCGCGACTCCGGCCACGCCGAGCAGGGTGAGCACTCCGTCCGGGCCGAGGTAGGTGGGACCTTCCGAGTTGGGGACCAGCAGGACGAGCCCGACCAGCCCGGCCGCCACCACACCCGCGGCCGCCAGCTCCTTGGGGGAGGGCTTGCGGCCGTGCAGCGCGGCGGCGAGGGGCAGGGCGAACAGCAGGCTCGCCACGCCCATCGGCTGGACGACGGTCAGCGGCCCGAGCCCGAGTGCCACGATGTGCAGGCCACCACCCGTCAGAATGGACGCGCCGCCGATCAGCCAGCGCGGTTTCCGCAGTAGGGCGAGCAGCCCCGGTTTGGCCGACCCGGCTGCTTCGAACTGCTGCAGAGCGGCTCCGAGCGCGAAGAACAGCGAACCGACCAGGGCGATCGCCGCGGCCAGCACAGTCATTTCGCACTCCTTTCAGACGGATGGTTGCCAGACAGGGTCAAACGGACGTGTCCGCGGGAAGACGTTCTGGGGAAGCCTGGATGGCGCGTCGCTTCCTGAGCCATCTCACGAGCTCGACGAGCGCGGTGATGGACACCGCGATGCCCAGGCCGAGGAGCAGGCCCTTGATCGGGTCGTTCTCGAAGGCCATGCCGCCGAAGAAGCCGATCAGCCCCGAGTACACCGCCCACGAGCTCGCCGCGATCGCGTCGAAGAACGTGAACGAGCGCAGCGGATGCCGTACGGCGCCCATGGTCAGCGTGGTCGCGGTGCGCCCGCCGGGGATGTACCTGGCCACCACGAGGACGAGGCCGCCCCGCTCGGCCAGCGTGTCGCGGGCCCAGACGAACGCCTTCTTGTTCCGCAGCCTGCCTGCCGACTTGTTGCCGATCAGGTAGGAGATGTGGTCACCGGCGAAGGCGCCCAGAGCCGCCGCCACGATGACCAGGGCCAGGTTCGTCTCGCCGGAGGCGGCGAACACCGCGGCGGTGATCACTGACGTCTCGGCCGGCACGATCGGGAAGAACCCGTCGAGCAGCGCGAGCCCGAACAGCGCCGCGTATAACCAAGGTGATGACATCACCTGCTGGACCAGGTCGAGAATGGCATGCGACATGAGTGTTCACTCCGATCGTTAGGGCACCCACACAGCGTGTCTGCGTGGCACGGCCGGGGACATCGGGGATGCCCCGGGTCGAACGCGGACCCATCCCTTACGCGGATCAGGGCCGGTACCCCATGAAGGTAGAAACTCCGCAGGTCACGGCACATCGGACGATCGGCACGCACCGCCCCCTACTTTCGTCGGGGGCCCGGTTCCGACCTCCGGGTGACACCATCGATCAAACCGGTTTCCGCAGGCCGAAACAGGAGTGGAGGTAGGCGCTTTCGGGGTGGGGCTAGCTCTACCGCGGCAGTGGGCGCCGCCCTACCCTGACTTTCGTCAGGGTCGCCGGCTGACTTCCGGCGGCATCCGCGGGCTCGGGAGGCGGCTACCGTCGGTCCGGTGAGACGTCTTCGCCGGGAGAGCCGCCGCCAGGTGGTCTACGACCTGCTGCTCTGGGCCGTGCTCGGCATCTTCGTGGCGGCCATGGGCCCTGACCCGTTCGTGGATCCGGCCGCCTTCGCCATGGTGAGCCTGCCCAGGATCGGGCTGGCCACGGTCGCGGTGCTGGTGGGCCGCCGCTGGCCGCTGGCCGCGCTGGTGCTGCTGTTGCCGCTGGGGCCGTGGCAGTTCAGCGAGGGGTTCGCGACCGTGGACCTGAGCTGGCTGCTGCCCAGGCGCAACGTGAAGATCCTGCCGCTGCTGGCCAGCTCGCCGTTCATCATGTGGTACGCCTACCTCACCGGGCGGCGCCTGGCCGTGCTCTGGCCCGCGCCGCTGGCGTTCTGCCTGATCTCGGCCGTCGGCGTGGGCGTCGTGCTGGCCAAGGGCGGCGACCTCGCCCTGTGGGTGTCCATGGTGACCGCGCTGCTCGGCACGTACGTGGTGCCGTACCTGCTGGGGCTGCTCAGGCGCAGGCTGCTGCAGGGGCGCACGCAGGCGGGGCTGGCCGCCGAGGCGCAGGCGCGGCTGCGCGAGCGGGCCAGGATCGCGCGGCAGATGCACGACTCCCTCGGCCACGACCTGGCTCTGATCGCGGTGCGGGCGGCCGGGCTGGAGATGGCCCAGGGGCTGGCCGAGACGCAGGTCAGGGCGGCGGGGGAGCTGCGGCTGGCGGCGGCCGACGCCACGGACCGGCTGCGCCAGATCATCGGGCTGCTGCGCGAGGACTCCGACGCGGCGCCGCTGTCACCCGTGAACGAGGACGTGACCGAGCTGGTGCGGCGGGCCAGGGACTCCGGCATGCCGATCACCCTGGACCTGGCGCCGGGGCCGGTGCCCGACCTGGCGCACGCGGTGGTCCAGGAAGGGCTCACGAACGCCGCCAAGCACGCCCCCGGAGCCCCGGTCGGGGTACGGGTCTCGCCGGAGCGCGTCACCGTGCGCAGCGGCCGGCCGCGCGCCCGGCCCCTCGCGCTGCCCGGCGGGCTGGGGTTGGCGGGCCTGCGCGAGCGCGTCCGGCTGGCCGGGGGCACCTTGACCGCCGGCCCGGTCGGCGACGGCTTCGAGCTGGACGTGAGCATCCCCCGCGCGGGGGAGCAGGATCCCCGCGGCTCGGGAGGGAATCACCGGCCCGCCGGGCGACGCTCGGAGCATGACTGAACGCAGACCGGAGATAGGCCGCGTCACCGCCGCGATCGTCGCGATCGCCGCGATGCTGCCGTACCTCACGCTGAAGACGCTCTGGCTGACGGGACACCCGGTGGGGGTCGCCGATCCGGCCTTCATGACCGACCCGGCGATGATCGGGCTCAACACGATGACGTTCGGCATGGAGGCGGTCGGGCTGGTGCTGGCGCTGGCGTTCACCATGCGGTGGGGACTGCGGCTGCCGGCCTGGCTCGTGCTGCTCCCGCTCTGGGTCGGCACGGGCCTGCTGGCCGTGGTGATCGTCACGGCGCCGATCATGGTGCTGACCGGGGGGCTGGCGGTCTTCGAGACCGGCGGGGCCATCGAGCCGTGGATCTACATGATGGTCTACGGCGGGTTCGTCGCGCAGGGTGTCGGCCTCATGACGGCCTTCGTGCTCTACTCGCGCGACCGGTGGCCGGGCGTCTTCACCACCCGGATCGATCACGCGTTCGCCAGTCCGACCCGGTCGTTCCAGACGGTCGTGGCCTGGGGCGCTCTGCTGGTGGCCGGGCCGATCGGCGCGGTCAAGCTCGCCGGGGGCCTCCAGGACCGCGTCGAGGGCCTGCTGGCCGTCGCCGGGGCCGTCGCGCTCGTGCTGATGGTCCGGCGGCGCGGGCGCGGCCCGTTCTGGGCGCCGCTGGTGGCGACCTGGCTCGGCTCGGGCTCGCTGTTCGCCGGCGGGCTCTACGTGATGATCATCAGCTCCGTACGGGCGCCGCTCGGCGCGCCGGGCGCGGAGCTGACCGAGCTGTTCGGCATGCTGACGGGGCTGGTCATGGGGATGTGCGGGGCGTTCCTGCTGGCCGAACGGTCAGGTGTGGGCGACGTTCAGCCGGCGGAGCACCCGCTTGAAGGCGAAGATGGAGAACGCGATCGCCAGTCCGCTGATCACGGCCACCGCTGACGTCCTCAGCACCATGAACCCGCCGAGCGACCCGGCCAGGTATTCGTGGACGGCCAGGGCGATGCTGAGCGTCGAGTTCATGAGCAGCACGAACGCCCACAGCAGCGTGATCCTGGCGAAGAACCTGCGGACCCGCTCGTGCTTGAGCACCGCCGACGGCAGATGGATGTAGTCGAGCGTGAGCTTCTGCACGAGCGGCCGGTTGAGCCGGACGGAGGCGAGGAACGCGATGCTGATGCAGATCGTGCCCATCTCCGGCTGGATGAAGAACCACATCCACGTGCCGGTCCAGAACGCCACGAGAGCGCGGACCGTGATCGCGAACGCGGCCAGGAACATGGTGGCGGGCACCTTGACCCGCCTGATCAGCCGCCACCCCACCCCGATGTAGACCCAGGCGACGGTGGCGATGAGCGCCCCCTTGAATCCCAGGACCATCATGGCCAGGTAGAACACCGCCAGCGGCGCCACGACGCCTTCGAGCAGCCTGGGGGCCGCCTGCCGGGCGAGTGCCGTCAGGCGTGGAAGGTGGACCGGGGGATGGTTCAAGGCTGCTCCGCAGATAGGCCGATGATCAGCGTCTACCCGGGCTTCGGGGGACATGGCTTGCCAGATGGACCGCTCGCCGTAACCAGCGCGGCATCACCCGCGTCCCGGGAAGCACGCCGGTGGCTTACCGTACCCGAGGAGAGGTGATGCGACTGCCTCTTTTGACGCGTTCCATCTGTTTCCACGAAAACAGCGAGGTCTTACGGCAGGCTTTCAACTGAGTGACGAAGTGGCGAGCTTCGCGCCGAATCCGAGGAACAGAGCGCCGACTCCGGTGGTCAGACCGGCGCTGAGCTTCCTGCGCCGGCTGAACTGGTTGGCCAGGAAGGTCCCGCCGAAGATCAGCGCCGTCAGGTAGAGGAAGCTGAACACCTGGATGATCGCGCCCAGGATGAGGAACGACAGCGCGGGGGCCGCGTAGCCCGGGTCGACGAACTGGACGAAGAACGAGACGAAGAAGAGGATGGCCTTCGGGTTCAGCAGGCTGATCACCAGGGCCTTGCGGAACGGGCGCGGCTGGCGCTCGATCTTGACCTGCGGCTTCTCCTCCTCGGTCGCCTTCCTCGATCGCCAGGCGCCCCTGATCATCTGGAAGCCGATCCAGGCCAGGTAGCCGGCGCCGGCGTACTTGACGATCGTGAAGAGCAGCGGGTTGGAGCGGAGCAGGGACGCGGCGCCGGCGGCGGTCAGGAACATCAGCACGGTGTCGCCGATGAAGACGCCGGCCGCGGCCCGGTAGCCCTGGCGGACGCCGTTCTGGGCGGCGAAGCTGAGCACGTACAGCGAGTTCGGGCCGGGCAGCAGAATGATCAGCAAGGCGCCGATGACATAGGTCCAGAAATTGGTGATGCCGAAGAACATGCCTCTTACTCCAGGGGGAGGATCAAACCGCACATCACGATATCTCGCCTGGCGCGTACCATATCCCGCCGTATACCTGCCTGTAGCCGAGCGCCTGGTATGTGGCGTCCACCAGCGCCTGGCCGCGCTCGTTGATCCCGAGGCCGATGCCCTGCTTGTTCATCGAGTAGCCGAACGCCAGGCGCGCCGCCGGGTCGCAGAAGCCGACCGAGCCGCCCATGCCCACGTGCCCGAACGCGGTCGCCGACAGGAGCGCGCCCTCCTGGTCGGCGGGCGGCAGGTGCCGGTTGTCCGCCGCCTTCACGAAGCCGAGCGAGAACCGCGACGGCACCGCCAGCACCGCGTCGGTGCCCGCCGAGGCGGTGAGCGACATGTGGACCAGGTGCTCCCCGGTGACCAGGCCGCCGCCGCCCAGCGACAGCGGCCGGTACATCCCGGCCAGGCCCCGGGCGTTCGTGATCGCCCCGATGGCCCCGAACTCGGCCGCGTGCGCCGCCCGGCTGTCCGACTCGCCGGGCGTCATGTAGCCGCCCTCGTTCGCCAGCAGCAGCGCGGGCATCGAGGCCGGGTCCGTGAACGCCTTGACGTAGAAGGAGGGCGGCGTCGCGGGCGGGTCGGCGGGGATCGTCGGCGCGACCCGGTGCTCGTACTCCTCCGGGAGGCCCAGCCAGAACTCCAGGCCCAGCGGCTCGGCGACCTCCTCGCGGAAGAACGTCCCGAGCGAGCGTCCGCTCACCCGCCGGACGACCTCCCCGACCAGGTAGCCGAACGTCAGCGCGTGGTATCCGTGCCTGCTGCCCGGCTCCCAGAACGGCTCCTCGCCCGCGAGCCTGTCGGCCATCAGCTTCCAGTCGTAGAACGCGCCGGGCGGCAGCTGCTCGCGCAGTACGGGCAGCCCGGCCTGGTGGGCGAGCAGGTGCCGGACGAGCGTCCCGCCCTTGCCGCCGGCGCCGTACTCGGGCCAGTAGCGGGTGACCGGCGCGTCGAGGTCGAGCTCGCCCCGCGAGGCCAGGATGTGGGCGCAGAGCGCCGTCGCGCCCTTGGTGCACGACCAGACGTGCCCGATCGTGCCGCTCTGCCACGGGACGCCCGGCGCGGCCTCGCCGCCCCACAGGTCGACGACCACCTCGCCGCCGACGATCACGCACACCGACGCGCCCACCTCGCCGCGGCGGGCGAGGTTGCCCTCGAACTCCTCCGCGACCTGGGAGAACCGGGAGTCGCAAGTGCCCTGCACGCTCATCTGGTTCCTTTCGCTGGAGACCCCGGGCTTTAGCCCTGGGCAGGAATGTGAGTTCCCCGCGGAGCGGGGCAGGCATAGACAGCCCGCCGTCAGGCGGAATGTCGTTGAGCAGATCGCGTGCAGCCTGCTAAGCCCTCCGCTAAGATGATCTCTGTGAGGACGGCGTACAAGTGCCGGGCCTACCCCACGCCCGAGCAGGCCAGCGTGCTGAACCGCACGTTCGGCTGTGTGCGCCTGGTGTGGAACCGCGTGCTGGCCTGGCGTCACGCCCGCTGGTACGGCGAGAGGCTGTCCACCAACGTCCCCCAGGCCAACACCTATCTGACCCAGCTCAAGCAGGTCGAGGAGTTCGCCTTCCTGGGCAAGGTCTCCTCCGTCCCGCTCCAGCAGGTCCTGCGCACTCAACAGAAAGCGTTCGCGAACTTCTTCGCCAAGCGGGCCCGCTATCCGCGCTACAAGTCCCGGACGGGACGGCAGGCCGCCGAGTACACGCGCTCGGGCTTCCGCTACCGCGACGGGCGCCTGTTCCTGGCGAAGATGGACGCCCCGCTGAAGTTCGCGTGGTCCTGGCCCGACGTGGACCCTGCGACGATCGACCCGACCACGGTGACCGTCTCGCGTGACCCGTGCGGGCGCTGGTACATCTCCTTCGCGGTGGATATCGTCGACCCCGAGCAGCCCCCGGTAACAGGTGCCATGGCCGGCGTGGACCTCGGGGTGAAGGACTTCGCGGTCACCAGTGACGGCGAGAAGATCCCCAACCCGCGCTTGCTGGCCAAACGGGAACGCAACCTGGCCCGCTACCAGCGGCGCATGGCCCGCAAGCGGCGCGGGTCGAACAACCGCAAGAAGGCCAAGGCAAAGGTCGCCCGTGCCCACCGCAAGGTCGCCACGTCTCGGGCTGACTTCCTGCACAAGACCAGCACCCGCCTGGTCCGCGACCACGACGTGATCGTGATCGAAGATCTCGCCGTTAAGAACATGGTCCGCAACCGCCGCTTGGCCAAAGCGATCTCCGACTGCGGGTGGGGTGCCTTCCGTCGCATGCTGGAGTACAAGACCGCCAAGTACGGCCGTCGCCTGATCGTGATCGACCGGTGGCATCCCAGCTCGAAAACGTGCAGCAAGTGCGGGCATCTGCTCGCCGGGCTGAGCCTTTCCACCCGGCGCTGGACGTGCCCGGGCTGCGGCACCCTGCATGACAGGGACATCAACGCCGCGAAGAACATCTTGGCGGCAGGTCGTGCCGTGTCTGCCTGTGGAGGTGACGTCAGACACTCCGAGTCCTCTCGGGTGCGGTCGCCGACGAAGCAGGAACCCCAACCTGTGAAGGTTGGAATCCCCCGGCTTAGCCGTGGGGAGGAAGTCAATTCCCGAATCCATCACGATGAGCAGACCTTGTAAACCGCCAACTTCCTCACCCGTTCGGCCCCCACGGCTCTGCGGCGCGCATTTGCACCCGTCGGCTCTGTGGCGCACGCGTCGAACGGCGCTGCCTGGTCGTCCCCGGCCGGCGCTCCTCGTCAATCCACATCTACGACACGAAGGACCGGATCGGCGCGGGGCCGGTCAAGGTCATCGAGCCGGGTGCTCGTGAGCCGCACCGGGTACTCGCGCCCGCACACGGCCCACTACGGCCCCGAGGGGCCTGTCCGTGTCCGCGCTCTCCTGCAAATTTGAGCTTTACCCTCAATACCTATTTGTTTACTATGGAATGCAGGTGGGCTCGCTGATGCGCTGGGGCTGGCGGCGCTGCTGTCCGTGGGTTCGCCGTTCGAGATGGGCGCGGTTCGCGTGGCTAGGGGTGGCCACGTGGACCGCGCCCTTTGACTGCTCGCGTCAATTTGGGTCTTGTCCTCCGGTGGAGGTCCGATCTACGCTCCCCATACTCGTTAGTAAGGTTTCCTAATGAACGAGTGAGGAGCTCACCCCCATGCATCGATCCGTGCGGCTCGCCGCCATCGCCGCGATCGTCGCCGCCTCCTTGCAAGCAGCCCCAGCGCAGGCCGCGACCACGTACGAGGCCGAGAACGCCACCGTCTCCCAGGGCGTGGTCGAGTCGAACCACGCCGGCTACAGCGGCACCGGGTTCGTCAACTACGACAACATCACCGGCTCGTACGTCGAGTTCGCCGTCGACGCCGCCACCGCCGGCCCCGCCACCCTCACCCTGAGGTACGCCAACGGCACGACCGTGAATCGTCCGATGGCCATCGCCGTGAACGGCACCGCCACCACCAGGGACTTCCCCGGCACCGGCGCCTGGACCACCTGGCAGGAGGCCACGGTCACCACCACGCTCAACGCCGGGACCAACACCGTCCGCGCCACCGCCACCACCGCCAACGGCGGCCCGAACCTCGACCGCCTGGTCCTCGGCACCTCCTCCGGCACCGGCACGCCCGTCCAGGCCAACGGGCAGCTGCAGGTGTGCGGGGTCAAGCTGTGCAACGAGCACGGCAAGCAGATCCAGCTGCGCGGCATGAGCAGCCACGGCCTGCAGTGGTACTCCCAGTGCCTCAACACCGCCTCCCTGGACGCGCTGGCCAACGACTGGAAGGCCGACGTCCTGCGGATCTCCATGTACATCCAGGAGGACGGTTACGAGACCAACCCCCGGCTGTTCACCGACCGGGTGCACAACCTGATCGAGCAGGCCACCGCCCGCGGCATGTACGCCATCGTCGACTGGCACATGCTCGACCCGGGCGACCCCAACTACAACCTGTCGCGGGCCAAGACGTTCTTCACCGAGATCGCCCAGCGGCACAACGGCAAGAACAACCTGCTCTACGAGATCGCCAACGAGCCCAACGGCGTCTCCTGGTCCACCATCAGGAACTACGCCAACCAGCTCATCCCGGTGATCAGGCAGTACGACCCGGAGACCCCGATCCTGGTGGGCACCCGCGCCTGGTCGTCGCTGGGCGTCTCGGACGGGGCGACCGAGTCGGAGATCATCAGCAACCCGGTCAACGCCGCCAACATCATGTACACGTTCCACTTCTACGCGGCCTCTCACGGCAGCGAATACCTCAACACGCTGTCCAGGGCCGCCGACCGGATCCCGATCTTCGTCACGGAGTTCGGCACCCAGACGGCCTCCGGGGACGGGTCGAACAACTTCACGCGGTCGCAGCAGTACCTCGATCTGCTGGCCCAGAAGAAGATCAGCTGGGTGAACTGGAACTACTCGGACGACTTCCGCTCGGGCGCCGTCTTCACCGAGGGCACCTGCCCGAACGGCACCTTCGCCGGCACCTCCCGTCTCAAGCCCGCCGGGGTCTGGGTCCGGGACCGCATCCGCACCCCTGACGACTTCTGACCCCTTCCGGTCCGGCCAGGGTCCTCCCCGGACCCTGGCCGGTTCTTTTCACCCCACCCGCGCGTTGCCGGAGGAGCGGAGGGGCAGGGCAGGATGTGACATGTGCGGATTTGCATTCTCGGGCCGCTGGAGGTCGAGGGCGACGGGGGACCGATCGCGGTCGGTGGGTTCCGGCTGCGGGCGCTCCTGGCCGTGCTGGCGCTCGAAGCCGGCCGTACCGTCACGACCGAGCGGCTGATCGACGCCCTCTGGCCGGACGACCCGCCCGCCAACGCGGCCAACGCCCTCCAGACGCTGGTCAGGCGGCTGCGGGTGGCGCTTCGCCCGTACGAGGTGGTGGAGAGCAGGCCGGGCGGTTACGCGCTGGCCGTGGCCCCCGACGACGTGGACGCCCTGCGGTTCAGGCGGACGGCCGCGAAAGGGGCCGGAAAAGGGGCCGGAAAGGGGGACGGCCTGGAGCTCTGGCGGGGACCGGCGCTGGCCGATCTGACCTCCGTGCCGCTCCTGGCGAACGCGGCCGCCGCCCTGGAGCAGGACCGGCTCTCCGCCGTCGAGGCCCGCGCCGAGGCCGGGCTGGCGGCGGGCACGCCGGTCGATCTGACGTCGGAGGTCGCCGCGCACCCGCTGCGTGAGCGGCTGGGCGCGCTGGCCATGCGGGCGCTGGCCGCGGAGGGGCGGCAGGCGGAGGCGCTGGAGCTGTTCGAGCGCACCCGCCGCACGCTCGCCGACGAGCTCGGCGTCGATCCCGGGCCCGAGCTGCGCGCCGCCCATCTGGCGGTCCTGTCGGGAGAGGTCCCGGCTCGCCCGGCGCCTCCGATGGCCCAGGTCAGGCAGCGGGGCAACGTACGGACCCCGCGGACCAGCTTCATCGGCCGCGAGGCCGAGCTGGACCAGCTGGGCACCCTGCTCGGCCGGGCCAGGATCGTCACGCTCGTAGGCCCCGGCGGCGCGGGCAAGACCAGGCTGGCCACGGAGGTGGCGCTCCGGTCGGCGGAGGCGGTCTGGATGGTCGAGCTGGCCCCGGTCAGCGACCCGGCCGATGTCGCGGGCGCCGTGCTCGACGCGCTCGGCCTGCGTGACGACCGCCCGCCGTACCGGCTGCCCGCCGGAGGGAGCGGCCCGGTGGAGCAGGTGGCCGAGGCCCTCGCGGGCCGCTCCGCGTTGCTCGTCCTGGACAACTGCGAGCACCTCGTCGACGCCGCCGCCGAGCTGGCCGAGCGGCTGCTGACGGACTGCCAGGACCTGAGGGTGCTGGCCACCAGCCGGGAGCCGCTCAACCTGCCCGGCGAGCACCTCGCTCCCGTCCCACCGCTGGAGCCGCCGCCCGTGGGGGCGAGCGCCGAGCAGGCGGGGGCGTACCCGTCGGTCCGGCTGCTGCTCGACCGGGCCGGGGCCGCGCGGCCGGGGTTCGCCGTCGACGGCGGGAACGTGGCCTCGGTGGTGGCGCTCTGCCGCAGGCTGGACGGCATGCCGCTGGCCATCGAGCTGGCCGCGGCCCGGCTGCGCACCATGACGCCGAGGCAGCTCGCCGACCGCATCGACGACCGGTTCAAGCTGCTCACCGGCGGCAGCAGGACCGCGCTGCCGCGCCAGCAGACGCTCAGAGCGGTCGTGGAGTGGAGCTGGGAGCTCCTGGGCGAGCAGGAGCGGGTGCTGGCCAGGCGGCTGGGCGTGTTCGCGGGCGGCGCGACGCTGGAGACCGTCGAGGCGGTCTGCGGGGGAGCGGCGGACGTGCTGGGCGCGCTGGCCGACAAGTCGCTGGTCCAGGTCTCGGCCGAGGGCCGCTACTCGATGCTGGAGACCATCCGCGCCTACGCGCTCGAACGGCTGGCGGAGGCGGACGAGGTCGGCGAGTACCGGCGGCGGCACGCGGCGTACCTGGTGGACCTGGCCGAACGGGCGGTGCCCGAGCTGCGGACGGCCGCGCAGATCGCCTGGATCGAGCGGCTGTCCCCCGAGCGCGACGACTTCGCCGCGGCGCTGCGGTACGTCATCGACGAGCGGGACGCCCGGTCGGCGCTGCGGCTGTGCGCGGCGCTGAACTGGTACTGGTGGATGACCGGCTACCGGAAGGAGAGCGCGACCTGGGCCATGCAGGTGATGGAGCTGGTGGGCGACGATCCGCCTCCCGGGCTGGCCGAGGCGTACACGGCGTGCATGTTCGCGTACGGCGTGGACAAGTTCGGCACGATCGTCAACGACCGGCCCGCCATGCAGGCGCTGTCGGGGCTGATGGACCGGCTGATCGAGCGGGCCGAGCGGGAGGGGCCGCTGCATCCGATGATCAGGCTCAGCAGGGCCGTCATGGCCGCCGCCGCGGGGGAGGACGACCGCGCCGCCGAGCTGATCGAGGCGTACATCGAAAGCGACGACCTCTGGTTGTCCAGCTCCGCCCTCATGGTCGGCGGCCGGATGCGCAGCGAGGAGCGGCTGGAGCGGTCGGTGGCCGGGTTCAGGCAGCTCGGGGACCGGTGGGGGCTGACCGAGGCGCTGCTGGGCCTGGCCGAGGTGCGGGCCGCCCGGGGCGCGCCGACTGGCGACCTGATCGCCGAGACCTGGTCGCTGACCAGCCGTTGGGTCGGCTCGGACGAGGCGATCTCGACGCTGCTCAGGCTGGCGGAGCTGCGGCTGCGGACCGGCGACCTGGACGGCGCGCGCGAGGACCTGGACAGGGCCAGGGCCAGCATCGACGGGGAGACGACAGCGTACACGCGGCTGCTGCTCGGCCTGGCCGAGGCCGCGCACGTCTGCCACCTCGGCGACCTGGACCGGGGCCTGGAGATCTACCGCGGGCTGTTCGCCGTGCTCGCCGAGGCCCCGCCGATGGTGCAGCTGGTCGCCGCGCTCAGGACCGCGTACGGCCGGGCGCTGGCCCGCGCCGGCGACCTGGCCGCCGCGCTTGACCAGCACCGCCAGGCCCTCGACGTGCTGGGCACGTCCAGCCCGGACCGGCCGCTGCAGTCGCAGGTGCTGGCCGGGTTCGCGCTGGCGGCGCAGGCCGAGGGCGACCAGGAGCGGGCGGCCGTGCTGTTCGGGGCGTCGGCGGCGATCGAGCCGTGCGACGTCTCGCCCGACACCGTGGAGGGCGCGCGGACGGCCAGGGCCGCGCTCGGTGACGAGCACTACGACGAGTGCTTCGCCAAGGGCGCGGCCATGTCCAGGCAGGAGGTCTACGGGATGGTCGGCAGCACGACGTAGGAGGGGCCGTGCAGGGTGGTGGTGCCCTTGTCCAGGTTCCGCCCGAATCGGGGGAAGTTCGAGCCCGACACGTCGATCCTGATCCGGTGCCCGGGCAGGAAGGCGTTCGAGATCGCGCCCAGCGGCACCGTCACCTCGCGCACCTCGCCGGGCACCAGGCCCGTCACCCTGGCGATGCCGTCGGTCAGCAGCTCGGCCCGCCCGTCGGGGTGGACGTCGATCAGCTTGGCCGTCACGTCGGCGCTCGTGGCGGTCGAGGAGACCCGCGCGACCAGCTCGACCGGGCCGCTCACCTCCACCCGCTCGGTGAGGGGCGCCGTCCGGTGGCGCAGGACGTCACCGCGCCCGTCGAGCGGCCGCTGGTCGAGCGGGCCGAACGCGTCGAACGTCATGACCGCCCCGCCGACCGTCGGCACCGGGTCGCCCGGATCGCTGACGAACTCCGCCGACCCGCCCTCCCCGGGCGTCGTGCCGAGCCCGCCGTCGAAGCCCAGGTGATACGGCACGGGCCTGGCCCGCCGGACGGGCCAGCCGTCCTCCTCGCGCCACGTGTCGTCGCCCATCACGAAGATCTTCACCTTCGCCCGGTCGCGCAGGGGCGCCCCGCGCAGCCAGTGGTCGAACCAGTCGAGGTGCACCCCGGTCCAGTCGATCGCCTCCTGGCTCGCCTGGTCGCCGTAGTCGCGCCCGCAGATGTCCCGCTCGTGCGTGAAGTGCGTCCACGGGCCCACGATCAGCCGGGACTCGCCGCCCAGCCGCTCGAAGTGCTCGATGGAGCCGTCGCGGAAGTAGTCGTACCAGCCGGTGCTGACCAGCGCGGGCACCTCGATGTCGCCGTGCCGGACGACGCCGCCGCTCCAGAGCGGGTCGAGGGGGTCGGGGGTGTCCATCCACGTCGAGTAGAAGGGCACCAGGTCGGCCAGCAGCGGCTGGTCGCTGAGCGGCAGCCGCTCCGACAGCTCCCTCAGGCGCTCGTCGAGCCCGTGGGGCAGGCCGATGGCCGCCAGGTATCGGCCCTTGTCCTCCTCCGTGGCCGTGCCGAGCGCGATCCGGCGGTCCAGCTCGTCCACGGCCAGCACCATCGCGCTGACGGTGAGGATGATGTTGAGGTTGGGGATGCCGCCCGGCTGGTAGACGCACTCGTACAGGCCGGCGGGGGAGACGTGCGGCGCGACGGCCTTCAGGCCCTCGGGGCGCTCCTGGGCCGCGAGGAGCTGGGTGATGGCCAGGTACGAGTCCCCATACATGCCGACATTTCCGTCGGACCAGGGTGCGGTCGCCGCCCACCGGACCGCGTCGTACCCGTCGGCCGCCTCGCCGCCGATGAACCGGAACTCGCCCTGCGAGGCGCCGGTGCCGCGGACGTCCTGGATGGCGACCGCGTACCCGGCGGCCACCAGGCGGGGCACGTCGAGGTGGTACCCGGGGCCCGTGGCGCCCCGGCCGTACGGGGTGCGCGACAGCAGCACGGGGAAGCGCCCGCTCTCGGCCGGCCGCCACAGCGTCGCCACCAGCTCGGCGCCGTCACGGGTGGTCATGGTCTCGGTGGTCTCGATCATCGGACTCTCCTGTTGTAAGCACGAAGGGCAAGGGGCGCGAAGAGGACGAGCAGGGCGGCGGTCCAGCCGAGCGTGATCCACACGTCGGAGGGGTGCAGGCCGCCGGTCAGCAGCCCGCGCAGGGCGCCGGCCAGGTGGGAGACGGGGTTGACGCCCATCCACCAGCTCAGCCAGCCGGGCATGTCGGTGGCGGGGACGAAGGCGCTGCTGCCGAACGTGAGCGGCAGCAGCACGGCCGTCGCCATCCCCTGCATGGACGTGACGGACTTGGCGACCAGCCCGATCCAGGCCGAGCCCCAGCTCAGCGCCATGGCCAGCAGCAGCACCAGCCCGAGCCCGGCCAGCGCGCTCAGCGGGCCGGTCGTGACGCGGAAGCCGACGGCGTACCCGACGACCATGGACATCACGATGGTGATCAGCAGCGTGAGCAGGTCCGCCAGGATGCGGCCCGCCAGCGGCGCGGACCTGGCGATCGGCATGGTCCTGAACCGGTCGAACACGCCGTTGCCGATGTCGGTGGCCAGGTTCATGCCGGTGGTGATCGTCGACATGAGCGCCACCTGGACGAGCACGCCGGGCAGCATGTACGCCACCGCGCCCGCCCGGTCGCCGCCGGCCGCCCCGCCGAACAGGTACACGAAGATGACGATCATGAAAACCGGCTGGAAGAGCAGGCCGAAGAGCTGGCCGGGATGGTTCTTCAGGGGGATCAGGCTGCGCCAGGCGAGCGTGAGGCCCTGGGAAAGCGCGGTGGTCATCGGTGGTCTCCGGTCAGGGTGAGGAAGACGTCGTCGAGGGAGGGCAGGCGCAGGGCGTGCTCGGCGAGCACGATGCCCGCGTCGTCCAGATCCCTCAGCAGGGCGGGCGGCGCCGAGAGGTCGTGCACCGGGACGCTGACCACGCCGTCGGCGGCCTTCGCGCCGAGGATGGTCTCGGCCTTCTCCAGGTCGGCGGCGCGCAGCGGCCGTACGTCGAGCCGGTGCCCGCCCGCCAGCGCCTTGAGCTCCGCGGGCGTGCCGGACGCCGCGACCCGGCCCCGGTCGATGACCAGCAGGTCGTCGGCGAGCTGGTCGGCCTCCTCCAGGTACTGGGTGGTCAGCAGCACGGTCACGCCGTCGGCGGTCAGCTCCCTGACCACGTCCCACAGCTCGCCCCGGGCATGGGGGTCCAGGCCGGTGGTCGGCTCGTCGAGGAACAGGATCCGGGGGCGGCTCACCAGGCTGACGGCCAGGTCGAGGCGGCGGCGCATGCCGCCCGAGTAGCCGCTCGCCGCGCGGTCGGCCGCCTCCTCCAGGCCGAATCGGGCCAGCAGCTCCTTGGCCCTGGCCCTGGCCGCCGGCCGCGACAGGCCGAGCAGGCGGCCTATCAGCAGCAGGTTCTGGGTGCCGGTGAGCTTCTCGTCCACCGAGGCGTACTGGCCGGTCAGGCCGATCAGCTCGCGGACCTTGGCGGCCTGGCGGGTGACGTCGTACCCGCCGACCAGGGCGCGGCCCGCGTCAGGGCGGGCCAGGGTGGCCAGGACGCGCACCGCCGTGGTCTTGCCCGCGCCGTTCGGGCCCAGGACGCCGAGCACGGAGCCGCTCCGCGCCGCCAGGTCGACGCCGTCGAGCGCGCTCTTGTCGCCGTATCTCTTGACGAGCCCTTCGGCTTCGATCGCGTACTTCATGTCTTCGAGGGTGTCCGGGCCCGCTGGCATCCACCTGGCATCGACCTGTCAGGGGGATGGTGCATGTCCGTAACTTTGGGCCTTTCCTCCGTGCGGCAACGTCTTCAATCTCGGGTCAGGCGCCGGACACCATCCGATCCCGAGCGCCCGAGGAGGACGAGGTGCGACACCGATTAGTCATCCTGCTGGCAGCCCTCAGCCTGATCAGCCTGACCGGCATGTCAGGGGCGGGCGCCGCCGCGGAGCCCCCGGCCAACAAGCAGTACCGCGTGCAGGGCCCGGCGGACGCGCGGCAGCGCAGCGCCGTCGCGGCCACCGGAGCGGCCATCGAGGAGGTGGCCAAGGATTCGGTCCTGGTCACGGCCACGGCAGCCGAGGTCTCCGCCATCAGGCGGCTCGGCTACCGGGTGGCGGAGGTGCCGCGCCCGACATCCCCGTCCGGCGTCGGGACGCTTGACTTCCCGCCGGCGGACTCCGGCTACCACAACTACGCGGAGATGAACGCGGACATCAACGCCCTGGTCGCGGCGCATCCGAACATCGTCAGCCAGTCCACGTTCGGCACCTCGTACGAGGGCCGGGCGCTGCCCCTGATCAAGATCAGCGACAACGTGGGCACGGACGAGAACGAGCCCGAGGTGCTCTTCACCGCGCATCAGCACGCCCGCGAGCACCTGACGGTCGAGATGGCGCTGTACATCATGCACCTGCTGGCCGACAACTACGGCACCGACGCCCGGATCACCAACCTGGTCAACACCAGAGAGATCTGGATCATGCCGGACCTCAACCCGGACGGCGGCGAGTACGACATCGCCACCGGCTCCTACCGCTCCTGGCGCAAGAACCGGCAGCCGAACTCCGGCTCGTCGGCCGTCGGCACCGACCTGAACCGCAACTGGGCCTACAACTGGGGCTGCTGCGGCGGCTCGTCGGGCTCGACGTCCAGCGAGACGTACCGGGGCGCGAGCGCCGAATCGGCCCCCGAGATCAAGGCGGCGGCCAACTGGGTGCGCAGCCGGGTCGTCGGCGGCGTGCAGCAGATCAAGACCAACCTCGACTGGCACACCTACAGCGAACTGGTCCTGTGGCCCTACGGCTACACCCTCAGCGACACCGCGCCCGGCCTGACCCAGGACGACCGGGACGCGCACGCCACGCTCGGCCAGAACCTGGCCTCCACCAACAACTACACGCCCGAGCAGGCCAGCGACCTCTACATCACGGACGGGACCATCGACGACTGGATGTGGGGCGCCTACAAGATCTTCAGCTTCACCTTCGAGATGTACCCGACCGGCTCGAACCCCGGCTTCTACCCGCCGGACGAGCAGATCGTCCCGCAGACCACCCGCAACAGGGAGGCCGTGCTCCGCTTCCTCGAATACTCGGACTGCGTCTACCGGATCATCGGCAAGGAGTCCCAGTACTGCGGCACCGGCAACCCGCCGCTGACCGTCTACTCCGACACCTTCGAGACGGCCACGGGCTGGACGGCCAACCCGTCGAGCACCGACACCGCCACCCTCGGCCAGTGGGAGCGCGGCGACCCCGAGGCCACCACCTCCAGCGGCGCCAAGCAGCTCGGCACCACGGTCAGCGGCACGAACGACCTGGTCACGGGCCGCCTGGCAGGCTCGGCCGCCGGTGACTTCGACATCGACGGCGGCATCACCTCGATCCAGTCGCCGCCCATCACGCTCCCGTCCACGGGCGCGCTGAACCTGTCGTTCTCGTGGTACCTGGCACACGGCTCGAACGCCTCCAGCGCCGACTACTTCCGCGTCCGCGTGGTCGGCACCACCACCACGACGGTCCTGAACCAGGCGGGCGCCGCGGCCAACCGCAACGGCGCCTGGGCCACCGCGACGGCCAGTCTGAACGCGTTCGCGGGCCAGACGGTCCGCATCCTCATCGACGCCGCCGACGCCTCGGGGGCCTCCCTGGTGGAGGCCGGCGTGGACGACGTCAAGATCACCCAGCAGTCGTAATCCGCTCCGCCACTCCGCCGCACAGGATCCCGGTCCTGTGCGGCGGACTCATGTTTGGGTCTTGTAAGGACGGGCTGTCAAGGCTACGATCGCGACAACTCTTAGGAAACTTTCCTAAAAGTAAGCCTCCGACATCACCGGTCTGCGCACACACCCCCCCAAGGGCCCGTGCCCACCTCCACGGGCCCGTGCCGTACGGCTTGCGCTCTCACCCCCCGGTGCAAGCCGTACGGCACGCCACCCCTGAAGGAAGAACTCGTGAGACCTCGCGCGATCCTCCTGGTGCTCTCCACTCTCGTCCTCACCCTGTACGCCCTCCCGGCCCAGGCCGCTTCCGCCACCGCGACCTTCGTCAAGGTCTCCGACTGGGGCTCCGGATTCGAGGGCAAGGTCACCGTCACCAACGGCACCACCACGGCCATGAACGGCTGGAACGTCCAGTTCGACGTCCCGGCGGGCTACTCGATCCCCTCCGCGTGGGACGCGGTCATGTCCCGCAGCGGGCAGCACTACACGTTCACCAACCCGAGCTGGGCCTCCCCCCTCGCACCCGGGGCCAGCGCGAGCTTCGGCTTCAACGGCAGCCCCGGCAACTTCCCCGGCATCACCGGCTGCACGCTGAACGGGGCCTCGTGCGGCGGCTCGACGGCCGGGGCCCCGGGCAAGCCGGGCGCCGCCTCGGCCACCGTGACCGGCAGCGCCATCTCCCTCACGTGGGGAGCGTCCTCGGGCACGGTGACCGGCTACCGCGTCTACGAGGGCGCCGTTGTCAAGGCCACGGTCACGGGCGCCTCGGCCACGATCGGCGGGCTCGGCTCGTGCGAGACCCACACCTACACCGTCAAGGCGTACAACTCCGTCGGGGAGTCGGACGCCGGCGACCCGGTCACCGCCACCACCACCGGCTGCACCGGGGGCGGCGGGACGCTGCCCAAGCACTTCCTCACCGGCTACTGGCACAACTTCGCCAACGCCGCGGCCGAGCTCAAGCTGTCGGCCGTCCCCAACGAGTACGACCTGATCGCCATCGCGTTCGGCGAGGCCACCGCCACCGCGGGCGAGGTCGCCTTCGCGCTCGACCCCGGGCTCTCCTCGGCGGTCGGCGGCTACACCGACGCCCAGTTCAAGGCCGACGTGCAGGCCCTGCACCAGCGGGGCAAGAAGGTCATCCTGTCCGTGGGCGGCGAGGCCGGGCGCGTGCAGGTCGCGAGCGCCGCCGCCGCGACGAAGTTCGCCGACTCGGTGTACGCGCTGATGCAGTCCTACGGCTTCGACGGCGTGGACATCGACCTGGAGAACGGCCTCAACGCCACCTACATGGCCCAGGGACTGCGGGCGCTGCGCGCGAAGGCCGGCTCCGGGCTGATCATCACGATGGCCCCGCAGACCATCGACATGCAGTCGACCGGGGCGGAGTACTTCAAGCTCGCCCTGAGCATCAAGGACATCCTCACGGTCGTCCACACGCAGTACTACAACTCCGGGTCCATGCTCGGCTGCGACCAGGCGCAGGCGTACGGGCAGGGCTCGGTGAACTTCATGACCGCCCTCGCCTGCATCCAGCTCGAGAACGGCCTGCGTCCCGACCAGGTGGCGCTGGGCCTGCCGGCCGGGCCGGGCGCGGCGGGCGGCGGCGTCGTCTCACCCTCCCTCGTCAACCAGGCGCTCGACTGCCTGGCCAAGCGCACCAGCTGCGGGACCTTCGTGCCACCGCGCGCCTATCCGGACATCAGGGGCGCGATGACCTGGTCCATCAACTGGGACGCGAGCAACAACTGGTCCTTCTCCAAGACCGTCAAGCCCCACCTCCAGGGAATGCCATGAAATTTCGCAGCAAACTCATCGCATTACTCGCCGGGATCGCCCTCGCGCTGACCGGCGCCGGATTCTCGACCGCCACGCCCGCCGCGTTCGGGGCCGTGCAGCAGCTGGCCGCCGCCTGGGCCCCGTGGACCTCGTACGCGATCGGCGCGGTCGTCACCTACAACGGCGTCGACTACGTGTGCATCCAGGCCCACACCTCGCAGCCCGGCTGGGAGCCGCCCAACGTGCCGGCCCTCTGGAAGGTCGGCTCGGGCGGCGGCAACCCCGGCGCGCCCGGGCAGCCCGGATCGGTCAACACCTCCGTGACGAACTCCAGCATCTCGCTGAGCTGGGGCGCCTCGTCCGGCACCGTGACCGGCTACCGCGTGTACGAGGGCTCGACGCAGCGGGCCCAGGTCACCGGCACCAGCGCGACCGTCTCCGGGCTCGGCACGTGCACGACGCACACCTACACGGTGAAGGCGTACAACTCGGCGGGCGAGTCGGTCGGCCGTGACGCGACCGCCACCACCAGCGGCTGCACCGGCGGCGGCGGGACCAAGATGCCCGGCGCCCCCTACCTCTACATGGGCTGGGGCGACCCGCCGAACCCCGGCACCGTGATGGACGCGACCGGCGTCAAGTCGTTCACGATGGCGTTCATCCTGTCCGGCGGCGGCTGCAGCCCGGCGTGGGACGGCAACCGCCCGCTGACCGGCGGCGCCGACCAGCAGGCCATCAACACGATCAAGTCGAAGGGCGGCAGCGTCCAGGTCTCCTTCGGCGGCTGGCAGGGCAACAAGCTCGGCCCCAACTGCTCCACGCCGCAGGCGTTCGCCAACGCGGTGCAGCAGGTCATCAACGGCGTCGGCCCCGCCGTCGTGGACTTCGACATCGAGAACACCGACGAGTTCGAGAACTACACCGTCCAGGACCGCATCCTGAACGGCCTCAAGATCGTCAAGCAGAACAACCCGAACGTCAAGGTCGTCGTCACCTTCGGCACCTCCAAGACCGGCCCCACCGCGCCCGGCGTGCGGCTCATCAACCAGGCCAAGGCGCTCGGCGTGCCGATCGACAACTACACGATCATGCCGTTCGACTTCGGCGGCTCGAACATGTACCAGGACACGGTCAACGCCTCCGAGGGCCTGAAGAACGCGTTGAAGAGCGCGTTCGGGTGGAGCGACGCCCAGGCGTACGCGCACATGGGCATCTCGGGCATGAACGGCCTGTCCGACCAGCAGGAGACGACCTCCCCGTCCACGTGGACGCAGATCCGCGACTGGGCCAACTCGCACGGCCTGACCAGGCTCGCCTACTGGGCCGTCAACCGTGACCGCCCCTGCCCGGGCGGCGGCGTGGTCTCCAACTGCAGCGGCATCTCCCAGTCCAACTGGGAGTTCACCCGCATCACCGCCGGATTCTGACCCGCTGAGCGGCCCGCCCCCCGCGCCGGGGCGGGCCGCGCGTGGAGGTACCGCATGAATCTCCGAGGACCGCTCGCGCTCGCCCTGGCGCTCGTCGCGCTGCACGCAACCCCGGCAGCCGCCGCCAACATCCTGGCCAACCCCGGCTTCGAGTCCGGCCTGAGCGGCTGGACGTGCGGCACCACGTCCGGCGCGCAGGCCGTGTCGTCACCCGTGCACGGCGGCACTCGCGCGCTCCAGGCCACTCCGCAGGGCAGCGACTACGCCCGCTGCCAGCAGACCGTCACCGTCAAGCCGAACACCGCCTACCAGCTCTCGGCCTGGGTCCAGGGCAACTACGTCTTCCTCGGCGCCACCGGCACCGGCGGCACCGACCCGCAGACGTGGGGCGCGCCGGGCGCGGCGTGGAGCCAGCTCAAGACCTCCTTCACCACCGGCGCCTCGACCACGTCCGTGACGGTGTACGTCAACGGCTGGTACGGCCAGGGCGCCTACCTGGCCGACGACGTGGTGCTCGACGGCCCCGGCGGCACCCCGGACACCCAGGCGCCGACGGTCCCCGGCAACGTGTCCGTCAGTGGCGCCACGAGCTCCAGCCTCACCGTGAGCTGGGCGGCGGCCACGGACGACGTCGGGGTGGCCCGCTACGAGGTCTCCCGCGACGGCGGGGCGCCGGTCGCCGTCACCGGGACGAGCCACCAGGCCACCGGGCTCGCCGCGGCCACCACGTACCGCTTCAAGGTCCGCGCCTGCGACGCCGCGGGCAACTGCTCGGCCTACACCCCCGAGGCGAGCGGCACCACGACGAGCGGCGGCGGGGGCGGCGGCGGCCTGCCGAAGCGGGTGATGGTGGGCTACCTGCACGCCTCATTCGCCAACGGATCCGGATATATCCGGATGAGTGAGGTGCCGAACGAGTGGGACATCATCAACCTCGCCTTCGGCGAACCCACCTCGGTCACCTCGGGCGACATCAGGTTCCGGCAGTGCCCGGCGGCCGAGTGCCCCAACGTCGAGCCCGAGGCCGACTTCGTCGCCGCCATCAGGGCCAAGCAGGCACAGGGCAAGAAGGTGCTGATCTCGATCGGCGGCCAGAACGGCCAGGTCCAGCTCACGACCGCGGCGGCCCGCGACAAGTTCGTGGAGTCGGTGTCCGCGATCATCGACAGGTACGGCCTGGACGGCCTGGACATCGACTTCGAGGGCCACTCGCTCTACCTCAACCCCGGCGACACGAACCTCGCGAACCCGACCACCCCGGTCGTCGTCAACCTGATCTCGGCGCTGAAGTCGCTCAAGAGCCGGTACGGAGCCAAATTCGTGCTGACCATGGCGCCGGAGACGTTCTTCGTCCAGCTCGGCTACCAGTTCTACGGCCCGGGGCCGAACAGCACGGCTGACAGCAGGAGCGCCTCGTACCTGCCCGTCATCCACGCCCTGCGGAACGACCTGACCCTGCTCCACGTGCAGGACTACAACTCGGGGCCGATCATGGGCCTCGACGGCCAGTACCACACGATGGGCGGGCACGACTTCCACGTGGCCATGACGGACATGCTGCTGGCCGGCTTCCCGATCATGGGCAACGCGGGCAACGTGTTCCCGCCGCTGCGCCAGGACCAGGTGGCCATCGGGCTGCCCGCCTCGCCGAACGCGGGCAACGGGTTCACCACGGTGGCGGAGGTGCAGAAGGCGTTCGACTGCCTCGCCAAGGGGACCAACTGCGGCACCTACCGGCCGCGTGGCGTCTACCCGAACCTGCGCGGCCTGATGACCTGGTCGATCAACTGGGACAGGTTCAACGGCTTCGAGTTCTCCCGGAGCCACCGGGCGTACCTGAACGGTCTCACCTGACGAGCTGCGTGGGCTTGAGCGGGATGCCGAGGCCGGGCGGCCGGTAGGTGGGCAGCGCCTCGCCGTACTCGTGCATCCAGGCGTGGTCCACCAGCAGCCGCATCCGCCCGCCGCCGGGCGGGCCGCCCTCCTGCACCGGGGCGGCCCGCCCGGCCAGGCGCGCGACCGCCTCCGCGACCAGCCCGGCGTCGGGCGGCGACAGGTCGCAGTGGTCGTCCGGTCCGATGATCAGGTCCACGTCGGGCGGCAGCGGGTAGATCGGCCGCGGCAGGGCCAGCACGCGCGGCGGCGGCGCCATCGGCCAGCCGTCGCGCACCGCCTCCAGCAGCACCGAGCGCGCGGTCCGGCGCGCGAACAGCCCCTCGGCCAGCGCCCAGCTCAGCGCGCCCACGTCCGCGCGGTCCTCGCCGCAGGCGTGCAGGCACAGGTACGGCACCAGCGGGATCCCGGCCCCGCTCGCCTGCGCCCACCCGCTGCCGCAGCCGGTCAGCACCAGCAGCGCCAGCATCGCCCGGTAGGCGGTGTCGGCGTGCGGCGTCTCGAGCCGCCCCGGCACGAGCAGGCAGCGCCCGCCGGTCTTCTCCGCCGTCACGCCCAGCTCCCGCGCGATCTTCAACGTCCGCGACGCGGCCACCCCCGTGCACGCCTCCTGCCAGGCAGGCGTGTACGGCTCACCCGGGTCCGCGTACCCGGACGGCCACACGCCGGGCAACCCCGGCCGGCCCACCCCGTAAACGGCCAGCAGCAGGTCGAACACCGTCGTCACCAGCTCGTCGCCGTCCCGCAGCACCGGCACGCCCCGCCGCAGCACGCCCGGCCCGTCGTCGAAGCGCGGTAGCAGGACCTCCACCGCCTCGCCGCCGTACACGCTCAGCCGGTCACACCCGCGCCCCAGCAGCCCGCCCGGCACGTACGCGTCCTCGCGCGCCCGCAGCCGCACCAGCGACGGCAGGTCCGTGCGCTCCATGGCGTGCTCGGCGAACGGCGTCCTGTCCAGGAAGAACTCCTTGAGCAGCACATGCCCCATGGCCATCGCGAGCGCCCCGTCCGTGCCGGGGCGCACGACCAGCGTCTCGTCGGACAACCGCGTCGGATGCGTGCCGATCGCCACCACCTTCTGGCCCTTGTACCGTCCGGCGATCACCCAGGGGGTGTCCGGCGTGCGTACCAGCCGGTTGTTCTCCCCCCACAGCAGCACGTACGCCGCCCGCGCCCAGTCGTCGGCCGCCGGGCCCGCGAACCGCGGCCCCAGCACCTGCTCCGGCGCGCACGGGTGCTCGGTCAGCACCGCGCCGCCGAGGCCGGCGATCAGTCCCGCCAGCGGCGAGGTGGACAGCGCCGCCACCCGATCGGCCCCGTGGGACGCGGCGGTGTGCACCATCGCCGCCGCCGCCAGTTCGGCCGCGGAGGCGTCGTCGAGCGGCACCCGCCGCTCTCCTCTGAACGGCCGATATTGCTGAGAATTCGCTGTGAGTTTCGCCCAGGCGGCAACCGGGTCACGGACCCCGTCCCGCACCTCGAAATAGAGCCTGACCAGTGCCTGGTTGACCTGCGATCCCCCCATGGAAAAAGTTCAACACAGACAGTGATGCTCTATCGCCATACGTATCGGCATGTCGGGGATAAGAATTGGAAGCCCTGGTGGAAACCACTGCCGGAGTTACGGCAGGCTAGAGGCCGCCATGGATTACGCAGTTCTCACGGGGATAGTCCTCGTCGCCGGTGTCGTACTCGCTCTAGTCGCCCAATGGCGTGATTGGCGTCCACCGCTCGTCGTCGCCATCGTCGTCGGCGTGGCCGTACGCCTGCTCATCATGTACACGTCGGCCATCGATTCGTGGCAACCCGTCGACTTCATGGAGAGCTTCAAGCCCGCGGGCGAGGCCGTGCTGCGCGGCCAGGACCCGGTGCTCGCCAGCGAGGGCGGCTGGCACTTCCTGCCGACCATCCCGTACGTGTACGGGATCCTGCTGTGGCTCGGCATCCCGTGGGAGTACGCCGGGCGCCTGGTCACCGTGGTCGCCGACATCGCGCTCATCCCGCTGGTGGCCAAGCTGGCCGGCGGCCCCAAGGCGTCGCTGCGGGCGCTCCAGTACGCGCTCAACCCTCTCGCCCTGATGATCGCCGCCATCCATGGCCAGGTCGAGCCGGTCGCGCTCGTGTTCGGCGTGGCGGCGTTCGTGGTCGCCCGCGGCCCCGGCGCGCTGGAGCGTCCCGGCATCGCGACGGACGTGGTCGCCCGGGTGCGCGCCGGCGTGGCCGCGTACGGCGTGCGCTCCTCGATCCCGCGCGTGCTCGGCCGGGGCGGCATGCTGCACCGCGCGCTGCTGCCGGCCCCCGGCGACAGGGCCGACCTCAAGCGGGGCGCGCTGGCCGGGGTGTTGATGGGCCTGGCGCTGTGCGCCAAGAGCTGGCCGATCTGGTTGATCCCCGGCATGCTGCTGCTCCTGCCCAACCTGCGCTCCCGGGTCGCCGCGATGTTCACCACCGGGATCGTGCCGCTGTTCTTCCTGGTCACGCTGCCGGTCTTCGCCGGCACGTCCCTCAACCAGATCCCCGCCGTCATCAACACCATCCGCGACATCCGCCCCATCGTCGGCGAGTGGGGCTGGACCCCCTGGTACACCGGCGGCGACTGGGCGCTGCGGCCCGACCTGGCCTCGTTCGGCACGAACCTGATCTACCTGTGCGTCGTCGCGGCCGTGCTCTACTGGCGGCGCGCCGACCCGATCGACATGACGACGGCCATCCTGCTCGTCTTCATGGTCGTGACGCCCCGGCTCGGGGCCCAGTACCTGATGTGGTTCATGCCGTTCCTGGTCGCCAGGCCCACCAGGTTCGCCTGGCCGGCCATCGTGGGCGTGTCGATCTGGTCCGGATACGGCTACCTGTACATGACGCAGTTCGACGTCAACAGCTGGTGGTACCTGCACCAGGACTGGTCGCGGGCGTCGATCGTGCTGCTGCCCATCCTGGCGCTGGCCATGCCCTGGGGCCGCCGCGTCGCGGCCACGGCCCCAGGACTGGCTCCCCTCGTCGGCCCGTCGAAGCAGGCCAAGGTCAGCTCACCGGCATAGGCCCTCCCACAGGATGATCCACTGGTCGGGGTGGACGTGGGCCACGACGGTGTCGCGGGCGACGCCCGCCGCCTTCAGCGCGGCGTCCACCCCCTGGTAGCGGGTCTTCAGCGAGGCGCGCACCGAGCCGCCGACGCCGCCGAAGCCCAGCTCGACCAGCTCCTGGTAAGAACGCGAGCTCATGGCTCCGCTCCGCTCCGCTGTTCGGGGCTCTCCAAGCCCCGCTCTTCCCTCGTCACTCCGGTCGCTCCGCTCCCTGCGTTCCTCAGTCCAGAGCGGGGCGAGCCCCTCACTGGGCAGGAGGGGCTCGGGCCTGCGCTGGACGCGCAGGATCGCCGAGTCGACGGACGGGACGGGGCGGAAGCTCTCCCGGCCGATCGTGTCGCCGAGCCGCCAGCGGAACCACGGCCACGACTCCACCGTGACCAGGCTCCAGCGGCCGTAGTCGCCCGACCGCTTGCGGGCGTACTCCCGCTGGGTGAGCAGCGTCGCCGAGGTCAGGGCCGGCGCCCGCAGGCACCAGTCCACGATCTTCGACGTGATCGAGTACGGGATGTTGCCCACGACCGCGAACGGCTCGCGCGGCGCCCGCGCGGCCGTGAAGTCGCCCCTGACCACGTCGATCCTGGGATCGCTGCGCGTACGGGCGGCCAGCCGCCCGGCGAGCAGCGGGTCGATCTCGTAGCCGACGACCCGCGCGCCCGCCTCGGCGAGCGCCAGGGTGAGCACCCCCTCCCCGGCGCCGGGCTCCAGCACGAGCCCTTCGGGAGCGGCGGCCTTCACCATCAGATCGACGGCATGCCGGTCGGCCAGGAAATTCTGCGAGAGAGTGCGCCTCGCCCGGTCTCTGGGCGTGCGACCGCCGCCGCCATTCCTGGCTTTACGCTGAGTATGCGAATAGTTTCCGTGCGCGAAATTCTGCGCCACCGCACTTGCCCTTTCGGGTCCTCGAGATTGACAGGTCTCGAAGGGCCCTGGGCGCGCGTGCGGACGCTACAGCCTCAGGTGTTCGCGTCCGCTAGCGGGCCAGAGCCCGGCCGTGGCGGATGCGAATGAAAACCGGGCAGGAGAACATGCATGTCATGCCGGTCACAGTAGGCAGCGGTCCGTCGTCCGGGCAACGGAATTAAATGTGACGCGCGGCCGGCGCCGGGTGGGGCGCGCCCGGCATCGACAACGCGCTCGCCCGCCCCATGGCCTCCGCGCCGATCTTCTACGTGAGATGAACGCTTTGAGCCCGCTTTGAAGTGGTTCGGGTAGACCTTTACCCATGGACCGACCGGCCAGGGTGCTCGTCGTGGACGACGAGCCGAACATCCGCGTCCTGCTCTCCCAGACGTTGCGACTGGTGTCGTTCGAGGTCAGGACCGCGGAGACGGGTGCGGAGGCGGTGACGGCCGCCAGGGAGTTCGACCCCGACATCGTGGTGCTCGACGTGATGCTGGAGGACTTCGACGGGTTCGAGGTCGCCAGGCGGCTGGGCGAGCGCGTCCCCGTGCTGTTCCTGACCGCCCGCGACCGGGTCGAGGACCGCGTCCAGGGCCTCACGCTGGGTGCCGACGACTACGTGGCCAAGCCGTTCAGCCTGGAGGAGGTGGTGCTGCGCATCCGCGCCATCCTGCGCCGCAGCCGCTCGACGCCCCGCAACGACGTGCTCCGCTACGCCGACCTGGAGCTGGACCCCGCGGCCCACCAGGTCTCCCGGGCCGGAGTGCCGGTGGACCTGTCGCCCACCGAGTTCAACCTGCTCGAATACCTCCTCACCAACGCCGGCAGGGTGGTGAGCAAGGCGCAGATCCTCGACAGCGTCTGGCACTACGACTTCGACGGCGACTCCAGCATCGTCGAGTCGTACGTCTACTACCTGCGCAAGAAGATCGACAAATGGGAGCCGCCGCTCATCCACACCGTGCGCGGCGTCGGCTACACGCTGAGGACCCCGCGGTGAGGCCCGCGGTGAGGCCCGCCGCCTGGACCCTGCGCACCCGCCTGGTCATGGCCGTGCTCGGGGTCGCCACGCTCGGGCTGGTGCTCTCCACCGTGGCGGGCGTCGTACTGCTGCGCGGCAGCCTGACGGACCGGGTGGACAAGCAGCTCGAACAGCTCACCAAGATGGCCACGATCAAGAACGGCCAGCTCTTCGGGTCGATACGGACCCTCACGGCGTCCCCGATGAACGACGTCGTCTCCGAGGTGCTCACGAAGCGGGTCGCCGCCATCCAGCAGATCATGGTGTTCGGCTCCGACGGCACGCTGCAGTACAGGTTCGGCACCTCAGGCCAACCCGGCCCCGTCGTCGACGAGGGCAGGACCGGCGAGAACTACACCGCGCCGGGCACCTCGGGGCCCTCCTGGCGCGTGCGCGCCGTGAAGGCGTCCGACGGCAGCACCCTGGTCTTCGCCCAGTCGCTCGCCGAGGTCGAGCAGACCCAGGCCTCCGCCATCGCCATCTTCGTCGCGGTGGGCGCGTTCGTGCTGCTCCTGATCGGCCTGGCCGCCGGCGCCCTGGTACGCCTCGGCCTGCGCCCGCTGACCAGGATGGAGGCCACGGCCGGCCACATCGCCCGCGGGGACTTCGACCGCCGGGTGCCCGCCGACGACCCGCACACCGAGCCCGGCCGCCTGGCCCGCGCCATGAACGTCATGCTCGACCGCCTCCAGTCCGAGATCGCCGCCAGGACCGACTCCGAGGCCCGCATGCGCCGCTTCCTCGCCGACGCCTCCCACGAGCTGCGCACCCCGCTCACCTCCGTGCGAGGCTTCGCCGAGCTGCACCGCAGGGGCGGCGACGCCGGCGAGGCGATGCACCGGATCGAGGACGAGGCCGCCAGGATGGGCGTGCTGGTCAACGACCTGCTCACGCTGGCCCAGCTCGACGAGGAACGCCCGATCGAGCGGCGGCCCGTGGACCTGCTGGAGGTGGCCGCCGACACGATCCGCGACGCCCGCGTACGCGCGCCGGACCGGCAGGTCAGGCTCGCCGGGCTGGACGGCCTCCTCGCACCCGTGACGATCACGGGCGACGACGCCCGCCTGCGCCAGGTGGCCGCCAACCTCGTCGGCAACGCGCTCTCCCACACGCCCCCCGACGCGTCCGTCACCGTCAAGGTCGGCAGATCGGACGGCCTGGCCGTGCTGGAGGTGTCCGACACCGGGCCCGGTGTGCCGCCCGAGCACGTGCCGCACCTGTTCGACCGCCTCTACCGCGTCGGCCGGGGCAGATCCAGGGCCGACGGCGGCGCCGGGCTCGGCCTGGCCATCGTCTCCGCCATCGTCAGCGCCCACGGGGGCCGCGTCGAGGTGGACACCGCGCCGGGCGAGGGCGCGACGTTCCGCGTCCTCCTACCTGGCTCCGAGGCGGCTCCCAGCTCGCTTTGAACGGCGCTCGGCACATTCGGAGGCATGACGAAGACACTCATAGCGACCCCGCTGCTGATCGGGTTGCTGGCCGCGTTCGCCGTCGGCTGCGGCAGCCAACAGGGTGACACGGGAGTCGCCTCTGTGGCCGTGGGCTCCTCCGCCAAACCCGCCGCGAGCGCGAGCCCGACCGGCACGACGGACCCGCAGGAGCAGGGCAGGAAGTTCGCGCAGTGCATGCGCGACCACGGGATCCCCATGGAGGACCCCGACCCGGACGGGGGCGGCGGCCTCCAGGCGATCGGCGAGAACGCCGACAAGAAGAAGGTCATGGACGCCGTCGCGGCCTGCCAGGCCTACGCCCCCTTCAAGGACCGCAAGAACCTCGACCCGGAGCAGGTCGACCAGCTCCGCGAGCTGGCCGGGTGCATGCGCGAGAACGGCGTGGACTGGCCCGACCCCAACCCCGACGGCAGCTTCTCCAGCGGCACCGCGCTGAAGCTGGACCGGAACGACCCCACGTTCAAGAAGGCCTTCGAGATCTGCGGCAAGAAGTTCCCGAAGCTGGGGGAGCGGAAGTGACGCAGCTCAAGGAGCCCTTGACGGCCGCCCGCGCCTTACCGCCCCGCCGTCGCCGCCCCCTGCGGGCACTGGCCTGGACGGGCGGCGCCGCGCTGCTCGCCGCCGCCGTCGCTGCCGCCGTGGGCTTCGGCGGAGACGGCACCGGTACGGCCGCCGCCACCCGTACACCCCCGGCCACCGCCAAGGTGACCCGCACGACCCTCACCGAGACGAAGACCGTGGACGGCACCCTCGGCTACGGCGACCCCCTGACCGTCACCGCCAAGTCCCAGGGCACGATCACCTGGCTCCCCGGCGAAGGCGCCACGATCACCCGGGGCCACGCCGTCTACAGCGTGGACGCCGACCGCCGCCCCCTCCTGTACGGCACCATGCCCCTCTACCGCACCCTGGAGGACGGCATCGAGGGCAAGGACGTCGAACTGCTCGAACGCAACCTCGAGAAGCTCGGCTACACCGGCTTCGACGTGGACGGCGAGTTCACCTGGGCCACCAGGGAGGCGGTCGAGGACTGGCAGGACGACCTCGGGCTCGACGTCACCGGCAAGATCCAGCCGGGGGACGTCGTGGTCGCCGACGGCCCCATCCGGGTCGCCGACCTGAAGAAGGCGCTCGGCGACAGCGCGGGCGGCCCCGTGCTGACCGCCACCGGCACCACCCGCCAGGTCCTCGTCAACCTGGACGTGGCCGACGAGCACCTGGTCAGGAAGGACATGAAGGCCACCGTCGAGCTGCCCGACGGCACCGAGGTGAACGGCAGGATCACCCGCGTGGGCAAGGTCGCCACCGAGACCGGCAGCGGCAACGACACGACCACCACCGTGGAGGTCAGGGTGTCGGTGAGCGGGCTGAAGAAGTCGTACGACGCCGCCCCCGTGGACGTCACGATCGTCTCCGACCAGCGGAAAGACGTCCTGGCCGTGCCCGTCGGCGCGCTGTTCGCCCTGGCCGAGGGCGGCTACGGCGTACAGGTCGTCGAGGGCCCGGCCACCCGCTACGCCGCGGTCGAGACCGGCATGTTCGCCGACGGCCGGGTCGAGGTCACCGGCGTCCAGGAGGGCACGACCGTGGCGGTGCCTAAGTGATCGTCGAACTGCACGACGTGAGCAAGGACTACGGCGACGTGGCCGCGCTCCGTGGCGTCTCCCTGGGCATCGAGCACGGCGAGCTCGTCGGCATCGTCGGCCCCTCAGGCTCGGGCAAGTCGACCATGCTCAACATGATCGGCACCCTCGACCGCCCGTCCGGCGGCCTGGTCCGCATCGCGGGGCACGACGTGGGCTCGCTCACCGACAAGCAGCTCTCCGCGCTGCGCGCGAACGTCATCGGCTTCGTCTTCCAGCAGTTCCACCTGGCCGCCGGCGTCAGCGCGCTGGACAACGTGGCCGACGGCCTCCTGTACGCGGGCCCGTCCCTGCGGGAGCGGCGGCTGCGCGCGTACGAGGCGCTCGAACGCGTCGGCCTCGGGCACCGGCTCGGCCACCGCCCGCACGAGCTGTCCGGCGGCGAGCGCCAGCGCGTGGCCATCGCCCGCGCCGTGGTCGGCGAGCCGCGGCTGCTGCTGGCCGACGAGCCCACCGGCAACCTCGACTCCCGCTCGGGAGCGGGCGTGATGGAGCTGCTGCGCGAGTTGAACGCGGGCGGCACCACCGTGGTCGTCATCACCCACGACCGCGACATCGCGTCCTCGCTGCCCCGGCAGGTCGAGATGCTGGACGGCCTGGTGGTGGACGGGGTCCGGACATGACTCTTCTGGTTGCGGCCCGGATGCGGCCGCGTGACGTGATCAGGGTCGGCGGGGCCGGCCTGCGGGCCAGGCCGCTGCGGGTGTTCCTGTCGGCGCTCGGCATCGCCATCGGCATCGCGGCCATGCTCGGCGTCGTCGGCATCTCCGCCTCCAGCCAGGAGGACCTCAACCGGCAGCTCGAAGCGCTCGGCACGAACCTGCTCACCGTCTCGCCCGGCCAGACCCTCTTCGGCGAGGCGTCCCACCTGCCCGCCGAGTCGGAGGGCATGATCGGCCAGATCGACCCCGTCACCGCGGTCACCGCCACCGGCACCACACCGGCCAAGGTCTACCGCAACGACCACATCCCCGAGGCCCAGACCGGCAGCGTCTCCGTCACCGCCGCCCGCCTCGACCTCATCGAGGACGTCGGCGCCACCGTCGCCAGCGGCGCCTGGCTCAACGAGGCCACCCACCGCTACCCGGCCACCGTGCTCGGGGCCAAGGCGGCCGACCGGCTCGGCATCGTCCAGGCCGGTCCCGACCAGCGGGCGTGGCTGGGCGGGCAGTGGTTCACCGTCGTGGGCGTGCTCGCGCCCGCGCCCCTGGCCCCCGAGCTCGACACGGCCGCCCTGGTCGGCTGGCCGGTCGCGGAGGAGCGCCTCGGCTTCGACGGGTACGCGACCACGATCTACACCAGGGCCCAGGAGCAGCACGTCGCCGCCGTCCGCGACGTCCTGGCCGCCACCGCGAACCCGGAGACGCCCAACGAGGTCGAGGTGTCGAGGCCGTCCGACGTGCTGGCCGCCAAACAGGCCACCGACGCCACGCTGAACGCGCTCCTGCTCGGCCTCGGCGGCGTCGCCCTGCTGGTCGGCGGCGTGGGCGTGGCCAACACGATGGTCATCTCGGTGCTGGAGCGGCGCGCCGAGATCGGCCTGCGCCGCTCCCTCGGGGCCACGCGCGGCCAGGTCCGGGTGCAGTTCCTCGCCGAGTCGCTGCTGCTGTCGGCCATCGGCGGCGTGGGCGGCGTGCTGCTCGGCATCGGCGTCACGGCGGCGTACGCGAGCCTGCAGAGCTGGCCCGCGATCGTCCCGGTCTGGGCCATGCTCGGCGGCGTCTTCGCCACGCTGGTCATCGGCGGCATCGCCGGCTTCTACCCGGCCGTACGGGCCGCGCGGATGTCGCCGACGGAGGCCCTGGCCACTCCGTGAGCGTGTCCGATTTCGACAAGAGAACGGCCCAGAGGAAGGAGTAGCTTCGCCGTCATGGACGTGATCGACCGTGCTGAGACATATCTGCAGCTCCACGGCCGCCTGATCGACAGGTTGCGGTTCGCGGCGCTGTTCCGGGACGGGCCCCGTGAACGGGTGCTCGACGTGCTGCGCTGCTACCAGAACACCGACGGCGGCTTCGGCAACGCGCTCGAGCCCGACCTGCGCGGCGCGGGCAGCCAGCCGGAGCCGGTCGAGGTGGCCTTCTGGATCCTCGACGAGCTGGACGCGTTCGACTCGCCGATGGTGGCCGCCGCGTGCGACTACCTGGCCGGGGTCGGCACGCCGGACGGCGGCGTGCCGTTCGTGCTGCCGTCCGTCCGGGACACGCCCCGCGCGCCGTGGTGGGAGACCCCCGACGACCCGCCGGGGAACCTCGTCCCCACCGCGTCGATCGCGGGGCTGCTGCACAAGCACGGCAGCACGCATCCCTGGCTCGCCGCCGCGACCGGCTTCTGCTGGTCGCGGATCGCCGCCCTCACCGAGATCAGCTCGTACGAGGCCCGGGCCGTCGTGACGTTCCTGGACCTGGTGCCGGACCGCCCTCGTGCGGAGGCGGAGTTCGCGCGGCTGCGTGACGCGCTGCTCGCGAACGTCTCCTTCGATCCCGACGCGCCCGGGGACGCTCACTTCCCCCTGGATTTCGCGCCGTCGCCGCTGCGGCTCCCGATGTTCAGGGAGGACGTCCTGGACGCCCACCTCGACGCCCTGCTCCGCGCGCAGTCCGACGACGGGGGCTGGAGCGGGAACTGGCTGATGTGGACGCCGCTGGTGGAGCACGAGTGGGGCGGCTACCTCACCGTGCACCGGCTCAGGACGCTGCAGGCGTACGGGAGGCTGCCGGGGTTCTGTCAGTGAGGCGGAGTACGTTGGAGGCATGTATGTGGAACGGCCTCCGACCGCAGACCTCGCGGGCCGTCTCGCCTGCGTGTGGCATCAGGTCAGCGAGGCCGACGCCACGCAGCTCGTGGTGCCCGACGCCTGCCTCGACCTGATCTGGGGGCCTGAGGGGCTGTTCGTGGCCGGTCCGGACACCGGGCCCATGCCGACCCCGATGGCCTCCGGCGACACCTTCGTCGGCATCCGCTTCAGGCCGGGGGCGGTGGGCGACTTCTTCGGCGTCCCGCTCCAGGAGCTGCGCGACCAGCGCGTCCGGGTCTCCGACCTCCCATCCCTCCGCGACCAGCCCGTCCGGGTGTCCGCCCTTCCATCTCTCCGTGATCAGCCTGCCCGGCCCGCCGAGCTCACCTCCCTGCACGATCAGCCCGTCGGGGTGTTCGCTCCCTCCTCTCTCCGTGATCAGCCCGTCGGGGTGTCCGCCCTCTCCTCTCTCCGCGACCAGCGGGTCTCGGTGGCTGACCCCCCGTTCCTCCGGGATCGGCCCATTCGGCTCGCCGACCTCCCGTCTCTGCACTCCGCGGATGTCGCGCCTCCCGGGCGGCTCGACGCGATGCTCGCGGCGGTCAGGGAGCGCCTGCCCCGCGAGGTCCCCGCCGATCCCGCGGCCGCCGCCATCGCCGGCGCGCTCAGGATGGGCCGCACGGTCGGCGAGGTGGCGTGGGACCTGGGGTTCAGCGAGCGCCAGCTGCACCGCCGCAGCCTGGTCACGTTCGGCTACGCGCCCAAGATCCTCCAGCGCATCGTCCGCTTCCAGCGCGCGCTGACCCTGGCCCGCGCGGGCGTCCCGCTGGCGGAGGTGGCGGTCACGGCGGGCTACGCCGACCAGGCGCACCTGTCACACGACGTCAAGCGGCTGAGCGGGGTGTCCATGCGCCACCTGGTCTCACCCGCGGGGTAGCTTGCCCGACACCAGCGCCTGCGCCCATCCAGCGGCCGGGTCGCTGTCGATGAACAGCGCCCGCGCCAGCAGGCTGAGCGGAATGGCGAGAATGGCGCCCAGCGGGCCCAACACGAAAGTCCACACGATCAGCGAAAGAAATGTCATCGTCGTCGACAGCCCCACGGCGTCCCCCAGGAACTTGGGGAGAACGAACGACTGCGTGACGACATTGGTCACGGTGTACGCGGCGACGACGAGCAACATTTTCTGCACGCCGCCGTCCAGCAGCGCGAGCATGGCGGGCGGCAGCAGGCCGATGATGAAACCGATGTTGGGGATGTAGTTGGTGATGAGCGCCAGCACACCCCAGAGCAGCGGGAGCGGTACGTCCAGCAGCGTCAGGGCGATCACGTCGAGCACCGCGTAAATGATCCCGAAGACGGTCGAGACGATCAGGTACCGCCGAGTTTTGTGCGCGAACGTGGCCAGCGCGGGGACGAGCCGCGCGCCGTTGCCCGTGCCGGAGGTGAGTATTCTCGCCGTCACCGGAGCGTCGAGACACATTGCCAGCAACAACACGACAATGAGAAACATCGACGACAGAATGGCGATCACACTGCCCAGCAGAGCCTGCGCGAATTCCACGATCTTGCCGGGGTCGAACGCCGCCAGCCCTTTGTTGAGCACGTCGTTGCTGACGCCGTGCGTGGCGGCCCAGTGCTGGGCGTCGGAGAGCAGTTGCTGGAACTGGGCGGCGTACGAGGGCAGCAGCGCGGCGAGCTGGGTGGCCGAGATGACCAGGATGCCGACCATGCCGAGAAGCACGAGCACGACGATGAGGAACGGCACCGCGACCTGGAGCCAGGTGGGCGTGTGCCAGGCGGCGAGCCTGCGCCGCACGGGGGAGACGGCGATGACGAGCACCAGCGCCAGCACGATGGGGCCGGCAATCGACGCGACCTCACGGATTCCGTAGAGGACGATGACGGCGGCCGCTATGCCCACCAGGATGATGAGCGCCCTTGGCGCCGCTTGCTCTCGCACGCCCGGTACGTACCCCTGGTAGGCGTGCGTACCGTCGATTTGACGGTTCCCGGAGGCGTACATAGAGTTCACCAGTCCCGAGAGGGCGGCGCTTGATCGTCGATCTCACTCGGGGGCAACCTCCCTTCCACTTCGGTGCGAGACGTGCGCGTCTGGTTCTGAGGGCTGGTAAGTTAGAGGGGTTGTCCCGGAAACGGGGCGGGTCTTAATTCCAGCAGGTCGAGCAAGTCGGGTCAATTTGACAGGGACTTGAACGGCTG
>NZ_JBFAWA010000014.1:0-264766 GCF_040680035.1 Nonomuraea sp. NPDC052116 | reverse complement strand
GCAGCCTGTGACCCGCCGCCTCCCCAGGAGAGGCAGACCAAGCCCGGTGACGACGAACGGCCCCGGTCCATCCATGCGGACCGGGGCCGTTCCAGGCCCTCCGCTCGGATCCCCGTGCGCGGTTGAGCCCGTTGGACGAAGCGCCGTGCCCACGCCGGAACTCCGGCGACCAGGTCAGGGGAACGCATCGAGGCCTTGACCTCTACTGACGCGTTCGGCGGATCTCCGCACCTGTCGGAGCCTCCGGCCGGTGACGGGTGTCGTGGATGGAGCCGGTGGGGTTGGCGTGTGCGAGGATGGCGCTGGTCAAGGCCTCCGCGAGTTCGGAGGGGGCGTGTGGGTTGGTCAGCAGGACGAGGTCGAGTTCGCCCAGTTCGGGTAGTCCGGCACCCTTGGGAAGCTCGACCAGATCGGCGGGCAGCAGGCTGCGGGCGAAGATCGCAACGCCGAGGCCGGCGCGGGTGGCGGCCAGCACGGCGTTGACCCCGCGCGCCGTACAGACCACACGGTGTTTGACGCCTGCCTGCTCCAACGCCTGCACCGCCAACGCCCGGCTGGGGCTGGGCGCCTGGTACACGATCAGCGGCACCCGCTGTCCCTCGTCCCACCGCAGGCCGCTGCCCTCGACGGCAGCCCAGACCAGCCGGTCCCGGCGCACCAGCCGGCCCCGTCCCTCTCCGGCGGTGGTCTGGAGGAAGGCGACGTCGACGTGGCCGGATTCGACTCGGCGTTGCAGTTGCACGCCCTGCTGGACCACGGTCAGGTCCAGCGTGACGCCGGGGTTGAGGTGCCGGAAGTCCCGCAGAATGCGCGGCAGTTGGCTCAGCGCGAGATTGTCGGTCACTCCGAATCGCAGCCGGCCCCGCACTCCGCCGCCGGTGAAATAGTCCGCCGCCTGAGCGTGTGCGGTGAGAATCGAGCGGGCGAAGCCGACCATCGCCTCTCCATCGACGGTCAACGTCACGCTGCGAGTGTCCCGGACCAGCAACGGCCGACCAACCGCTTGTTCAAGCTTGCGTATGTGCTGACTCACTGTGGGCTGACCGAGGCCCAGCGCCGCCGCAGCCCGGCTGAAGCTCAATGACTGCGCCACTACCAGGAAAGTCCGCACCTGCTCGGGAGGAAACATACGACCCGACGCTAGGCCAGCTCATCATGATTCGCAATAAGACTTATTTGATCAATTCCCTTTCGTAAATTGATCGCGGTGCCCAACGATGGAGACACAGCCCCGTTCCTGAAGGAGGAGTTTCGTCGTGACCAGGGCGGCCGCCAGGCCAGAGCCCCCCAGCCCCCGGCCGAAGCCACCTATCCCGCGACGTACCAGGCTTGCCGCGTTGCGTTCCCGGAACTTCCGACTCCTGCTGCTCGGCCAGACAGTGGCGACCACCGGGATGTGGGCGCAGCGCATCGCCCAGGACTGGCTGGTGCTCAGCCTCACCGGAGATGCCACTGCCGTCGGAGTCACCACTGCTCTGCAACTGGCCCCCATGCTGGTCTTCGGCCTGGCCGGTGGGTGGATCGCCGACCACTACCCGAAGCGCCGGGTGTTGCAGGCCACCCAGGCCGCGACCGGCGCCCTGGCCGCGATCCTCGCCGTGCTCACCCTCACCGGCCACGTCACCGCCTGGCACATCCAGCTCCTGGCGGCGGCTCTCGGCATCATCGCGGCGATCGACCAGCCTGCTCGGCTGGCGTTCGTCACCGACCTGGTCGAACGCGATCACCTGCACAGCGCCATCAGCCTCAACTCCTCGACGTACCAACTCGGCGCCCTCACCGGCCCGGCGGTGTCCGGCGCACTGATCAGCGCCGTCGGTCCCGGCTGGGCTTTTGCTCTCAACGCCGTCTCCTACGCTGTCCCGCTCATCGCCTTCGCCTGCATCGACCCGGACCGGCTCCCGCATCCGCGCCCCGCGGCGCGCGCAGCCGCACTCGTTCCAGGTGGGATGCGCGGACTGGTACGGCGACCGGAGATCTGGCGGCCCATCGCGCTGGCCGGCGCGTTCAGCATGTTCACCAGCAGCCTGCCGGTCACACTGTCCGCCTACGCCCGCACCCTCGACATCGGGCCCTCCGGCTACGCGACGCTCACCTTCGTCGTCGCGCTCGGCTCCATGCTCGGCGCGCTGATCGCCGCCGGTCGAACCCGCACCACCATGAACGGACTGACCTGGACCGGGTGCGCGGTGGCCACCACGTATTTACTCGCCGCCGCCATGCCGACACCGTGGAGCCTCGCGTGCGCCCTCGCCGGGATCGGCATGACTACGACACTGTTGTTCACCGCGGTCAACGCCACCGTGCAGGTCGCTGCCGGGACCGAGCTTCGCGGCAGGGCGATAGGCGTCTACCTTCTCGTGTTCTTTGGCTGCGGCGCGCTCGGCGGACCCCTGATCGGCGCCATCAACCAGCACCTCGGCCCCCGGATCGGCCTGGCGCTCGCCGGAGCGGTTCCCGCCGCCGCCCTGCTCCTGCTGTCCCTCTCGTACTTCGTACGCCGTCCTGCTGCGGTGCCACCGTCCGACGCGTCCCGGCGCCCGTCCGGCACCGGCCGGGAACCCACACCGCACACCCGATCGCAACTCCCCTGACCCGCCGGCAGCCTCGGACTCCGGGGCCTCGACTCGCCGGCCGCTGTGGCGCATCACCGGTCCCGCGCTGCCGGGCTCGTGCCGTTGCCTGGCCGGGTGGCTGGGGGCTGAGGGCGGAGGCGACGGACGGACGGCAAGGTCCCTGGCCGGACCGGCACATCGTGCGAGCTCCCTCGATGACGGAGCCGGCTGCCGTACCGGGGTGACCCTTGACCTTGATGGAAAGATCGGTTTGACTGAAAAGTCAAACCGATCTTGTTTGCCCTTGGGGGAACAATGCATCGACGCGTAATCCGCGCGTTGGCGACCATGACAGTGGCGGCGGCCCGAAGGACTTCGGGCCGGACGAGACGCTCGTCGTCGTGATGCACTCCGCCAACGGCGACCTGAACAAGAGCTATGGAGGCGGCGTCGGGGTCATCCGCGGACCGGTCGCACCTTGCGAACTCGTTCCAGCCGAGTTCAGCGGCGCAGACCGCGAGTGATCCGGCCTCACGGCACCCGTTTGCACCGTCCTCAACCGCGACATCCTGAACGCCCGATCGGTGCCCACCCGATGGATGATCGAGCGGCACGGTCTCGGTTACGGTCGCCCGCATTCCAGGCCGTCCGGCCGGCGATCGTGCTGCCCGCCTGACGTCGCCGTCACCGGGGTGCGGGCTCGGGGACGCAGCATGGCATGGGCCAGCACGCCCAGCGCGCCCGCGACCAGCACGGACAGCGCGGCCAGCGTCGCGGACCGCCAGTCGTCGCCGGCCAGCGTGCCGAAGAAGACGGTGCCGGTGATCGTGCAGCCGAGCACGCCCCCGGTCTCCTGAACGGTTCCGAGCACCCCGGCCGTGGCTCCCGCCCGCTCGGGGCGTACGGCCGACAGCACCGAGGAGAGCAGCGGCGACATGATCAGTCCCATCCCGGCTCCGACCACGAGGAGGGCCATGGCCACCTGGTACGGCTGCGCCGCGCGCGCCACGACGTCGTACAGGAGGCACAGCCCGAGCAGCAGTACGGGTGCGCCGAAGCGTCCAGGTCGGAGGGAGGTGGCGAAGAAGCCCGCGTTGAGCGCGGTGCACACGGCTCCGGCGGCGAGCGGGTCGAGGCCGAGGCCGTCCTGCAGGTAGAGGGCGAGCACGAACGACAGCCCGGCCGAGGTGCCGAACAGCAGCGCCACGGCGACCAGGCCCCAGGCGAACGCCCGGTCCGCGAACACGTCGAGGTCGAGCAGCGGGGTCCGCCCCGAGCCCGCCAGCCGCCGCTGACGGCGGACGAACGCGGCCAGGATCGGGCCGGAGGCGGCCAGGCACCACCAGGCCCACGGCGGCCAGCCCTGTTCGCGGCCCTCGATCAGGGGCAGCACGATCGCCACCTGCCCGGCGGTCACGAGCCCGGCCTCGCCCAGGTCGAGCCCGGCTCGGGGCGTGTGGGATACGGCTCGCCGGGGCGGCGACGGCAGGGGCAGGGGGAGCAGCCGTCCCGCCATGGCCAGCGCTGCGGTGCCGAGGGGTACGTTCACCAGGAAGCAGGCCCGCCAGCCCAGCCCCAGCGGATCGCCGGCCACCAGCACGCCGCCGACCACCTGGCCGCTGACCCCGGCCAGGCCGACAGCCGTGCCGTACCAGCGGAAGGCCGTGGCCCGGTCGGCGCCCCGGTAGAGATCCCCGAGCAGCGTGAGGACCTGCGGCGCGAGCAGCGCCGCGGCCACGCCCTGCGCGACCCTGGCGGCCACCAGCCAGGCCGCGTCTCCCGCGAGCCCGCACCCCGCCGACGCCAGCGTGAACAGCGCCAGCCCGGCGCGGAACATCCGCCGGTGCCCGTACAGGTCGCCGAGCCGCCCGGAGGTGATCAGCCCGGCCGCGTACGCCAGCCCGTACCCGGCGACCACGAACTGCACCGCGGCGTCACCGGCCCGCAGGTCGGCGCGGATGGACGGGACGGCCAGGTTCGCGACGAAGAAGTCCAGCGTGGTCACGAACACCGCGACCAGCAGCACGGGCAGTGCCGCCCAGCGGCGGGTAGTCATGAAGGCTCCAGGGGACCGGGGGGAGGGACGTCGGCAAGAACACCGCGGTGCGGTGATCGGTTGACCCTCACCCTGGGGCGGCGGAGTTATGGATTCCTTCGGACCGGCTACGGGTTTGCGTTCGAGCGCGCTCGAAGCCGTAGCGTCGCCGGCATGACGACAAAGACCTGGATCATCACCGGCGCGTCCCGGGGTTTCGGACGCGCGTTGGCGGCGGCGACCGCGAGGGCCGCGCGCAGGGGTGCCCGTCGGTCGGAATGACACGCCTCGGTGCGCGTTCTAGAGTCGGATCATGCGGGCAGCCTTCACTCCGGACGTCATTGATCACGATGCGGCGGCCGCGTTCGTCGAGAGGTTCGCGGACGGCTGGCGGACGCCCGATCTGCGCAAGCACGAGGCTCTGTGGAGTGATCAGATCGTCCTCGTTCAGCCGCTGATGGGCACGCTGCGGGGACGTGACGAGTGCCGCGTCGCGTTCGCCCGGCTCTTCGAACTCGTCCCGGACATTCACGCGACCGTTCACCGCTGGAGCGCCACCGATGACGCGATCTTCATTGAGTTCACTCTCAGCGGGACGTTCGGCGGCCGGGAACTGGCCTGGACGGCGGTCGATCGCTTCGTCCTTGTGGACGGGCTGATCGCCGAGCGGATCTCGTATTTCGACTCGGCTCCGCTCGCCCTGGCGATGGCCGGGCGGCCGCGCGGCTGGCGACGGTTGCTGGGCACCCGCTTCATCCCCCGCTTCCAGCGCTATGTCCAGGACTCCAACGCCTGAACGAGGACTTCCTCCCTGGGGATTCGCGGCCTGGGGAGGCGTGCCTGCGCTGAGCGGGGCCGCCGCGCCGGCACGTGCGAGACTGGGGCCATGGCGACCGGGGTAGGAGGCGCGCAGAAAGGTCGGGCGGGCAGGGGCGCGGGCCGGCTCCCGACGATGAAGGATGTCGCGGACCATCTGGGGGTTTCGCGTCAGTTGGTCTCGCTCGTGATGAGGGGCGTTCCCGGGCCGAGCGAAGAGTCGAGAGAACGGATCCTGGCCGCGGCCGATGAGCTTGGCTACCGGCCGAATGCGTCGGCGCGGCTGCTGCGCCAGAACCGTACGCGTCTGATCGGCGCGCTTTTCTGGATGCGCAACCCGTTCCAGGTGCGTGTTATCGAGCGCCTGTTCGTTCGTGCCGCGGAACGAGGGTTCGGGCTGGTTCTGGGCCCGGCGACGTCGGATCGGCCGACCGACGTGGTGGTCGCGGAGCTGATGGAGGAGCGGGTCGAGGCGCTGGTCGCGTTCAATCCGGATCCGGCGTCGCGCGCCCTCGCGGATGCGCGCGAGCTCGTGCCTGTGGTGTGGCTCGGGGAATGGGTGGACGAGCTCGATGTCGACAACGTCCATGTCGATGAGATCGAGGGGCTTCGTCTGGTGGTCGAGCACCTCGTGGAGCTCGGGCATCGCGACATCATCTATGTCGGCGGACGAGGTGGAACCGTGGGCCGTCTTCGTGCCGAGGCGTACCGGAGCGCGATGGCCGCGGTTGGACTCGCGGAGCGCGCCGAGGTGCTTCAGAGCGACTTCTCCGAGGAGGACGGTGCCAGTGCCGCGCGGCATATCCTGGGACGAAGTCACCGGCCTACGGCTGTGGTGTGTTGCGGTGACCAGTGTGCGGCGGGTGTGCTGGCGGTGCTCGCGCGGGCGAACGTCAACGTGCCGGGCGAGATCTCGGTAGTCGGTTTCGATGACAGCTATGTGGCATCGCTGTCGTATCACCAGCTGACGTCCGTTCAGTCGGGCCGGGTTGGATCGCGGGCGAGTTCGTGAGGGCTCTGCGCGCTCACACGGCGCAGCGGCCGGTGGCGGTGTCGTCGCGCTCGGCCGACCGGGCGCAGGCGTTCGCGACCGAGCACGGAATCGAGTACGTGCTGGGTTCCACCGAGCAGCTCGTTCACCACCCGGAGGTGGATGTCGTCTACGTGGCGACCCCGCAGAGCGCGCATCTCGCGACAGGGCTGGCGGCGATCGCGGCGGGCAAACACGTACTCATCGAGAAGCCGATCACCGTCACCGCGGCGGAGGCGCGCACCCTCGCGGAGGCCGCGCGGGCTGCCGGTGTGCTGGTGATGGAGGCGATGTGGAGCCGGTACCTGCCGCAGACCTCGGTGATCCGCAAGCTCCTCGCCGACGGAGTGCTCGGGGACGTGCGGGCGGTACTGGCCGACCACGGGCAGGCGATCACCGCGGATCCGCAGCACCGGCTCAACCGTCCCGAGCTGGGTGGCGGGGCGTTGCTGGATCTGGGCGTCTACCCGGTGCAGTTCTCCTCGATGGTGCTCGGTGCCCCCACGTGGGTCGTCGCGGTCGGCGGGATGACGGATACCGGGGTGGACGCGTACTCGACGCTCGTGCTCACCCACGAGCAGGGTGCGCTGTCGACGCTGTACTCGTCCATCCAGGCGCGCACTCCGATGACCGGAGCGATCGCCGGGACCGAGGCGACGCTCAGCATCGACGGCCCCTTCTTCACGCCGACCTCGTTCACCCTGTCCGGTGCCGACCACTTCTCGCCGACGCTGCGGTGGAGCGACCCGACCGGGTTGCGCGGCTTCGACGGGCTCTCCTGGGAGGCGACCGCCCTGGCCCGATTCGTCGGCGAGGGCCGCACCGAGTCGCCCGTGCACACGCTGGAGGAGACCGTCTCGATCATCGCCACCATCGACCAGGCCCGCGCCCAGCTCGTAGGGTCCTGAGACCATCCGCGACCCGAGGGAGAGCCTGCCCATGACGGATCTGATCACCGCGCTGGAGCAGCAGGAACAGGAGCTGGTTTTCGACGCGTTCGACCACGCCGACGCCTGGCGGCTGGGCTCCCGCATCACCGCGATCGCGCAGGAAGCCGGGCACAAGGTCGGCATCGACATCCGCCGGCCCGGTCTGATCCTGTTCCGCGCCGCGCTGCCGGGCATCACCCCTGACCAGGACGTGTGGATCGCCCGCAAGGCCGCGGTGGTGCTGCGCATGGAGAGCAGCAGCGCCCTGGTCGATGCTCGCCTGTCCGCTGCCGGTGTGGATCCGGCGGCGGTCGGATGGCTGGGTGCGGACTACGCGGTCACCGGCGGATCGTTCCCCATCCGGGTCCGCGGGGTCGGTGTCGTCGCCGCCGCGACCGCGTCCGGCCTGTCATCGATGGAGGACCATGACCTCATCGTCGCCGGGATCCGGGCTCACCTCGCGGAGGAGGCCGGAAAGTGAGTGACGAGAAGATCCCCCAGCGGGTGCTGCGGCCTGGTCAGTCCGCGCGCATCCGCGTCTGGGACCGCGCGACCCGCACCGTGCGTACCGTGTTCGAGTCCCGCGACCGGCTCTACGAGGCGCCGAACTGGACGACGGACGGGCAGTTGCTCGTCAACGGTGACGGCAGGCTCTGGCTCCTGCCCGCCGACGGCCCCGCTGACGGTTCCGCGCCGCCACGTCAGGTCCCTGTGACGGGCCTGCCCGACGTCAACAACGACCACGTGCTCGCCCCCGATGGCGTCACAGTGTTCGCCTCCGCGAACGACTGGCACATCTGGGAGGCCCCTCTCGCCGGCGGGGCGGCTCGCCGGGTGACCGTCGAGGACGGGGGGATGCACTTCCTGCACGGCATCAGCCCCGACGGGCGGCGCCTCGGCTACGTGCGCCTGGAACCGGAAGGCGACAACTGGTGGGCGTCGGCCACCATCCACACCGTCGGGCTGGACGGGCAGGACGACGTCGCGGTCACCACCGACCCGGGCCCGGCGGACGGGTGCGAGTGGACGCCCGAGGGCGAGTGGATCGTGTTCAACACCGAACAGTTCTCCACCGCCCCGGGGCACGCGCAGCTGGCCCGGGTGCGGCCGGACGGGACCGGGCTGGAGCAGCTCACCTTCGACGAGCGGGTGAACTGGTTCCCGCACGTCGCGCCCACCGGCGATGTCGCCGTGTACCTCAGCTACCCGCCCGGCACGACCGGGCACCCCGCCGACCTCCCCGTCGAGCTGCGGCTCGTGTCGGTCGGCGCCTGGCAGGAGCCGGAGACGCTGGTGGCGCTGCACGGTGGGCAGGGCACGATCAACGTCCCCAGCTGGGCGCCCGACGGGTCGGCGTTCGCGTTCGTGGACTACCCCACAGGCTCCCGGAACGACCTGGAGAACCTCTAGCCTTGGGGTTCTTCCGCCGGGCAGCGGGTGCCCCGCGCGGGCACGGTCAGCGAGATCAGGTAGTCGTCCATGGCGGCCGTGGTGCACTGGGTCATGCCGTAGACGCCGTGGCCCCATCCCTCGTACGTGAGCAGCGTGGCCTTGGAGCCGAGCTGGCGGGCCACGTTGGCCGACCATTCGTACGGTGTGTCGGGGTCGTGCATGGAGGTGCCCACCAGCAGCGGAGCGCTACCCGTGTACCGCAGCCGGTGCTGCGGGTTGTTGACCGGGTGGCCCTGGCAGATCGGCATGTCGCCCATCGGCATCGGGTTGTACCGCAGGTCCGGAGCCACCGCGTTGGAGCTGCGCATCACGTCGGCGTACTCGTCGTAGTTCCGGAGCGACAGGTTGAAGTCCTCGCAGAGGATCGCGGTGGGGAGTTCGGCGAACTCGCCGCCCACGGGCCCGTTGCCGGGAGGCCCCGGCATGTCGTCCGGCACCGGCCCGCCGTCCAGGGCGAGGAGCACCTTGGCCTCCTGCCTCCAGGCGGGCGCCTCGTTGAGCACCACGCCCAGCCAGAGGAGGTTGTGAGCGCTCACCGGGCGGTCGGTGACGCCCGGCCAGTACAGCTCGCCGCGGTCCGCCTTCTCGAGCAGTCCCTTCCACAGCGCCCGGACGTCGCGCCCGTGCAGGACGCAGTCCGTGCTCCGGTCACACCAGGCGACGAACTCGGCGAAGCTGTCCTGGACGGTGGCCGCCTCGGTCACCTGGAACGCCTTGACGTTCAGGCTGTGGTCCATGTTGCTGTCCAGCACCATGGCCCGGATCCGGTTCGGGAAGAGCTCGGCGTACATCTGCTGGGCGAGCGTTCCGTAGGAGACGCCGTACGAGGTCAGCTTCTCCTCGCCGAGCGCGGCGCGGATGGCGTCCATGTCACGCGCCACGTTGGCCGAGTCGATGTGGTCGTACAGGGGGCCGGTGAGCTTGCGGCAGTCCGCGCGCAGCTTCTTGTTGAAGGCGACCCACTTGTCGTAGTCGGCCTGGCTGGTCATGACCGGGTACGGCATCTCGTTGTACACCGAAGCCGAGCAGGTCACCGAGCCGCTGCGGGCAACGCCCCGGGGGTCGTAGCCGACGATGTCGAACCGCCGCTGGACGTCCTCGCTGAAGCCGGAGGGGCGGAGGATGTCGTTCACGCCGGAGTTGCCGGGTCCGCCCGGGTTGGTCAGCAGGGATCCGATCCGCGCGGAGGGGTCGGCGGCCTTGCGCCGGGCGAGGGTCAGGTTGACGGTGGGTCCGTTCGGGTTGGACCAGTCGATCGGCACGGCCAGCAGGCCGCATTCGACGGTGGGCTCCTCCTCGCACGGCCCCCAGGTGATGCCGCGCTTGCCGACGGCATCCGTGACATCCTCTCCGGTCACCGTCGCGTTGGCCATCGGAGCGGTCAACAACGTCGCGAACACCACGAGGGCGGTGGCTAACAGGGAAGTTCTTCTTGGCACAGGGCTCCTATCGTTGATCGGCCGGCTCGGTGACGCCGTTGGCTCCAAAGATCATGAGCCTACTTTCTACAGACTTGCGGCGCTACATCCATTTTTACGCATATCATATTCATTAGTAGCAGCGTAAAGTCGTAGGTCAGCGCCAGTCGCTGATGAGGCGCTGGAGGTCGGCGGCGGCCTGCTCCGGGTCGTATCCGGGAAGGACTTCGCGCAGGAGGGCGTTGACCTGGCGCTCGGCATCGGCGCCCGCCAGGGCGAGGGTCGCCACGACCTCCTCGGCCAGGTCCTGGCTGCTCATGCGCAGGGCGCGGTGGGCGAAGGAGAGGTTCAGCACGCGGCCTTCGGGGTTCACGGACGCCTCGACGTGACCTGACCGGCCCTTGGCCGTGCCGACGATCTTGTCGAGTTCCTCCTGGGCCGCCTCCAACGCGGCCACAGTGACAACGAGGCGGTCGTCCGGACGGGCGCCTGGCTGCTGTCGGAGGTGGTGGAGCTGGCCGCCCCGATGATGGAGGAGCTCCCGGCCCTCCTGTCCAGCCCGATCCGCAACGTCCGATACTTCGCGATCGCCGTCGCGCTGGCGAACGCCGACGAACGGCACGGGCCCATCATCGCGCAGGTCATGAACCTGAGCCTTGATCCCGACAGCGCCGTCCGCTGGAAGGTCCTGGAGTTCCTGACCGACGCCTCGATCGAGCAGCTTGCGGCAGGGGAGTCATGCCTGCCCGTCGGTCAGGTCAAGGAGCTGGCCGAGTGGCTGATCCTCCAGGACGGCGAGGAGCCCGACCTGGCCGGCATCGTCATCCGGCTGGAAGCAGGTGACCCGAGGACCCGGCTGTTCGCCGCGGCGGCCGCCGCGAGCCTGTCCGACGAGGAGGACACGAGCCTCCTGGAGCACGCGCTGATGGTCGAGGAAGGGGAGATCCGCTCGTTCGCCCAGGAACGGCTGGAGCGACTGCGTGAGGGCGGTTCTTGAACCACGTTCGCTCGAGGATCGCCGGGTCGACCGGGTGATGCCGGTGTGCATGGCAAGGGCGACAGGAAGCCGTCGGGGCGCCTGATTTCGCTCCGGGACGGTCCGGACGTTGGGCTCCCGCACAAGCCGGGCAGCGTCGTTCGTCGGGAGCACCGAAGATGCCCGGACGGCGGAGGCTTACGGTTCGTTCATGCCGCATCTCGCGCTCGACGACCTGTACCGCCTCGCCATCCCTTCCGATCCCCAGGTGCGTCCCGACGGGGGAGCGGTGGCGTACACCCTGACGACCGCCGTCCGGGACTCTGACGAGAACCGCACCGAGATCTGGCTGGCCGCTCCCGGCACCGAGCCCCGGCGCCTCGCCACGGGCAGTGCCGCGCGGTGGTCGCCGGACGGCCGGACGCTGGCGTTCCTGCGGCCGGTGGACGGCAGGCCGCAGGTCCACCTGTTGCCGATGGACGGCGGCGAGCCGGCACCGGTGACCTCCGCGAAGCTCGGCGCCGGCGCGCCCGTCTGGTCTCCGGACGGCTCCCGCATCGCGTTCGCCGCACCCGTCGGAACGGGTGAGGACGGCGGGATGCCCGACCCGAACGCCCCTGTCGTGACCGGCCGGCTCGACCACAAAGCCGACGGCGCCGGGCTGCTGCGCGGCCTGACCAGGCACCTGTTCGTCATGGACCTGGCCGGAGGCGAGACCGTCCAGGTCACCCAGGGCGACTTCCACGCGGGCGAGCCGTCGTGGTCGCCCGACGGCCTGCGCCTGGCGTTCGCCGCCGCCATGGACGCCGACCGTGACCTGGAGGCGGGCGGGGCCGCGTACGCCGTCGAAGCGGCCAAGGGTGGTGTGCCTGAGCGGCTGACGGATCCCGGCCTCATCTGCGGCGGCGTCTGGTGGCTCGGCGACCGGCTGGTCGTCGCGGGGCTGAAAGGCGCCGTGGCGGGGCACGAACGGCTGTTCGCGCTCGGCCCTGGCGGGTGGGCCGAGGTGGAGACGGCCCTCGATCGGAATGTCATGACCGGCGCCCCCGGCTACCCCGGCGGCACCCCGGCGCTGCTCGGCGAGGACCTGCTGTTCTGTGCGCGCGATGGTGGCTCGACGCACCTCTACCGTGTCTCCGACGGGGCGCCCGGCGAGCGGGTGGTGCCCGGTGAGGTCAACATCTCGGGGATCAGCACGGCGGCGGGGGCGGTCGCGTACGTCGCGGCGACGCAGCACAGCGCGGGAGACGTCTACCTGACGACCCCAAGCACGAAAAAAGTGACGTCGGGCGAAATATCGGATATATCTGGCGCGTCAGCGCCGGATATATCCCGGCTCACCGACTACGGCCTCGACGACGTCGAGTTGTTCACCGCCCGCCGCCGCACGTTCACCGCCCCCGACGGCACCCAGATCGAGGGTTTCGTCCTGCGCGACGAGACCGCGCGGACGCCCGGCCCCCTGCTGCTCGACGTGCACGGTGGCCCGCACAACGCCTGGTCGCCCGTCTTCGACGGCATCCACCTCTACCACCAGCTCCTCGCCGCCCGCGGCTGGACCGTCCTCACCGTCAACCCGCGCGCCAGCGACGGGTACGGCGAGGACTTCTACACCGCCTCCCTCGGCGCCTGGGGGGTGAGCGACGCCCAGGACCTGCTCGCCCCCATCGACGTCCTGGTCGCCGACGGCGTCGCCGACCCCGACCGGCTCGCCGTCACCGGCTACAGCTACGGCGGCTACATGAGCTGCTGGCTGTCGGCCACCACCGGCAGGTTCAAGGCCGCGATCCCGGGCGGCTGCGTGAGCGACCTGACGAGCCTGAGCGGCACCTCCGACCTCGGCCACCTGATGAAGGTGCACGAGTACGCCGGTGACCTGGCCGCCCAGTCGCCGATCACGCACGTCGCGGAGGTCACCGCCCCGACGCTCATCCTGCACGGCCAGGACGACGACCGCTGTCCCGTCGGCCAGGCCGAACAGTGGTTCACCGCGCTGCGCGAGCGCCGGGTGCCGGTCGAGCTGGTGCGCTATCCCGGCGCGAGCCATCTGTTCATCCTGAGCGGGCGCCCCTCGCACAGGTACGACTACAACGAAAGGATCATCGCGTGGCTGGAGCAATGGGTCAGCGGCTCGCCGAGCTGATCGCCGAGTACGAGGTTCCCGGCTCGGCGCTGGCGTACTGGCACCAGGGCGAGCTGCACGAGTTCGCGGCCGGCACGCTGAACGTCGACACCGGCGTCGAGGCGACCACCGACGCGCTCTACCAGATCGGCTCGGTCACCAAGGTGTGGACCGCGACTCTGATCATGCAGCAGGTCGAGCAGGGCCGCCTCACGCTGGACACGCCGGTCGTCGAGGTGCTGCCCGAGTTCAGGGTGGCCGACCCCGAGGTCACCAAGAACGTGACGATCAGGCACCTGCTCTCCCACACCAGCGGCATCGACGGCGACCAGTTCATCGACACGGGCCGCGGCGACGACTGCGTGGAGAAGTACGTGGAGGCCTGCGCGACCCTGGCACAGAACCACCCGCTCGGCGTCACCCAGTCCTACTGCAACTCCGGGTTCGTCATCGCGGGCCGGGTGCTGGAGCGACTGACCGGCAAGCGCTGGGACGACGTCCTGCGCGAGGGCATCTGCGAGCCGCTCGGCCTCACCCACACCTGGACGCTGTCGGAGGACGTGCTGCGCTTCCGCGCCGCGATGGGCCACGAGGACGGCGAGACCACCCCCGTGTGGGGCCTCATGCGGTCGATGGGCCCGGCCGGGCTGATCTGCGCCCGCCCGGCCGACGTGGTCGCCTTCGGCCGCGCCCACCTGGCGGGCGGCCTGCTGGAGAACCCGGCCGCCATGTGGGAGCCGCAGGTCGACATCCCCAACCCGTACACGCTGGGCAGGCAGTGGGGCATCGGCTGGATCATCGACGAGTGGAGCGGGCACAAGGTCATCTCCCACGGCGGCAACACCATCGGCCAGCACGCCATGCTGTGGGCCGTGCCCGGCACCGGGACCGTCGTCTGCGTGACCGCCAACGGGGGCCGCAGCGGCGAGTTCACCCGAGCCGTGGCCACGGAGTTGTTCGCCGAGCTCGACGGCCTGACCGTGCCGCCCGCGCCGTCCCTGCCGGAGACGCCGGCCGGCGTGGACGTCGCGCCGTACGCGGGCGTCTACGAGCGGGCCGGCGCCCGGATCACGGTGAGCCTGCTCGACGACGGCAAGGCCCGCCTGCGCCTGGAGGCCACCGGCGAGCTGGCCGCCCTGCACGAGCCCGAGGAGTCCGACTTCGTCCCGGTCGACGAGAACCTGTTCCTGTTCCAGGCGCCGGGCACCCGCGACTGGATGGCGGCCGTGTTCTTCGAGCTGGCCGATGGCACTCTGTACATGCACATGGGCGCCCGCGCCACTCCCAAAGTCGGCTGAGGAGATGGACATGGACCTGCGGGATCACCTCGCCGAGGCGGCGCGCGAGCATGGCGTGCCCGGCGCGGCCGTCGCGGTGTGGCACGACGGCGAGCTGCACGAGGCCGCCACGGGCGTGGTCAACACGGCCACCGGCGTGGAGACCACGAAGGACAGCGTGTTCCAGGTCGGCTCCACCACGAAGGTGTGGACGGCGGCGCTGGTCATGCAGCTCGTGGAGGACGGCCTGGTCGAGCTCGACCAACCGGTGGGGGAGCACCTGCCGGACTTCGCGTTCGGCGGCGTCACCGTCCGGCAGCTGCTCATGCACACGGCCGGCTTCGACGGCGACGTGTTCGAGGACACCGGGCGCGGCGACGACTGCCTGGACACGTTCCTCGAGCACCTGCGCACCGCGGGGCACGTGCACGAGCCGGGCGAGCTGTTCTCCTACTGCAACGCCGGCTACTGCGTGCTCGGCGCGCTGGTGGCCAGGCTGCGCGGCGGCACCTGGGAGCAGGTGATGCGCGAGCGCCTGCTCACCCCCTTGGGCGCCACGCACGCGGCGCTGTTCGGTGAGGAGGCCGTGCTCTTCCGCGCGTCGGCGGGGCACGTCGGGCCGGACGCCGCCGTCTACCCCCGCTGGCAGATGCCCCGCTCCAACGCTCCGGCCGGCTCCACCATGTGCCTGGCGCCGCGCGAGCTGGTCGTGTTCGGCCGGGCTCTGGCGGCCGGCGGCCTGGCGCCGAACGGCACCCGGCTGCTGTCGGAGGAGTCGGTGGCCGCGATGCTCACACCGCAGATCCACGTGCCCGGGGTGGGCGGCGCGCTGGCCGACCGCTGGGGTCTCGGAGTGGAGCTGTTCGGCTGGGGCGCGTTCGGCCACGACGGCGGCACGCCCGGGCAGAGCACGTTCTGGCGCGTCGTTCCCGAATCGGGCTTCGTGATCGCGATGAGCGGGAACGGCGGCTCGTTCTTCGGCCTCATGGACGACGTGGCGCGGCCGGTCATCGAGGAGGCGACCGGCCTGACGATGCCCGCGCGGCCCCTGCCGCCGCAGGCGCCGAAGCCCGTGGACGGCGCCTCGTACGCGGGCCGCTACACCGGCCCGCAGCTCGGCTACGAGGTCGCCGCCGCCGGAGACGGCCTGGACGTCACGCTCATCCCCGGCCCGCTCATGGAGAGCATGGGCTCCACCCGCACGACCACCCGGTACGTGCACCTTCACGGCGAGTCGTTCATCGCCGTCGAGGCCGAGGGCGGCCGGTACGATGTGGTCACGTTCGTGATGCGGGACGGGACGGCCGCCTACCTGCACAACGGCCGTGCGGTGGCCCGTGCCTGACCTGCGGGAGGCCTTCGACGAGGCGGGCGTGCGGGGCTTCCTGCACGCCCGAGACGTGGACGGCGACGCCGAGATCGGGCTGGACCCAGACGAACCCGTCGTGCTCGCCTCGGTCTTCAAGATCGCGATCGCGCTGGAGTACGCCCGGCAGGCCGCCGCGGGCGAGATCGCCCGCGGCGAGCGGCTCACCGTCACCGCGGCCGACAAGGACGGCGGCATCGGCACCTCCGGCTGCCTCGACGACGTGTCGCTCACCCTGCGCGACCTGGCCCATTTCATGATCACGATGTCCGACAACGCGGCGACCGACGTGCTGCTCCGCCGCGTCGGGCTCGACCGGGTCAACGGCACCCTCGCCACGCTCGGGTTGAGCCGCACGCGGCTCATAGGCGGGTGCGCGGAGCTTTTCCGGCAGGTCACCGAGGACATCGGCGCGGACTGGGACGCCGCCACCGAGGACGAGCTGCGGGCCATGGCCGTACGCGACCCGGCCCGCACCACCGCCGGCACCCCGCGCGAGATCACCACGCTGCTGAGCCTCATCTGGCGCGACCAGGCCGGCCCTTCCGAGGCGTGCGCCGAGGTGCGGAAGGTCATGGGCGAGCAGATCTGGCCGCACCGGCTGGCCGCCGGCTTCCCCGACGAGGTGAAGGTGTCGGGCAAGACAGGCAGCCTGTGGGGCATCCGCAACGAGTCGGGCGTCGTCGAGTACCCCGACGGCAAGCGGTACGCCGTCGCCGTGTTCGTACGAAGTGACGTCATCCGGTCCCGCCTGCCCGCCGCGGACGCCGCCATCGGCCGTGCCGCCCGCCTGGCCGTCGACCGGCTCCGCTGATGTCGGTTTTCGTGGACTATCGTGACCGTGTGAGGAACCGTCCCCGTGCCAGCCTGGGACGGATCCTGCAGGACCTCGGCACCACCGTCCTCGACGTGGCGGCCTCACCCGGTGACCTGTTCTCGCTGGCCAACGCCGTCTGCGCGCTGCTCGACGCGCCCGTCACCATCGAGGACAGGTCGTCCCGCGTGCTCGCCTTCTCCGGCCGGCAGGACGAGGCCGACCCGGGCCGGGTGGAGACCGTCCTCGGCCGTCAGGTGCCCGAGCGCTACCTGCGGATGCTCGACGAGCGCGGCTTCTTCAAACAGCTCTACCAGAGCCGCGCGCCCGTCTACATGGAGCTCGACGACGAGGGTGTGATCAACCGGGCCGCCGTGGCCGTGCGCAGCGGCGACGAAATTCTCGGCTCGATCTGGGTGGTCGTACGCGAGCCGCTCAGCGAGCAGCGCGAACGCGCGCTCGCCGACGCCGCCAAGATCGTCGCGCTGCAGCTGCTGCGCGAGCGGGCCGGGGCCGATACCCAGCGGCGCCTGCGCGCCGACCTGCTGTCCACCGTGCTGGCCGGCGGCGGCGACGCGCCCGAGGCGGCAGGGCGGCTCGGCATCGCCACCGCCCGGCTCTGCGTGCTGGCCGCCCAGCTCGTCACGGACGACGCCGCCGCCGATCCCGCCCGCGGCGAGAGCGATCGGCAGCGGTTCTGCGACGCGCTGGCGCTCCACGTCGCCGCCATCCACCCCAAGGCCGCCGCCGCGCTCGTCGGCTCCGTCGCGTATGCCGTGCTGCCGCTGCACTCGATGGGAGACGAGGAGGCGCGGGCCGTACGCGTGGCGGAGAGCTTCCTGGCCAGGGTCGGGCCCCGCCATGCCGCCAACATCGGCGTGGGACGCCTGGCCGCCAACCTTTCCCAGGTGGCCAGGTCGCGCGCGGACGCCGACCGGGCGCTGCGCGTGCTGGGCGCCCGCGGCACCACCGGCCAGGTCGCCGGCTACACGACCGTGCACTTCGAGTCGCTGCTGCTGCAGGTCGCCGACGTGGCCGCGGCCGAGGAGCAGACGCCCACCGGTCCCTACCAGCGGTTGCTCGACCACGACGCCGAGCACGGCACCGAGCTGGCCCCTACCCTGCGGGCCTACCTCGACGCGTTCGGCGACGTCAACGCGGCCAGTGCCCAGGTGCACGTGCACGCCAACACCTTCCGCTACCGGCTCAAGCGCCTGGTCGAGATCAGCGGCCTCGACCTGTCCGACCCCGACGCCCGGCTCACCGCGATGCTGCAGATGCGGATCTTCGGTCGCTAGCACGAGCCTTCCCGGCTTTTTCGTGTGCGGGCACATAGAACCGGATCTGCGCAGGCAGGAAGGTTGTGCACACCCCCCGTGCTCGTCTGGAGTCCTCATGACAAAACCAGCAGTCGCGGCCCTGGCCGGGCTCGCTCTGCTCACGGCCGCGTGCGGAGGCACGACGAGCGGTCCCGAGCAGCAGGGCAAGCCGGCCACTGGCGGCACCTTCACGTTCGCGATCCCGGCCGATCCCGGTGTCCTCGACCCGGCCACGGGCGTGCTGACCGTCACCAACAACGTGCTCGCGCTGGCTTACGACACGCTCGTCTCCGTCGACGAATCAGGGAAGATCATCCCCGAGCTGGCCGAGAAGTGGGACGTCAAGCCCGAATCAGTCACCTTCACCCTGCGGAAGGGGGTCACCTGCTCGGACGGCTCCCCGGTGACCCCCTCGAACGTGGCCGACAACGTCAACCACATCGCCGACCCCGCCGCCAAGTCGCCGATCTACGGCGTGCTGGTGCCCACGGGCATGAAGGCGAAGGCCGACGACGGCGCCGGCACCGTGACCCTGTCCATGCCCGAGCCGTTCAGCTTCATCCTGGAGAGCACGCGGACGATGTTCATCGTCTGCGGAAAGGGGGTGAAGGACCGTGCCTCGATCGCTCGGGCCACCTCCGGCAGCGGGCCTTACCAGCTCACCGAGGCCGTCCCCAGCGACCACTACACGTTCAAGGTCCGCCGCGACTACGCCTGGGGTCCCGCCGGCGCCACCGCCAAGGACCTGCCGGAGACGGTCGTGATGAAGGTCGTGCCGAACGAGCAGACCTCCGCCAACCTGCTCATCGCCGGCTCCCTCAACGGCGCCCTCTTCAACGGTGCCGACCGGTCCCGCGTCGAGGCGTCCCCGGGCGTGACCAAACAGTCGATCACGGTGGGCAACGGCCAGTTCTTCTATCACCAGGGCGAAGACCGGCCGGCCCGCGACCCGGAGGTCCGCAAGGCCCTCACACGGGCGCTCAACCTCCAGGAGCTGGTCGGCATCGCCTCCGGCGGCACCGGCAAGCCGGCCACCGGCCTGGTCCTCGCGCCCCGTCCCTGCCCGGGCGACTCCGTAGCCGGGCACGTGCCCGGCTACGACGCCACGGCCGCCGCGGCCGCGCTCGACGCGGCCGGGTGGAAGCTCGGCGCCGACGGTTTCCGGGCCAAGGACGGCAAGCGGCTCAGCCTGCGCTACATGTACGCCACCACCCGCGGCCCCGGCTTCCAGGCCGCCGCCGAGTACATGGCGGAGGCGTGGAAGAAGCTCGGCGTCGAGGTGAAGCTGAACGGCGTGATCGACACCAAGCTGTCGGAGTCGCTCAACGCCACCCAGGACTGGGACGTCGTGTGGCTGCCGATCGGCGTCACCCTGCCCAGCCAGCTCGTCGGCTTCCTGTCGGGGCCGTCCGCCCCCAAGGGCGCCAACTTCGCCCACCTGGCCAACAAGCGCTACGAGGAGCTCGTCTCCAAGGCGAGCAAGCTCCCCGCCGCCGAGGCCTGCCCGGTGTGGCTGGAGTCGGAGTCGGCCCTGTTCGAAAACGCCGACCTGGTGCCCGTGGTGGACAACACGGCGCTGCTGGCCGGCAAGGGCGCCACGTTCCGCACCACGGCCGGGAGCCTGGTGCCCACCTCGATCCGCCTCACGCAAGGAGACTAGTGAGCGACCCCCGGACCACGCGGCGCCCGGGCAGCAAGGCGGGAAGCACGACCGTGCGCAGGACGCTGCGTACGGCCGTGCGCCGGATCGTGCGGTTCGCCGTGTCGCTGGCGGCGCTGCTGGTGGCGGCGTTCGCGATGATCCACCTCATCCCGGGCGACCCGGTGCGCGCCTCGCTCGGGCCGGCCGCCCCGATCGAGCTGATAGAGGCCCGTACGGCCGCGCTCGGTCTCGACCGCCCCCTGCCTGAGCAGTTCGTCACGTACGTCGGCCATGTCCTGACCGGGGACTTCGGCACGTCCTTCCTGACGGGGGAGGCGGTGGGCGACGTCATCGCGGCCCGCCTGCCGAACACCCTGACTCTGGCCCTCCTGGCCACCGCCGTGGCGCTGATCGTGGCGGTGCCGCTGGGCATGTGGGCCGCCGTACGCACCGAGAACGGCCGCAACCGCGGCACCGACCTGGCCTTCGGCACGGTCACCGGCACCGCCGTGGCCGTGCCCGAGTTCCTGTACTCGATCGCGCTGGTGGCCGCGCTGGCCGTCGGCCTCGGCTGGTTCCCGCCCGCGGGCAAGGCCGGGCCGCTGACGTACGTGCTGCCCGTCGCAGCTCTGTCGGCCGGGCCGATCGCCATGATCGCCCGGATCACCCGCGTCGAGACCCTGCGAGAGCTGGGCACCGACTACGTGCGCCTGGCCCGCGCCAAGCGGCTGCCCGCGGCCCGGCTCCACCTGCGGCACGTGCTGCCCAACACGCTCACGGCCACCCTGACCGTGGGCGGCCTGCTGCTGACCTCGCTGATCGCGGGCAGCGTCCTGGTCGAGTACGTCTTCGCCTGGCCCGGACTCGGCCTGAAGATCGTCGAGTCGATCACGCAGAAGGACTACCCGGTCGCGCAGGCGGTGATCCTCGTGTACGGCGCCATCGTGCTGGTCGTGAACCTCGTCGTGGACCTGGTGCTCGGGGCGCTCGATCCCACCTCGGAGATCAAGGAGGTCTCGGCCTGATGTGGGCCAGGACGGCACCGGACGGCCCCCGGGCCGTGGACGGCCACGCGAAGAAGGGGCCGAGGTCCCGGGGCGGCCTGTGGCGCAGTGCCCCGGCGCTGATCGGCGGCGTGCTGGTGCTGCTCATGGCAGTGCTGGCCGTGGCCGGGCCCATCATCTGGGGCGAGGCCGCGGAACGCATCGACGCCGGCGCCATCCTCCAGGGCGCCTCCGCCGAACACCCGCTCGGCACCGACAACCTGGGCCGCGACCTGCTCGCCCGGGTCCTGGTGGCGGGCCGTTACTCGCTGGCCCTGGCGCTGGCGGCCACGCTCATCGGCGCCGTCGGGGGCATCCTGCTCGGCGCGCTCCCGTCCGTGCTGCCCCGCCGGGCCGCCCGGATGGTCACCGGCACGGTCAACGCCCTGGTGGCCTTCCCCGGCCTGCTGCTGGCCATGTTCACGGCGGTGGTCAGCGGGCTCGGCGCGCGTGGTGCGGTGCTCGGGATCGGCGTGGCCATCGCGCCCGGCTTCGCGCGGCTCACCCAGACGCTGGCCGCCTCGGTCGCCGGCGCCGACTACGTGGCCGCGGCCCGCATGCTCGGCGTGCCCCGCCGCCGCATCCTCGCCCGGCACATTCTGCCCAACATCGCCGAACCGCTCATCCTCAACCTCGCCCAGTCGCTCGGCGGCGCGCTGCTCGGCCTGGCCGGCATGTCGTTCCTGGGCCTCGGCGTGCAGCCACCGGAGTTCGACTGGGGGCGCCTGCTGTTCGACGGGTTCGCGCGGATCTACGTCACGCCCGTGGTCGCGGTCGGTCCAGCGGCGGCCGTCGCGCTGGCCGGCATCGGCTTCAACCTGCTGGGCGACACCCTGGCCAGGGCCGCCGCCCGATCCTCGGCCGGGCAGCGCGACGGCGTCGGCCCTGAGCCACCGGAACCGGCCGGGCAGCCGGACCCGGACGCCGTCCTCGAGGTCCGCGACCTGACCGTCTCGTTCCCGGGCGGTTCGACCCCCGTACGCGAGCTGTCTCTGACCGTGACGCCGGGGGAGATCGTCGGCCTGGTGGGAGAGTCCGGCAGCGGCAAGAGCCTGACCGCCGCCGCCATCGGCGGCCTCGTTCCCTATCCCGGATCAGTGACGTACGGCCGGCTGGTCCTCGGCGGCGCCGACGTCGCCACCATGTCCGGCAAGGAACTGGGCACCGCGCTCGCCATGGTGTTCCAGGACCCGATGGCCTCGCTCAACCCCGCGCTGAAAGTCGGCGGCCAGCTCGCCGAGGTGGCCGTCGTCCACCAGGGCGCGAGCCGCGCGGACGCCCGCCGCCGCGCCGTCGACCGGCTGCGCCACGTCCAGCTGCCCGACCCCGCCAAGCACGCCGTCCAGCATCCGCACGAGCTGTCCGGCGGCATGCGCCAGCGCGCGGTCATCGCGATGGGCCTCATGGGCACGCCACGCCTGATCATCGCCGACGAGCCCACGACCGCCCTCGACGTGACCGTGCAGCGGCAGATCCTGCGGCTGCTGCGCGAGGTCGTCGAGGAGACGGGCGCGGCCCTGCTGTTCATCTCCCACGACATCGCCGTCGTCGGCGAGCTGTGCGACCGCGTCGTGGTCATGTACGCGGGCCGGGTGGTCGAGGAACTGCCCGCCGACCGGCTCGCCGACGGTGCCGCGCACCCCTACACCAAGGCGCTCATCGCGTCCCTGCCCGATCTCGACACCGACCGGAGCCGCCCGTTGGCCGGCATCCCCGGCACCCAGCCGGCCCCGGCGCAGGTCGGCGCGGGCTGCGCGTTCGCCGACCGGTGCTCGCTCGCCACCGAACAATGCCGGACGGAACGTCCCGAACTCGTGGTCCATGGCCCGCGGCAGCGGGTCGCCTGCTGGGAGGTCACCTCGTGAGGATCGAAGGGCTGACCGTGCGCTACGGCGGCTTCACCGCGGTCGACGACGTCACCCTGGAGATCCCCGACGGCCACGTCGTGGGCCTCGTCGGCGAGTCGGGATCGGGCAAGTCGTCGCTGGCCAGGGCCGTGAGCGGGCTCGTGCCCTACACGGGCGGGATCGAGGGAGCGCCGCGGATCCAGATGGTGTTCCAGGATCCGTACGCGTCGCTGGACCCGCGCATGACGATCGGCGAGACGGTCGGGGAAGGCATCGAGAAGCGCCGCCGTGCCACGGAGGTGCCGCGGCTGCTCGGTCTCGTCCAACTGCCCGCCGAGCTGGCCGGGCGTTACCCGCGCGAGCTGTCGGGCGGTCAGCGGCAGCGGGTGGCGATCGCCCGTGCCCTGGGCGGCGACCCCGCCCTGCTGGTCGCCGACGAGATCACCGGCTCGCTCGACGTGTCGGTCCAAGGGGCCGTGCTCAACCTGGTCCGCGGGCTGCGCGACGAACTCGGACTGTCGATGTTGTTCATCTCGCACAACCTGGCTGTCGTCCGGTACGTCGCCGACACGATAGCCGTCATGCACCACGGCCGGATCGTCGAGCACGGACCCGCCGAGCAGGTCGTCGGCGAGCCGGCGCATGACTACACGCGCGCGCTGCTGGCGGCGGTGCCGCGACTCAGAGGCTGATCCACGCGGTGGAGGCGGTCACCTCGTCGAGCACCTCCGGGATCGGCGCGACGCCCGGTCCGGAGAGCGATCGCCACCGCGGCGTGCCCGGCCGGCCGACTTCTGACCCCCTTACGTCTCAGGGCCGAGCGCTGTCCGGGCCGGGACCGCGCTCGCCGCTTCCTTGAGCTCGACGAAGATCGCGTACGTTTCGGTGTCGCCGATGTTCTGCCCGGCGTGCTCTTGTGCGCTCAGCCACCGCACCTGCCCCGCCTCCAGCGCGAGCTCGACCTGATGCCCGCCCGAGGTGAGGCGGCGGGTGAAGGACGACAACGTGACCATCACGCTGTCGGGATGCTCGTGCGGGGAGGTCGCATCCCCTGGCCGGTCCCGGTAGCGGAGCACCCTGACCCGCTCGTTCTCGAAGACCACCGTGTACAGATCCGGATTCGTCACCGCGGGATCGGCGCTCATGAACACCTCGCAGAGGCTTCGGCTCATCAACGACTACATGGGATGACGGTACCATGATGGGCATGTCAGTACCATATGAGCTGACCGGCCGCCGACAGCAGAAGGCCCGCACCCGCCGATCCCTGGTCGAGGCCGCCCGCTACCTGCTGGCCGAAGGCGCCGACCCCACCGTCGAAGACGCCGCCGCCGCGGCCGGGATCTCCCGCACCACCGCCTACCGGTACTTCCCCAACCAGCACGCCCTGCTGGCCGCCGCCCACCCCCAGATCGAGCAGGCATCCCTGCTGCCCCCAGATCCGCCTGCCGACCCGGTGGCCCGGCTGGACCTGGTGATGACCGCCTTCACCCAGCTCACCGTCGACTGGGAGCCGCAATTGCGTGCCTCGCTGCGCCTGTCCCTGCAACCCGAGACCGGCCAGCCGGCACTGCGCGGTGGGCGGGCCATCGGCTGGATCGAAGACGCCCTGGCCCCGCTCCGCGACACCCACCCCGGCCTGGACGTCCGCCGGCTGGCCGTGACCATCCGCTCGGCCACGGGCATCGAATCGCTGATCTGGCTCACCGACATCGCCGGTCTCACCCGGCAGCAGGCGGCGGACACCATGCGGTGGTCAGCCCGGGCACTGCTCACCACGGCCCTCGACGAACACCGTCCCCGTTCCTGAACCCTGCGACCCGGTCCCGGTCACACATGGCTCAGGCGCCTGCCGCCAGGGTCATCCCGACGAGCAGCGGCACGGAGGTGAAGCCGGCGAGGGTGATCGCGTCCACCGTGTTCTGCGTCAGGACGGCTGTCCCGTGCGGCGCAGGTACGCCTCGATCCGGTCGAGCGCTCCAACCCAGACCTGCTTGACGAAGAAGTCGCGGATCTCGGGCGCCGGGAAGCCGCTCTGCACGACCGTGAGCAGGGTGCCGCCCTCGTGCTCCTCGAAGGTGACCTCGACAGTGGTGGTCATGGTCATGCCGTCGGGAGTGCTGCCGGTGGACTCGGTGAGCAGGCGGTGCGGGCGGTCGATCTCCAGGAAGGTCTGCGTCTCACGGAACAGGTTGTCGGCGTCCGGTCCCCAGACCGCGGTCTGCCGGCCTCCGACGCGCAGGTCGACCTCGATCTCGACGATGCCGGGCTCCTCGTCGAGGATGCTGAACCAGATCTTCTGCTTCTCGGCGTCGGTGTAGGCGTCGAAGACCTCCTCGGGGGTCGCGGGCAGCACGCGGGTCTTGCGCAACTGGATGGCCTCGGTGTCGTTCCGCGTCATCGCTCGGTGTCCTTCCCGGTGTTCGCCTCAGGGGCGTTCTTGAGGGTGAAGTAGGCGTCGAGGCCGTCGAGCCGGCGCTCCCACAGGCGCTGGTAGAACGTGATCCACGACATGGCGTCCTCCAGGCGCTCGGCTCCCAGCCGGCACTGCCGCGATCGGCCGACCTTCTCCGTCGTGACCAGTCCGGCGTTCTCCAGGACGTGCACGTGCTTCTTCATGCCGGTGAGCGACATGCCGAAGGGTTCGGCCAGCTCGCCGATCGTGGCGGGACCCTGGCCGAGCCGGATGAGTATCTGCCGCCGGGTCCCGTCCGCGAGGGCGGAGAACGTGCGATCGAGGACCTCTTGCTGAACCATATGGTTTACTTTACGACACTGAACCGATTGGTGCAATAAGCGCGGCGATCCGGAAAGCGGCGCCTACGCCGCGGCGGCCCGGACACCGAGGATGACGAGCGCCACCGTCGCAGGCGCTGACGCACCTCAACGCGGCGGCCGCCCGTGAGGCGATCCTGCCTTCGGAAGAACTAGATCAACTCGTGCCGGTGGGCGGCCGTGGCGGCTTGGACGCGGCTGCGTACGCCGAGCTTGGCGAGGATGTTGCTCACGTGCGCGCCCGCCGTCTTGACCGAGATGAACAGCTCCTCGGCGATCTGCCGATTGGTACGGCCGTCGGCGACCAGGCGCAGCACGTCCCGCTCGCGCGGCGTGAGGCCGAACTCGCGCTCCTCGGCCGGCTCGGCCTCGACCTGCACGGCGAGGGGGATCCGGGCCAGGCGCGCCAGCCGTTCGATCCGGGCGCTCAGGGGACCTGCCCGCAGGCGGCCCGCCTCCCGGGAGGCGTCGGTCAGATGGGAGGAGGCCGCGGAGCGGTCTCCCGTCTCCGCGGCGTGTTCCGCGGCCCGCAGCAGGGCCAGAGCCTGGGGGTATGGCTGGCGAAGAGCTCTCCACGCGGCCGCGACGCGGGCCCAGAGGTCCGGCTGTCCGGTCGCGGCGGTGCAGGCGAGGCGGTGGGCCTCCTGGACGGGCCCGATCGCCGGCAACGCGGCCGCGGTCTCGGCCAGGCCGGGTACGGGCAGGGACGCGCCCGCCTCGATCACCGGCCACAGGTAGCGCGGGCTCGTTCTTCCGCTGCCCAGCGCCTCCTCCACGAGTCGCGCGGCGTCGGCCGTGCGCCCCTGCGCTCTGCGCAGATCCACTTCCAGGCGCACCAGCAACAGGTGGTCCTGGGCATAGGACGTGCCTCTGGTGAAGACCTCGCGGGCGTGGGTCGCGGCGTGCTCGGCGCCTGCGAGGTCGCCTCTGGCCAGCGCGATCGTGCCGGTCAGCACCATCAGGTACGCGCGAAGGCTGGGTGTCGGGGTGACCCGCAGGGCGTGTTCGACGATCTCGGCGGCCTCGTCCCACCGGCCCAGCGCGATCAGCGCCTCCGCGAGGTTGCCCGCGTGGATCGGACCCGCTGTGCGGGCGAGACCCGCCCGCGTGGCGGCGGCGAGTCCCTGGCGGGCCGCCTCGGCCGCCTCCGCGTACCTGCCGGCGCCCTGCAGGACGTCCGCCTCACAGCGACAGGCGTGCAGGAGCGCGCCCTCGTCACCGATGCGGCGGGCCGTCGCCTGGGCGGTGATCAGGTGAGGAAGCTGCGCGTCGAGGTCGCCGGCGCGGGCCCGCGCGTACGTCAGGTTGACGGTGGCCATGACCTCGGCCCTGGCATCGCCCGCGGCCCGCGCCGCTTCCAGCGCCTCGCGGGCGGCGACGCGGCCCTCCTCTTCCAGCGGGACCGTGAGGAGGCGATTGGCGAGCAGATTCAGTACGGTCGCGCGTGCCGGATGCGCGCCCGGTGTCAGACGGGCGGCTTCGCGTAGGTCGTCCAGGTCGCCCGGCAGGCCGAGGAGGTGGCGCAGCTCGCCGCGGTGGGCGATCAGCCAGCCGGCCCGCGCGGGCTCGGCATCGGTCGAGAGCGCTGTCTCGACCAGCTGGACGGCGGTCGAGTTCTCGCCTGCGGCGATGGCGGCGCGTATCGCTTCGTCGAGCACGCCGGCCTTGGAGGTGGCCGGATCGGGTGCCTGCTCCCACAGCTCCAGCACGCGAAGCAGCATGTGCAGGTGTTCCGCGTGTGCCAGGGACGCCGCGGCCTCGGCGGCGGCGCGGCGGGCGGCCGCCAGTGTCCTGGCCGGATGGCGTTTGGCGGCGTGCCAGTGCAGGGCGGACTCGTACGCCGCCCGGCCCAGCGGGGCGAGCTCCGGGTCCGTCTCCAGGGCTTCGGCATAGCGTACGTGAAGGTGCCCGCGTTCCCCGGGAAGCACGTCGTCGTGGAGCACCTCCTGGATCAGCGTGTGACGGAACGCGTACACCTCCTCCTCGATCAGCAGGAGGTTCGCGCTCACCGCGGGGCGCAGCGCGTCGGTGAGGCCGGCGTCGTCCAGCCCCGTGACGGTGCGCAGCAGCGCGTGGCCGATCCGGGCGCCGCCGACGGCCGCGGCGTGGACCACCCGGCGGGTCTCCCGCGGGAGCCCGTCGAGCGGCGTGATCAGCAGGTCGCGAATGGACGCGGGCACCGGCGCGCCCGCCCGGGCCGACAGCGCCTCGACGAACAGCGGGTTGCCCTCGCTGCGCCGGACGACGTCCTCGATGACCGCGGGGGCCGGCTCGCCGCCGAGCAGGCCGCGAAGCTGCCCGACCACCTCGCCCCTGCTGAGCCGGCCGAGCTCCATCCGGGTCGTCCACGGCCGGCGATCCCATTCGGCCAGCACGGGGCGGAGCGGATGCGTCCGGTGCAGGTGGTCGCTCCGATAGGTCACGACCATGAGGAACGCCGCCGCCGCCTGCTGGTTCCTGATGAGGAAGTCGAGCAGCTCCCGGCTGGAGCGATCGCTCCAGTGCGCGTCCTCGGCGACGATCACCAAGGGCCGGTCCTCGGCGAGGTTCTCGAACAGGGTGAGGAACTCTTCGAAGAGCCGTGCCTGCGTCAGAGCGGGATCGCCGTCGCCTGCGGGCCGGCCCAGGAGCGGCAGCAGCCTGCCCAGCTCACCGGGCTCGCCACGGGGCAGGAGGCGGAGGAGGCCGTCCGCGCCGATCTCGCGCAGCAGGCGGCGCAGCATGGCGGTGAACGGCGCGAACGCCAGGCCGTTCTCGCCCACCTGGGGGCAGTCTCCCGAGAGCAGCCACGCCTCTCCTGCCAGCGGCGCCGCGAACTCGGCGATCAGCCGGGTCTTGCCCACCCCGGCTTCGCCGCCGAGCAGCACGGTGGCGGGAGAGCCTTCCCGGGCATGCGCGTAGGCCGCACCCAGGGCGGTCAGCTCCGCGTCCCTGCCTACGAAGACCATGGGACACAGGCTCTCAGATCGGGATGAAACCTAGGGATGCCGGATAGGGCATTCGCCCGATGTGTCCGGCGGCCGTTCTGGCGAGGCTGGCCCGGTGATCCCAACCGGTGCGCAACCGCTGCTCAGCCGTCCAATGGTCATCCTGGGGATGACCTCGGTCGCTGCGATGACGAGCTTCTATCTGCTTGTTCCGATCGTTCCGCTGTACACGGCGTCAGGTGGTTCGGGGGACATGGGCGCCGGGTTGTCCACCGGCGTCACCATGCTGGCGACGGTGCTCATGGAGCTGGCCATGCCGGCGTTGCTGGCCCGGTACGGCTACCGCGTCGGCATGGCGCTGGGCGTCCTCCTCCTCGGCGTTCCCCCGGCCCTGCTGGTCCTGTCCTCCGCGTTGCCGATGGTGCTGGCCACGAGCCTGGCGCGCGGGGCCGGCCTGGCCATCGTGGTCGTGGTGGGCCCCGCCATGATGGCCGAGCTGGCCCCGGCCGAACGCCGGGGCGAGGCGCTGGGCGCGTACGGCGTGGCCGTCGGGATCCCCGCGATCCTGGGGCTGCCGACCGGCTTGTGGCTGGTTCCGCTCGTCGGCTACGGACCGGTCTTCCTCGCGGGGACGGGGCTGGCGCTGCTCGCGCTCATCGGGATTCCCGGGCTGCCCGCGAGGGCCGCTCCGGTCGAGCAGCACGGGGGCGTCCTTCGCGCTCTGCGCCACGCCGGTCTCGCCCGGCCCGTCATCGTCTTCGCGACGATCACGCCGGCGGCCGGCGTGCTGCTGACGTTCCTGCCGCTGGCCGTCCCCGCCGGCTCAGCGGGGACGGCCGCGACGGCGCTGCTCGCACACTCCTGCGCGATGCCGCTCGCACGGTGGGCGGCCGGCCGATACGGCGACCGCCACGGCCAGTCCGTCCTGCTGATGCCGGCCGTGCTCGCCGCGGTCATCGGGATGGCCGGGCTGGTCTGGCTCGACAACCCCTACGCGGTGATCGCGGGGGCGGCGCTCTTCGGCGCCGGTTTCGGCGCCGCCCAGAACGTCACCCTGGTGCTGATGCTCGCGCGGTCCTCCTCCTCCGCGTTCGGCCGGGTGAGCGCGCTGTGGAATCTCGCCTACGACGGCGGGATGGGGATCGGCGCCGCCGGGTTCGGGCTCGTGGCCGGGCCCGCGGGATATCCGGCGGGGTTCGCGCTGATCGTCGCGGTGCTGGCTCTCGCCGTTCTCCCCTCCTGGCTCGACACCCGATCGGAAAGGAAGCTCGTCAATGAGCGATGACCTGCGGCGCGCCGTGCAGAAGGTGCTGCCTGGCGTACGGGCCGACCTCGAAGCCCTCATCCGCATCCCCTCGGTGAGCGCCGACCCGGCCGCGGCCGAGGACCTGCGCCGCTGCGCGGAGCTGACGGCACAGCTCTTCCGCGCCGGCGCCGCGCAGGAGGTGGAGATCCTGGACGACGTCCCCGGCGGCCGGCCGGTGGTCCTCGCCCGTTGTCCCGCACCACCCGGCCGTCCCACCGTGCTGCTCTACGCCCACTACGACGTGCAGCCCGCCGGCGATCCGGCCCTGTGGTCGAGCAGGCCGTTCGAGCCGCGCGAAAGCGGCGGGCGCCTGTACGGCCGCGGATCCGCCGACGACAAGGCGGGAATCGCCACCCACCTGGCCGCGTTGCGCGCGCACGACGGGCGTCCGCCGGTCGGGGTCGTCGTCATCGTCGAAGGAGAGGAGGAGATCGGCTCCCCGACGCTCGGCGCCTTCCTCGACCGGCATCGTGACAGGCTCGCCGCCGACGTGATCGTGCTCGCCGACTCGGAGAACATCGACGTCGGCGTCCCTTCGTTCACCACCACGTTGCGCGGCATGGCCAACTGCGTCGTCGAGGTGCGGACGCTGGCGGAGAGCGTGCATTCCGGCACGTACGGCGGGGCCGCTCCCGACGCGCTCACCACGCTGTGCCGCCTGCTCGCCACCCTCCACGACGAGGACGGCCACGTCATGGTGGACGGCCTGGTCACCGGCCGCCCGCCGCGGACGGGCTACCCCGCGGAACGATTCCGGGCCGAGGCGGGCGTGCTCGACGGCGTCCGGCTGCTCGGCTCGGGCGGCATCCCCGAACGGGTCTGGACCGGACCCGCGGCGACCGTCCTGGCCATCGACGCGCCCGCCGTATCCGGAGCCGCCAACGCGCTCACCGCATCCGCCCGGGCCAAGGTGAGCCTGCGCATCGCGCCGGGCGACGACGCGGTACGGGCCCGCGCCGCCCTGGCCAGGCACCTCAGCGACCACGCACCCTGGGGCGCGCAGGTCGAGGTCACCGAGGCGGAGATCGCGCAGCCGTACGCGGTCGACACCCGGGGTCCGGCCTTCGACGCGGCACGCCGCGCCTATCGGCGGGCCTTCGACGCCGACGTGGTCGATCTCGGAGGCGGCGGCGCCATCCCCTTCGTCGCGGAATTCGCCGCCGCGTACCCGGAAGCCGCCGTCCTCATCACGAGCCCCGGAGGCGATCCGGCCGCCCGCGCCCACAGCACCGACGAGAACCTGCACCTGGCCGACTTCGAACGCGCCTGCCTCGCCGAGGCACTCCTGCTCGCCGAACTCGCGGACTGGAGCTCCCGCGCTCAGGAGCAGCTGTCGCGGTACGCAAGGTCCGGGACGTAGGCCCTCCATTCAGCGGTGGTGAGGGAGCCGCCCGCCCGCCGGCAGATCGCCCGGATGACGCCGGCGGGCTCGACGACGTGCGTCCGCGCCACCCCGTTGAGATCAAGGGTGACGACGCCGGCCCCGTCGGCCGTGAAGGCGATCGACTGGAGCTGCCCCATCTCCGGATCCCGACCTCCCCCGAAGTCACGCAGCGTACCGAGGCTCGTTCCCGTGACCGGATCGAACAACCGCACCCTGCCGTCCGTCGCGCCGACCGCGACGACGTCGTCACGCGGAGAGTGGGCGGCGATCGACAGATCGCCGGACTCGTCGCGGACGACCGGCCCGAGACGTTTGCCGGCGGTGTCCCACAGCGTCAGGCGGCCTCGGGAGTCCAGGACCACCACGCCGTCGCCCTTGTGGAGGAAGAAGATCCGGCGGCCGACGGTGTCCTTTCCGCCGGCGCTGAAGGGCCCGGTCACCGGCCGTCCGGTGGCGGCGTCGAGCAGGCGCTGCCCGGCGCCGGCGAACGCCAGCCGCTTGCCGTCGGGGGAGAAGGCCACGTCGTTCGTCTCCGGGAGCGCCGTGCTCCAGAGCTTCCGCTTGGCCTTCCAGTCCCATACCTGGGCGGCGTACTTGAGCACGGCGCGGCCGTCGTCCGGGCTGCGCAGGACGAGCGCGAGGCGGGTGCCGTCCGGGCTGAAGCCCACCACGCGGGGCTCCAGATCTCCAGGGTCGATCTGGCCCAGGGCGGCTCGCGTGGCGACGTCCACGATCTTCACCGTACCCTGGTCCACCGCGGCCAGCAGCTTGCCGTCCTTGCTGAAGTACGCCTCCTCCATGGCGGGCAGAGCGCCCACCGCTTTGCCGCTGCGCACGTCGCGTAGCTGGGTCCGGTCGCCGGTCTGGGTCACCGAGAGCTGCCCGTCCGGGCTCAGTCTGCCGAAATTGGTCGAAGAGTCCGCCGGGGTGACGGAGAGGTCGGAGACGTCGACGGAGAAGACCCGGTCCTCGACGAGGTAGCGGAATGTCCGGCCGTCGAAGGCGCTCTGGGGCTGCTCGCCGTCAGTGTCCGTGTTGCCCAGCAGCGCCACCGCGGTGAGCAGCTGGGCATCGGCCATCCGCCAGAACTGGACCTCCTTGCCGGTGATCGAGGCGAGCAGCTTCCCGTCCCCGCTGACCGTCACCGCGCCGCGGTTCCAGGTTCCCTGTGTGCCGGCGCCGTCCTTGACGCCGATGTCCACGACGGACCTGTCCTCGACATTGGTCAGGCGCACCGACTTCGCCCGCGGCGTCGCCTGCCACCTGCCGTCCGCGCTCGCCGTCGCGCCGACCGTGGAAAGCCGCGTGCGCTCGCCGGTCCGCGGATTCCACTGCCGGTACCTGTCGGGATCACGGATCACCACCGTCCGCTCGTCCGCGCGGATGATCTCCGCCCAGCCGTTCACGAGGTCGAGCGGGCGATCGAAGACCCAGGTCCCGATGGCCGTCCCGCTGGACAGCTCCCAGGCCCGGATCCGCTTGTCCGTCAGGACGACGAGCGTACGGCCCGAAGGGGCCAGGGCCACCGCGGTCACCTGGTCTCCGGTCAGGCCCAGCCGGTTGATCCCACCGATCCGCTTTCCGGTACGCACGTCCCACACCTGGGCGGTGTCCTGGCTGACGTCGGCCAAGGCACGCCCGTCCGCACCGAGGGCCCGGACCGTGTCGCCGGCGCTCACCCGATCCGTGAACGTCGCCGACTCGCGCTGCGCGAGCGCCGTGATCAGCCCTGCCCTGGTGAGCGGCGTGCGGTCCAGGCTCCACGCCGCCACGCTCAGCCGCATCGCCAGCATCGGATCCGTGACGCGTACCTGCGGCACGAGCCCGGCCAGCCGGGTCGCCTCCGACCTGCCGAGCGACGCGGTGACCTCCTCGGCGCGCCGATCGGCGACCAAGCCCTGCTGGACGGCCAGCCCTCCGGCCACCAGCGAGATCACCAGCAGCCCGCCGAGGGCCAGCGACACCAGCCGGGCACGCTTGGCGCCGCGTCTGGACAGGTCCGCACTCGCCTGGAGGAAACCTCGCTCCACCGGGGCCAGCGTGATGTCGCGCCGCGAGTTGGCCGCCCACTGCAGGGCGTTGTCCAGACTGCTGCCGCGGAACAGGTCGCCGTCCCGCCGGCCGGCCCCGTCCCACCGGCGCGCCGCCATGAGGATCTCCCGGTGGACCGCCAGCCCGTCGCGGTTGTTGCCGATCCAGTGCCTGTACCTGGGCCAGGCGTGCGGCAGGGCCGGCCGCGCCAGCCAGATCTCCTCGCCGCCCGTGGCCAGGAGATACGTGAACACCTCCAGAATCCGGTTGATCGCCGCCGTCTCGTGCTGTCCTCTTCCCTGGAGGAGCTCGGCCCGGGCCGCCCGCCGTCCGATCAGCTCCCCATGCTCGTCCACGGTGACCAGCCGCAGGAAGACCTCGGCCACCAGCTCGCGCTCGGCGGGCCCGAGCATCGCGTACGCCTCCTCCGCCAGCGCGCCCAGCGCGGGATCGTCGGCCGTCACCGCGATCCGGGTGGCCTCGCGGCCGCCCACGGCGAGCAGCCCGGCGACATCCAGCTGCCCGCCGCCGCTGACCAGGCCGAGCAGCAGCTCCCGGGAGGTCGGACGGTCGAGCGGATCCTTGGCCAGGGCGGCGGCCACCAGCGGGTGCAGCGACTCCGGCAGCACGCTGAGATCCGGGCTGGCGGACAACACGCGGTGCATGACCCCGCCCAGGCTCTCGGCCTGGAACGGGTCTTCGCCGGTGGTGGCGAACATCATGATGCCGGCCCAGGCGAACACGTCCGCCGGCGCCCCCGCCCGGTGCCCGGTGAACACCTCCGGGGCCATGTACGTGGGCGTTCCCGCGACCAGGCCGGTCTCGGTGAGCGACATCTCCATCGTCCGGGAGATGCCGAAGTCGATCACTCGCGGGCCGTCCGGCCCGAGCAGCACGTTGTCCGGCTTCAGATCACGGTGGATCACGCCCGCCTCATGGACGGCGGTCAGCGCGGTGGCGATGGCGGTGGCCAGCCGGTGCAGGTCACCGCCCACGAACCGGCGGCCGTCGAGGACGACCTGACGCAGGCTCTGCCCTTCGACGTACTCGCTGACGATGTACGGGCGCGTCCCCTCCAACTGGGCGTCGAGCACGCGCGCGGTGCAGAACGAGGCCACCCGCTGCGCGGCCGTCATCTCCCTGCCCAGCTGAGCGGCCTGGTCGCTGTGCAGGACCTTGATCGCGACGCGGCGGGCGTCCTCCGTGTAGGCCTCGTAGACCACCCCCTGGCCGCCCGCGCCCAGCCGCCCCGCCAGCCAGTACTGCCCCAGCCGCTGCGGATCCCCATCCAGCAGTTTCGTCGCCATGCGTCATCCCCGTTTGTCAGTGACTATGCGGGATTCGATGCGTCCGGCCCGGACAAAGTTCGATCACGACAGCTCGCTCGCCCACTGCCGCACCGCCGACCCCCGGCGACGGCGGAGCGACGGCGCGGGTGCGCATCCGCTGCGATGTACACCTCTTGCTGCCATTTGTTACGGATGTAACATGGCGGCGTGACGGATCATGCGAGCGAGTCGGGATGGTTGCTGGTCAGCGTGTCCACGGCCGGGGCCGCGCCGACGCTTCGTGTGCAGGTGTGGCGCAAGCTGCGTTCGCTGGGGGCGTTGTATCTGCAGCAGTCGGTATGTCTGCTGCCCGAGCGGGAGCAGACGTTGCGGCAGGTGCGGCGGTTGCTGGATCGGGTGCGCCAGCAGGGCGGCACGGGCCGCATGCTGCGCCTGACTTTGACCGACGCGGCGGAGGAGCGGCAGGTCATCGGGGAGTTCAACGCCGCCCGCGACGCCGAGTACGCCGAGGTGCTGGAGCGCCTGCCCGCCTTCCGCGACGAGCTGGCCACGGAGCGGGCGCGGGGCCGGGCCACCTACGCCGAGGTCGAGGAGTCGGAGGCGGACCTGGAACGGTTCCGCTCCTGGATGGCCAAGATCGACGCGCGGGACTACTTCGCCGCCCCGACCGGCGCGGCGGCTCGGGCGGCGGTCGAGGAGGCGTCCGCCGACCTGGCCGCCTTCGAACAGGCGGCGCTGGCGGCCGAGGCCCCGATCGGCATCGGGCCGTCTGATGCGCGTGAGGGTGATGAGGCATGACCGGCTCGTGGGGCTGGGACCTGTTGATCGGGATCGTGGTGGCGCTGCTGGTGGCCTGGGTGGTGCTGATCGGCGCGCTGGCGATCGTCCGGCCCCGTGGCGGCCTGTTGCGTGAGGCGTTGCGGCTGCTGCCGGATGTGCTGCGGCTGGTACGCCGCCTGGCGGCCGACCCCGATCTGCCGCGCGGGGTACGGGTCCGGCTGGCGCTGCTGCTGGCGTACCTGGCCCTTCCCATCGACCTGGTGCCCGACTTCATCCCCCTGCTCGGCTACGCCGATGACGCCATCATCGTCACCGCCGTCCTGCGCTCTGTCGTACGCCGCGCCGGGCTGCCCGCCGTACGCAGGCACTGGCCCGGCACCGACGACGGCTTCGCCGTTCTGGCTCGACTTACCGGGCTGGACAGAGCATCCACCGGCCCTCAAGAAGCGGAATGACGGCGCGATCGTGGGCGGGGGTTGCTGTCGTTCCCGCTCGCGGTGGTGCGGCGGCGGCCTGGTCCTCTCGACTCCCCGGCGTCACGGGATGACCTCGGGGTCCTTGACGTTCGCCTGCCAGCGGGCGGCCCACCGGTCGCGTAGTGCGGCGAAGTCGCCGTCGTCCAGGCCGTAGGTGCTGACGATGACGTTGACCTGGGCAGGTTGGGGATCGGCGGGGTCGGCGCCGACCGAGACGAGGTGGCCCTCGTCGGTCACGATGCCGGCCTCGTGCCGGCGGGTGCCCGGGCCGATGATCTCGATCACCTGCGCCCCGGTGGCCTGGCCTGCCAGGTAGATGGTACGGCGGCGCCCCGACGGAGCTCTGTCCAAGTAGAAGCGGAGCTGCTCCAGGTAGAACCGCCATCCCTCGGCGACTCCGCCGTACAGGTCCTGCCAGTCCGCGCCTTCCAGGTCGGGCACCACGAGCCGTACCACCGTGCGCGTACCGTCGGCGGTCAAGGTCAGCTCGGTGCCGTCGTCGAAGGCGACGCGCTCGGGCGGATGCAGCTCGGAGTCGTCGATGAAGGACCGGATCTCCTCCGCCAGGCCCGTGGCAGGCCTGGCCGGAGCGGTGTGGCTCGCGTCGTAGTCGTAGCCGAACCACTCGTGCAATCCCTCCGGCGTGCTGATGGCGCGCCAGACCGCGTCCTGGCGCGCGTCGACGGTCAGCTCGACCAGCGGACGCTTCTGGTGATTCATGGCCTGTCCTCTCGTTCTTGATCGCTTACGGGCGTGGGGTGGCCGCCGATGATGAGGCGGTACCGGCGAGTCGCCTCGGGTGAGTCGTAGGAGGCCACCAGGTCGGCCACACGGGCGGCCAGGTCGGTGGCGAACCGGCTGATGTCGGCCGGTTCGGCGAAGCCCACATCGGTCTCGATGGTGAAAGTGACCAGCCGCTTGCCCTCCTGCGCGGCCCGCTCGCGCATCTCGGCCACGTCGCCGAACGTGCGGGCGGTCACGGCCAGGAGCGTGTCGGCCGCGAAACGGTCCTGCTCGCCGGGAGAGGGCGCGCCGACCACCTCCGGCGCCACCACCACGGTCCGCGCGGTCGCGCGCACGACCCGCTCCTGGCGGCCGCGCCGCTGACGCAGCTCCACCACCTCGACCAGCCCGGCCTTCTCCAGCTCGCGGAGGTGGTAGTTGACCCGCTGCCGGGTTTCCCCCAGCCGCGCGGCGACCGTCGTGGCGGACGCCGGCTCGCGCAGTTCCTCCAGCACCCGCTTGCGCAGTGGTGACAGCGATCCGCGTACCACATCGAGTTCCGCACCCATGGACGCATAGTGGATTTGAAAATTCCGTTTGTCAAATGCCTTCGACGAGCTCCCCCTCCCGCCCCGCACGTTCGCTATCGCCAGTCGGTGTCCGCGATCGGTTTCCGGCCGACGGCGATCCACATGACGATCCCCATGATGATCACCGTGTAGGCGCCGAGCACGGCGAGCCCGGCCCACCAGGGGAGCGGGAAGTAGCCGGCCGACGGCGCGTAGTGCGCGGTCACCTGCGCGTACTCGGTCATCGTCTGCTGGACGGCGAAGCCGGCGGCGGGGGTGAGCCGCAGCAGCCACTCCGAGACGGGGTCGGGCGGCAGCGGGAGCGTGGCGACCGTGTAGGGCAGGGCGATCGATGACAGTCCGATGAGGATCGCCGTCCAGCCGCGGCGCAGCCGCAGACCGAGTCCGAAGGCGAGGACCGCGCAGAGGGCGAGCACGACGGCGAGGCCGGCGACCACGCGGGCGCCGGTCGGCATGGACACCGGCACCAGGATGCCGTTGCCCTTCAAGATCGCCGTTCCCGCCGGCACGACGACACCGACGGCCACGAGACCGGTGACGAAGGTCGCCGCGGCGACGACGGCCGCCCGGGCGGCGATCACCCGCCGGGACGGCGCCTTGAGGGCCGGGCTGACCCTCGGCGCGGACGACTATCTCGCCAAGCCCTTCCACTTCCCGGAACTCGTCCTGCGCATCCACGCCCTGGCCCGCCGCAAGCCCGACGCGCGGCCCCGGACGCTGCGCGCGGCCGGGATCGAACTGGACCCGGTCCGCCGCACCGCCGTTCGCGACGGGCGGCAACTGGACCTCTCGGTGAAGGAGTTCGCCGTGCTGGAGGCGCTGCTGCGGACGAGCCCCGGCTTCCTGAGCGCCGAAACCCTGCTCGACCAGGTGTGGGACGAGAACGCCGACCGGTTCACGAACACCGTCGCGGTGACGATGGGCCGGCTGCGGCGCAAGCTCGGCGACCCGCCGGTCATCGCGACGACGCCCGGAGTCGGCTACCACATCGCCTAGCCGGTGCGCACTCCTCCCGGCCCTAAGGGCCCGTGGCGAATTCGGCGACCAGTTCGAAGCGGCCGCCCCTTTGTGATCCGGCGGTGAGCCGGCCTCCGGTGCGTTCGGCCAGGCCGGTCAGCCCTGACCCGCCCGGGCCCGGTCGCGGAGCTGAGGGCGGGGCTTCGGCGGCTCCGTCGTTGACGACGCGCAGCCGGACCGTGTGGCCCACGGAGACGATGGTGATGGTGCAGGTTCGGGCGGCGCTGTGCCGTACGACGTTGGTGACCGCCTCGCGCAATGCCGCGGCCATCGCCGTGTCCACCTCGGGTGGCAGGGGTCCGGTCTCGACGGTGGCGACGGTCCGTATCCCGGCGGTCTCCAGGACGGTGTGCGCCGCGGCCAGTTCCTGGTCAAGGCTCAGCCCCACGGTCGCGTGGGCCACTGATTCCAGTTCGGCCCGTGCGCGCTCGACCAGTTCGGGCAGCGTGGCCAGTTCGGCGCGGGCGCGTACCGGGTCGATGTCCAGCAGCCGCTCGCACAGCTCTCCCTTGAGCGCCACCGCCGACAGGCTGAAGGACAGCAGGTCGTGCAGGTCGCGGGCGACCCGGGTGCGCTCCTGGATGAGGGCTTCGCGGGTCAGGTCCCGCTCGGCCTGGTGCAGCAGGACCACCAGATTCGACAGCCGGATCAGACCATAGGAGACCCAGGTGAGGATGGTCAGGGATATCAGGTTCGCCGCCATCCCCGCCAGGTTGGGTACCGGCGGCGGGTAGAAGAGGAGTGCGATGTACAGCGCCACCGCCACACCGGTGAGGACCAGGGAGCGCGGCGGCCGCATGCGGGTGAGCACCAGCCCGAGGAGGAAAGGCCACAGGCAGGTGAGGAAGACGAGCTCCCAGAGCAGGTAGCCGAACGGTATGACGGGGACACCCAGCAGCAGCCCGAGAAGGATCATCTGCTTGCGTGACGGCTTCATCAGCAGCTGGACCGCTCCGGCCGCGGCCATCAACGGCACCGTCAGGAGCAGGGTCCACGGCCGATGGTAGGTCATGACGGAGACGACCGCGTGCAGCGTGGCCTGGCAGGCGATCAGCGCGGCCAGCATGAGGCGCGCCACCTTCGGCGACTCAATCGGCGGCGGCAGAGGGGGCGAGACGCGGTAGCCGGCGGCCGTCGCGCGGATGTCGGCCAGCGCCTGCCGGGCGGTGCCGACGGCCACGTGGAGCCGGTCGCGTGCGATGTCCGGTTCGGCGTCGACGGCTTGCGCGAGCCGCTCCGAGACCGCTCGCAGGTGCTCGCCGACGACCGCGCCCAGTTCGCCGCCGAGCCGTCGCCGTTCCCGCTGCAGCTCCAATCGCGCCAGATCCCCGCGCGCCGCGTCGAGCCTGGCCGCCATCACCGTCAGGGCGTACAGGCCGAAGACGATCAGACCGTTGGTGGCGGTCTTCAGCGTTCTCATGATCGTCGTCAGCACGTCGTCGCCGGCCCACAATCCGGCCACGCCCGTGGCGACCAGGAGGAGCCCGAACAGCGGCCAGGCCACCCGCCCCCGGAACGAGCACAGCACCGCGACCGCCAGCGGCCACGGCAGCCACTCCCAGTGCGTGCCCGCGACGGCGAACGGCACGGCGTACAGGATCACCAGCGCCGCCAGCAGGCCGTTGCGGACCCGGCGGCGATGCGGCCCGGTCAGCAGCGCCACCAGCGGCGGGTAGGGAGCCATCGTGACGAGCACGACCGGCCACGCCAGCCCTTCCTCCAACGCCACCATCAGCCGGAAGGTCATGATCAGGCCGAGGGCGGCCCACATCATCGCGCGCACCAACCGCAGCCGCGTATCCCGAGTGTCGTCCAACTCGTCGTCCACCGGGTCGTCCTTCACTGCAGCGTCGGGAAAATGGAGATTTGTGGGACCAATCATCCGGTACCACCTGCCTGACACCACACCCGGCTGCCGGAAGGCCTGGTGGTACTGTTCGGCGTGATCAGGATTCTGCTCGCCGAGGACGTGGAGCTGCTGCGTTCGGCGCTGGTGGGACTGCTGTCCTTGGAAGACGACCTCCAGGTGGTGGCGGAGCTCGCCTCTGGCGCGCTCATCGTGCCGACCGCGCTGGAGGTCCGGCCTGACGTGGCCGTGCTCGACATCGACCTGCCCGAGGTGGACGGTTTGACCGCCGCCGAACGGCTCCGCGAGCGGCTGCCCGGGTGCCGGGTGCTGATCCTGACCGGTCTGAACCGGCCGGGCCAGCTCCGCCGGGCGCTCGCCGCTCAGGTGGCGGGGTTCCTGCCCAAGGATGTCCGGCACGCCGAGCTGACCGGTGCGATCAGGACCGTGGCCTCGGGCGGCCGGGTGCTGGACCCGGCGCTCACGGCGGCGGCGCTGGAGGCGTCGGCAAGCCCCATGTCGCAGCGGGAGACGATGGTGCTCCGCCTGTCGGCCACGGGCGCCTCCCCTGGGGAGATCGCCGAACAGCTGTTCCTCACCCCCGGGACCGTCCGCAACTACCTCACGTCCGCGGCGGCGAAACTGGACGCCCGCAATCGCGTCGACGCCATCAGAATCGCCACCGAGGCGGGCTGGATCTGAGGCCGCCCGTCGCTATGAAAAATTCACATCTCAACAGGTGACGGACACGCTATCGAGCGACCCGTCAGATTTGAAAATCTCCTCTCCGGCAAGCGCCGTACTCCGCAGGTGACGCCTGCGTGAGCATGAAGGAGATTCCTGATGTCGATGGAAAAGGTGGAGTTCGGCAGCGACGGGTACCGGCTGACCGGCGACCTTCACCTGCCCGAGCCCGGGACCGGCCGCGGCGCGGTGGTGCTGACCGGGCCGTTCTCCGGGGTGAGGGACCAGGTCACGGGTTACTACGCGGAGCGGTTCGCGCAGCGTGGATATGTGGCCCTGGCCTTCGACCACCGCAACTGGGGTGACAGCGAGGGCGAACCGCGTCAGCACGAGGACGCCTCCGCGAAGGTCTCGGACCTGCGCAACGCGGTCGGCTTCCTGGCCTCCCGGCCGGAGGTCGACCCCGACAAGATCGCGCTGTGCGGGGTGTGCCTGGGCGGGATCTACTCGGTGCAGCTCGCCGCGTTCGACCCCCGGGTCAAGGCCGTCGCGTTGATCGCGGCCGCCTACAACAACCCCGCGCTGATCCGTGACCGGTTCGGCGCGGAGAACTTCGCGGCGCTGATGGCCCAGTTCGCGCAGATAGCGCAGCGGCAGTCCGACACCGGCGAGATCGAGTACTGGCCCGCCGTCAACCCCGAAGGCATGCCCGCGGGGAACCCCGGCCCGGAACCGTTCGAGTATTACGGGACGGAGCGAGGGGCCCGGCCCGGCTGGGAGAACCGCTGCACCGCGCTGTCGGTGCTGCAGGAGCTGGCGCTGGACGTCGACTCCTACCTGCCGCTGGTCTCCGCTCCTCTGCTGATCGTGCACGGCACCGGCGACCAGGCCATTCCCGTGGCCGACGCGCAGGCCGCCTTCGCGGCGGCGCCCGAGCCCAAGGAACTCTTCCTGCTCGACACCGGCAACCACATCGAGTTGTACGACGACGACCGTTACGTAATCCCTGCCATTGATTGGACTGTCTCGTTCTTCGACAGGAGCATGTGATGCGTTACCGACTGCTTGGCCGCACCGGTCTGCGGGTGTCGGACATGTTCCTGGGAACGATGACCTTCGGACAAGAGTGGGGATGGGGCGCCTCCGTCGAGGAGTGCCGCAAGATGTTCACCGCCTACGCCGAGGCGGGCGGGAACGTGATCGACACCGCCAACCGGTACACCGAGGGCAGCAGCGAGCGGATCGTCGGAGAGCTGCTCGGCTCCGACCGCGACCGCTTCGTGCTGGCCACGAAGTACACCCTGACCATGGACGGCACCGACCCCAACGCCAGTGGCAACCACCGGAAGAACCTGGTCCGTTCGGTCGAGGCCAGCCTGCAACGGCTGGGCACCGACTACCTCGACCTGTTGTGGGTGCACATCTGGGATCCCAACACGCCCGTCGAGGAGACCATGCGGGCCCTCGACGATCTCGTACGAGCGGGCAAGGTGCTGTACGTCGGGATCTCCGACGCGCCCGCCTGGCTGATCGCCCAGGCGAACACCATCGCCGAGTTCCGCGGGTGGACCCCGTTCGCCGGCCTCCAACTGCCCTACAGCCTCGTCAAACGCGACATCGAGCGAGAACTGCTGCCCATGGCCGCAGCCCTGGAACTGTCGGTGGCCGCGTGGTCGCCGCTGGCCGGAGGCGTCCTGTCGGGCAAGTTCACCAGGAGCGGCGCCGAGGGCCCCTCCCGGGTCGAGCGGGCCACCGTCTCCGAACGCGACCTGGCCGTCGCCCGTACGGTGGACGCCGTGGCCGACGAACTCGGCGTGTCCTCGTCGCAGGTCGCCATCGCCTGGACGCGAGCGCACCGGCCCTGGATCCACCCGATCCTCGGCGCCCGCACCCTGGACCAGCTGACCGACAACCTCGCCGCGATCGACCTGGACCTGCCCGAAGGGGCGGTGAACCGGCTGGAGGAGGCCGCCGCGATCGAGCTGGGCTTCCCGATGGAGTTCATCCTGGACACCACGGCCGACTTCGTCTACGGACCCAGCGGGAAACAGGTCGACGGCCGCCACGCGGCAGGTCCCGTTCGTTCCCGCTGACCGATCCCCAATGAAGAGGAGCCTCCCATGAGGTCTGTTCGTCATGCCCTGCTGACCGGCGTCCGCCGGCTCTCCCTGGCCGCCGTGGTGGGTGCCGTTCTGACCACCGTGCCTGCCACCGGCGCGAACGCCGACGATTGCGACCAGGCCTGCCAGATCGACTGGGCCTGGACCGCCCAGCGGCAGAACGCCCTGCCTCGCACCGCCTTCTACGATGCGCCCGACCCGCTGCCGTGGGCACCGGGCGGGACCCTGATCCGCGCGGAGACCACCTCCGACTACGTGGTGGAGGACAAGCCGGTCGAAGCCGTCCGCGTGCTGTACCACTCGCGTACCTCCCGGGGCCGGGACGTGGCGGCCTCCGGCGTCGTCCTGGTGCCGCAGGACCGCCCGCGACCGGCCGGTGGCTGGAAGGTGGTCGTGGACGCGCACGGTGCCAGCGGCATCGCGGCGGGCTGCGCGCCGTCGCTGATGCGCGACCTCTACCACGGCAACCAGATGGTCCGGTTCCTGGAGCAGGGGTACGCGGTGGTCGCCCCGGACTACGCGGGCCTGGGCACGACCGGCCGTCCGGAACTGCTGAACAAGGCCGCCGCGGCGGAGGACATCGCCGGAGCGGTCCGGTCCGCGCGCCAGGCGGTGCCAGGCCTGTCGGGCGAGTGGGTGCTGTGGGGCCACTCGCAGGGCGGCGGCGCCGCACTCGCCTTCGCCGAACGCCAGCTGACCCGCCCGGTGCCGGGCTACCGGGGCGTGGTCGTCACCTCGCCCGCCGCCGACCTGCCCACCCTGGCCGCCCACGTCGCCACGACCGTCCCGTACGGCGGATTCGCCCCGCTGCTGGCTCAGGGCGCCGCGTACAGCGACCCGACGATCGACGCCGGACGCCTGCTGACCCCCGTCGCCGTGGCCCGCATGGACGGCGCCAGGAACGGCTGCCTGGGTGTGGCCACCGCGGTCTACGCGGATCTGACCGGGCCGGCGCTGATCAAGCCGGGCTACTCCGGCGACCCGCGCTTCACCCGATACCTGCGCGACAACAGCGTCGGCCAGAAGCGCGTCGCAGGACCGGTGCTGTTCCTGCAGGGCGGCGCGGACACCGTCACCCCCGAATCGGTCAACACCAAGGTCGCGGCCGAACTCCGCGGTACCGGCACCCAGGTCACCTACCGCGTCTACGACGGCCTGGAGCACGACACCTACGGTGCCGCGACCGGGATCGACGACGGCGCGATGGCCGACATCCTCGCCTGGGTCGGGGCCCGCTTCGCCGCCGGCTGAAGCCCTCCGAGTGCCCGCGGGCAGGCCTGGCCCGGCCGCTCACCGTCGCGGCGAGAACCCGAGGACCAGCCGGAACGGGCCCGGGTAGCGGATCGGAAAGGGCCTGGTGAGGTGGCGGTGTCGGTGGGAACGCTCACCGACAGGCCGGGCAGGAGCCATTCGGCCGACCCGATCTCGGGGCGGCAGTCCGCCTCGAACTCCATCGCGCCGTTCGGTGGCCGTTGGCCACCTCGGGGCGCCGCACGCCGTGCGGGCCCCGGGTGGCTGCGGAGGCCGGGGTTCAGACCCAGGTGGGGAGGGAGGCCTCGGCGTAGCGGCCGCCGAAGCCGCCGGTGGGCAGGATCGCCGCGATGGCGTCCAGGTCGGCGGGGGTGAGGACGAGGTCGGCGGCGGCGGTGTTCTCCTCCACTCGCTCGGGGGTGCGGGTGCCCGGGATCGGCACGATGTCCTTGCCCTGGGCGAGGATCCACGCCAGCGCGAGCTGGGCGACGGTGGCGCCCTTGCCGGCGGCGAGCTCCGACAACTGCCGTACGGCCTCGACGTTCTTCTCGAAGTTGCCCGGCTGCCAGCGCAGGTCGTGGTTGCGCATGTCGCCCTGCTCGTAGGATCCGGCGGGCTGGGCGGTGCCGGTCAGGAAGCCGCGGCCCAGAGGGGAGTAGGCGACGAACCCGATCCCCAGCTCCCGCAGCGTCGGGAACAGCTGCTCCACGTCCCGCTCGAACAGCGAGTACTCGGTCTGCAGGACCGACACCGGCTGCACGGCGTGGGCTTTTCGGATCGTCTCCGGCCCGGCCTCGGACAGGCCGAGGTACTTCACCTTCCCGGCCTCGATCAGCTCCCCGACGGCCCCGGCGACGTCCTCGATCGGCACCTTCGGGTCGACCCGGTGCTGGTAGAGCACGTCCACGTGGTCCACGCCGAGGTGGCGCAGGCTGTTGTCGAGCACCTCGCGGATGTGCTCGGGACGGGAGTCGGTGCCGTAGTCGCGGGTGAACCCGAACTTGGTGGCGATGGTGATCTCGTCCCGGAACGCCGCGACGGTCTTGCCGACCAGCTTCTCGTTCTCGCCCCACCCGTAGAGCTCCGCGGTGTCGAAGTGGGTGACGCCCAGCTCGTGGGCCCGCTGGATCGCGGCCGCCCCACCGGCCTCGTCGGCGGGCCCGTAGGCGAAGGAGATGCCCATCGATCCGAAGCCGATGGCTGAGGCGGCCAGACCCTGACGGCCAAGAGTGCGCTCCTGCACGGCAATCCCTCCAAAATCAAACCAAACCGTTTGGTACGAACGTTTCTCACACTACTCGCCGGATCGGCGAGGTCAAACCGAACGGTTCGGTTGACTACAGTTGGGGCATGGCCAGCACCGATTCCACCCACGACCGGATCATCGCCGCCGCCCGCGCGGAGTTCGCCCAGCACGGGATCGCCGGCGCCCGCGTCGACCGGATCGCCAAGGCCGCCAGCACCAGCAAGGAACGCGTCTACGCCTACTTCCGCAGCAAGGAAGGGCTCTACGAGCACGTCGCCTCCGCCGAACTCGTCGCCGCCGCCGACGCCGCGCATCTGGACCCCGCCGACCTGCCCTCCTATGCCGGCCAGCTGTTCGACTACTTCACCGCCAACCCCGACCGGCACCGGTTCATCCTCTGGGGCCGCCTGGAACGGGCCGCCGCACCCAGTGAGGTTCCCGCCGCCTACACCGGCGCCGTCCTGCGCACGCTCCCCACCAAGATCGAGAAAATCCGGGCCGCCCAGGCCGACGGCGATCTCGATCCCGCCTGGGATCCCATCGACATCCTGGCGCTGGTCGTCCAGATCGCCATGACCTGGATCGACCAGACCGAACTCGGCGCCGTCGCCCCCCGTACCGCCGCCGACCCCAGCCCGGCCGCCCGCCGCGCCGCCGTCATCCGCGCCGTCGCCACGCTCTTCCCGCCCGCCACTCCTCGCGAACGGACAGAGACCCCGACGACCGGCTGACGTGCCTGCCGGCGGCCCGCGCCGCATTGCCCGCGCAAGTGAAAGTTTCACAGAAGTCACCGGTCGGAAACTGCGTAATTTGCGGCGGATAAAGAGTTAATTTGTCGCCTACAGGAAGGGCCGTGCCGCCGCGCCGGTTGACGGGTCGCAGTAAGGGCTTTACGTTCCTGCAGAGATGTTAGCGCGAACAATCAGCGCAGGCCGTACGCGGAAAATCAGCGACTCTGGACACTTTTGCTGCCGATCCTAGGCCGAGGCGCATTCCGAAGATGGGAGCGCTCCCAAAGCACATCAACAGCCACGAGGAGGAGAGATGACGCAAGGTCGGAACGAGCCCGCCGGCGGCGAGCGGCGATCGCTGAGCCGGAGAACCGTCCTGGCGACGATGGGGGCCCTGCCGGTCCTCACGGCCGCGACACCGGCCGCGATGGCTGCCGCCGCCGCGGTCATCGACGCGTCGGTGCAGCGGCAGACGATACGGGGCTTCGGCGGCATGACCCACACGGCCTGGATCGGCGACCTGACGGCTGCCCAGCGGGACACGGCGTTCGGCACCGGTGAGGGGCGGCTGGGGTTCTCCGTGCTGAGGATCCCCGTCCCCGAGAACCAGGCGGACTGGGGCCGCGATCTGGCGACGGCCAGGCGCGCGAGCGAGCTCGGGGCGGCCGTCATCGCGTCGCCGTGGAATCCGCCCGCCCGCATGGTCGAGACCTTCGTCCGCGGCAGTCAGACCAACGCCAGACGCCTCAGATACGACATGTACGGCGCCTATGCCCAGCACCTGAACGACTTCACCACCTACCTGCGGAACAACGGGGTGAATCTGTACGGCATATCGGTGCAGAACGAGCCCGATTACGCGCATGACTGGACGTGGTGGACTCCCGCCGAAATGGTGCGGTTCCTGCGGGAGAACGCCGGCTCGATCGGCACCAGGGTCATCGCGCCCGAATCCTTCCAATACCTGAAGAACATGTCGGACCCGATCCTCAACGACTCCACGGCGCTCGCCAACGTGGACATCATCGGGGCCCACCTCTACGGCACATCGTTCGCGAACTTCCCCTATCCCCTCTTCAAGCAGAAGGGCGCGGGCAAGGAACTCTGGATGACCGAGGTCTACTACCCCAACAGCTCCGATTCGGCGGACCTGTGGCCGCAGGCGCTCGACGTGGGGGAGCACCTCCACCGCGCCATGGTGGAGGCGGAGTTCCAGGCGTACATCTGGTGGTACATCCGGCGCGGCTACGGCCCCATGCGTGAGGACGGCCAGATCAGCAAGCGCGGCGCCAACATGGCGCACTTCGCCAGGTTCGTCCGCCCCGGATACGTGCGGATCGAGGCGACGGCGAGCCCGGCGTCGAACCTCTACGTGTCGGCGTACCGGGGTGGCAGCTCCACGATCGTCGTCGTCGCCGTCAACAAGGGGACCTCCGCGGTGAGCCAGCAGTTCACCCTGAGGAACGGCACCGCGTCCAGGGTCTCCTCCTGGCTGACCGACGCGGGCAGGAACGTCGCACCCCAGGGCACGGCCGGCGTGTCGAACGGTTCCTTCACCGTCACGCTTCCCGCTCGAAGCGTGATGACCTTCGTGACCGCGTGACCCGGACAATCGGCGGAACCGACGCCAAGCCGGGAGGCAGGCTCACACCCGGTCGTGCGCGGCGTCGGTTCCTTCTGCCACGTCGAGCACGATGAGGGCGGCACGGGCGTCGACCACCGCCTGGGACGAGCGGAGGTCGAGGCCGGTGAGGGCTTCGATGCGGCGAAGGCGCTGGCTCACGGTGTTCGGGTGCAGGGTGAGGGCGCGGGCCGTCAGGTGGCGGTCCACGCCCGAGTCGAGGTAGGTGCGCAGGGTCCGCAGCAGCGCGGCTCCGTGGTCGTGGTCGTACCTGAGCAGGGCGCCGAGCGTACGGTCGGCGTACGCCCGCAGCCGCACGGGATCGCCGAGTTGCAGGAGGAGCCCCGCGACGCCGAGATCGTCGAGGGTGATCGTGCTGCCGCTCCGCCCGGCATGGCCGGCGACGGTGAGCGCGCCGCGTGCCGTGCGGTAGGCGTTCAGGAGGTCGCGCTGGGCCGGGTCGGACACGGCGACGGTGGCGTCGTCGACCCCGCGGGCGGAACGCACGCTCCGCCGGAGCGCGTCGGCGGCGGGTCTGCCCGCCGCGGGGCCGGTTGCGACGACGGGCCACAGGGCGACGATGACGTCGCGGTAAACCGCGACGAGCGGTCGGGGACGCACACCGGACGCGAGCGCGACGGCCTCGGTCAGCGCGCGCTGGACGGCGCCCGCCGGAGCCGGGCCCCCGCCCGTGGTCACCTGGGCGACCAGGGTGAGATGGTCCCGGACGAGATCGTGGCCGAGCAGGCCGGCGCGGTCGCGTACGGAGGGTGACATGGGGTCGGCACCGGCGAGGAGGTCGGCGAGGAGGTCGCCGCGCAGGTTCTGCTCGACCTCAAGGGCGGTGCGCCGGCGCAGGAGTTCGAGGGACAGCACGATGGAGGCGTGCTCGAGGGCCCGGCGGTCCAGAGGCGCGAGCGCGCCGGCCCGGCCGGGAACCCAGACCCGGGCGGCCACCTCCCCTTCGAGGACGACGTCGGCGACGACGTGCGGGCCCTGCTCGCGGACGAGCCCGCCCCCCTCGGCGCGCCGGCCGTAACCAGCATCACCAGGGAGATCGGGCGGACCTCCGGCCTCGGCGAGGACCTCGCCGCGTACGCCCTGGACCAGCACGGGAGCGCCGAGAAGATCGTGCAGGGCACCGGCGATGCCCTCGACCCCGCCCGCGCGTACGGCGACGCGCAGCAGGCGTTCGTGGATCTTCTCCGAGCGCATCACGAGGTCGCGCTGGTCGCGCAGATCGTCCAGCACCCGTGCCGAGGTGATGGCGAGGGCCGCGTGCTCGGCGAGCAACTGCAGCCGGTCGATCTCTTCGGGGCCGAACTCGTGCACGGCCGAGCGATAGCTGTTCAACGTGCCGATCACGCCGGAGGCGGTGACCAGGGGGACCGACAGCATGGACCGGTAGCCCTGCTCGCGGGCGACGCCGCCCCAGATGAAGTCGGGTTCGAGGGAGATGTCGGCGACCGCGCACGGCCGGCCCGACCGGTACGCCCGGCTGGACGGGGCGCCGCCGGACGCGTCGGCCTCCAGCCGGACCGGCCGGTCGGAGTTGACCCGGGCGACGTACTCCTCGGTGAGCCCGCTCCAGCCGGCGATCACGAGGTTCCGCTCCGCGGGGTCCGGCACGAGCACGCCGCAGAAGTCGAGCCCGAGCAGCTCCCGGGCGGTCGCGGCGACGAGGTCGAGGACGTCCCGCAGCCCCCTGCCGGCGTTGACCGCCGCCGTCAGGGCGCTGACCGCCGCCAGCCAGCTGCGCAGCTCCGTGGCATCTCCACCGTCCATGTCGTGAATGTACATCGCACCACTCAATGCCCGAAACAGTGTCATTTCGAACATGGTCGTGGCGACACTTCGCCGTAACACTGAGTTCATCGAAGTCGCACCACCGGAGGTCATGGCATGTCGAACTCCCCCGAGGAACCCAGGGACCGGCCGATCCTCGATCCGGCCACCGGCGCCGTGATCCGTACGGTGCCGGACAGCACCCCCGGCGAGGTCGACGCGGCGATCCGCCGGGCGCGGGCGGCGTTCCTGGACGGGCCGTGGCCGGCGCTGACCCGGAGCCGGCGGGGCCGGCTGCTGCTCCGCGCGGCCGACGTGATCGAGGAGGCCGCGGAGTCGCTGTACCGGCTGGAGACCCGCAACAACGGCCGGCCGGTCACGGAGACGCGCGCCCAGCTCTCCAGGGTCCCCGAGTGGTTCCGCTACAACGCCGGCCTGCTCGCCGCACAGCGCGACGCGGTGCTGCCGTCCGACGGCCCTTACCTCACCTACCAGCGCAGGGCGCCGCTGGGCGTCTGCGGCATCATCACGCCCTTCAACCACCCGCTGCTCATCCTGGCGCGCAGCCTCTCCGCCGCCCTGGCCACGGGCAACACGGTCGTGGTGAAGCCGTCCGAACTGACTCCTCTGTCCACGCTCGAACTGGTCGGCCTCCTGCACAAGGCGGGCCTGCCGGAGGACGTGGTCACCGTCGTGACCGGTGGTCGCGAGGTCGGCGAGCGGCTCACCGGACACCCGGACATCGCCAAGATCACGTTGACCGGCGGCACCGAGGCCGGTCGCGCCGCCGCCGTGGCGACCGCGGCGCGGTTCGCGCGCGTCACCGCCGAGCTCGGCGGCAAGACGCCGATCGTGGTCTTCGACGACGTCGATCCCGAGGTGGCCGCGGAGGGCGCGGCGTTCGCGGCCTTCGTCGCGGCCGGCCAGTCCTGCGTGGCCGGATCCCGGTTCCTCGTGCAGCGAAGCGTCTGCGACCGCTTCGTCTCGGCGCTGGCCCGCCGCGCCGAGGCGATCCGGATCGGCGCCCCGTCCGACGCTCGCACCCAGCTCGGCCCGATGGTGAGCGCCGCGCAACGGGACAAGGTCCTGCGGATGATCGCCGTGGGCGTGGAGGAGGGCGCGCGGCTCGTCGCGGGCGGCGGCGTCCCCGAGCTGCCCGAGCCGCTGAGCGGCGGCTTCTTCGTCCGCCCCACCGTCCTGGCCGGCGTCTCGAACGACATGCGGGTGGCGCAGGAGGAGATCTTCGGCCCGGTCGCCGTCGTCGTGCCGTTCGAGGACGAGGCCGACGCCGTCGCGAAGGCCAACGACAACCGGTACGGCCTCGGCGCCGGCGTCTGGACCCGCGATCTCGCCCGCGGACACCGCGTCGCGGACCGGATCGCGGCCGGGATGGTCTGGGTCAACGACCACCACCGCCTGGAGCCCTCGCTGCCCTGGGGCGGGATCAAGGAGTCCGGCACCGGCCGCGACGCGGGCGCCGAGTCCTTCGACGACTTCACCTGGATCAAGACCGTCGTGGCCCGCACCGCGCCCGACGACGTCGACTGGTACGGCGCGGACACGCCCGGCCGCCTCAACTGACCTCCGCACACCCCCCCGGCCAAGGAGAACGTCCATGCCGAACGAATCGCACACATCACCGCCCGGCCACTGGCGCGCCGAGATCACCCGCACGCAGTGGCTGGTCCTGGCGGGCACGACGATGGGCTGGGCCCTCGACGGGTTCGCGGCCAGCCTGTACGGGCTGGTCCTGGGCCCGGCGATGACCGAGCTGCTGCCGCACAGCGGCATCGCCGCGGACGCCGGAAGCATCGGCCTCTACGGCGGCCTCACCGTCGCGCTGTTCCTGCTGGGATGGGGCACGGGCGGCATCCTGTTCGGCATGCTGGCCGACCACTTCGGACGCGTCAAAGTGCTGTCGGCCGGCATCATCACGTACGCCGTGTTCACCGCGCTGGCCGCGTTCGCCGACACCTGGTGGCAGCTCGGCGTGTTCCGGTTCATCGCCGGCCTCGGGTCCGGCGTGGAAGCTCCGGTCGGCACCGCGCTGGTCGCAGAGGCCTGGCGCAACCGCCACCGGGCCCGGGCATCCGGCGTGATGATGTCCGGCTACGCCATGGGCTTCTTCATCGCCGCGCTGGCCTACGCCGTCCTCGGCGGGCACGGCTGGCGGCTGATGATGGGCATCGCCGTCATCCCCGCGCTGCTGGTGTACTTCATCCGCCGGCACGTCCCCGAGCCGCCGGAGATCAGCGGCAGCATCGCCGCGCGCCGGGAGCGGAAGGCCCGCGGGCACCGCACCGCGCAGGACCGGTTCGTGCTGCGGCGGCTGCTGACCCGCCCGTTGCTGAGGCACACGCTGATCGGGACCGGGCTGGCCACCGGTTCCCTGGTCGCCTTCTGGAGCGTCTCGACCTGGTACCCGCAGGTGATCCGGCAGGCGGCCGCGGCCGCGGACCTGCCCGCCGCCGTCGCCAACGAGCGCGTCGCGGTCGCGTCGATGCTGTTCAACGCGGGCGGCATCCTCGGCTACGCCAGCTGGGGCTTCCTCGCCGACGCGATCGGGCGCCGCAGGGCCTTCGCCACCAGCTTCGCGATCTCCGGCGCGAGCGTGGCGTTCCTGTTCCCCTTCTCCCACACCCACACCACGTTCCTGCTGGTCATCCCGATCGTCGGGTTCGGCCTGTACGGAGCCCTGTCGGGGATCCTCGTCTACGGACCCGAGCTCTTCCCGCCGAGCGTGCGGGCGACCGGCATCGCGCTCTACAACGGGATCGGACGCTACATCACCGCGAGCGGCCCGCTGGTCGCCGGCGTCGTCGCCGCCTCCTGGTTCGGCGGGGACCTCGGGCTCGCCACGACCTGCGTCGTCGCCGTCGGGATGCTGGGCTCGCTCGCCCTGTTCGCCGCACCCGAGACCCGCGGCGCCCCGCTCCCGGACGACCCCGTACCGGCCGCCCCGTCTAGCCATCCCGACCGCGACGCGGTCAACGCCGGAGAGGAGACCCGGTGACGTCCCGCTACGAAGGTGCCCGCGCCGCCGTCATCGGCGGCTCCATCGGCGGGCTGACCGCCGCCCTGCTGCTGCGCGACCTCGGGTTCTCGGTCGAGGTGTTCGAGCGCACCCCCATCCCGCTGGACGGGCGGGGCGGCGGGATCGTCCTGCAGCCCGACACCGTACGGTGGTTCACCGAGCGCAGTACGCAGAGCCTCGACGCTCTGAGCACCGCGACGGAGTACGTCCAGTACCTCGACCGCGACAACGGGATCGTGCACCGCGATCGGCGCCGCTGGACCCATACCTCCTGGGGCACCTTCTACCGGGGCCTGCTCGCGGACTTCGGCACCGACCACTATCACCTCGGGGAGTTCGCCTGCGGCGTCGCGCAGGAGGCCGAGCACGCCACCGTCCGGTTCGTCAGCGGCCGCCGGGCCGAGGCCGAGCTGGTCGTTTTCGCCGACGGCATCACCTCGACCGGCCGTCCCCTGCTCGATCCCGGCGCCCGGCTCGAATACTCCGGTTACATCGGGTGGCGGGGCACCGTACCGGAGCACGAGCTGAGCGGGACGACCCGCGCCCTGCTCGGCGACGCCATCTCCTACAGCGTGGTGCCGCACTCGCACATCACGCTCTACCCGATCCCCGGCGAGCGCGGCACGGGCCCGCGGGACCGGCTGATGAACTACGTCTGGTACCGCAACGTGCCGGCAGGCGGACAGCTCGCGGAGATGCTCATCGACAAGCGCGGCTTCACCGGCACCGTGTCCCTGCACCCGGGCCAGGTCCAGGACCGCTACGTCGAGGACATGCGCGAGGCGGCCTCCCGGTCGCTCGCGCCCGCCGCGGCCGAGGTCATCGCGGCCACCGAACACCCCTTCATCCAGGTGGTCTCCGACATCCGCGCCACGCGGATGGCCGAGGGCAGGGTGGCCCTGGTAGGCGACGCGGCCGCGGCGGCACGCCCGCACGCCGCCGCGGGCACCGCCAAGGCGGCCGCGGACGCCTGGGCGCTCGCCGACGCCCTCGCCGACGCCGACGGCGACATCCCCGCCGCCCTGCGCAAATGGGAGCCCGGGCAGCTCGAGCTCAGCGCCAGGCTGCTGGAGCGCGTGGTGGCGATGGGGGAACGCTCACAGGTCCACAACACCTGGACGCCCGGAGACCCCAGCCTGCGCTTCGGGCTCTACGGCCCCGGCCGCTGACACACAACCAGAAGAGGAGATGAGATGTCCGACACCGCTTCCCTGTCCGACCTGCCGCTGGCCGGCGACCTGGTGGCCACCGGCTTCGACGGCTGGTCCGACGATCTGCGCGCCGAGTTCGACGCGCACGCCCACGACGGCGAGGTGGGCTCGAGGCTGCTCAGCGAGACCGACCGGGTCCGGGTCTGGGAGATCAGGCTCGCGCCCGGCCAGCGCTGGCACGCCCATCGGCACGTCCTGGACTACTTCTGGACCGCGGTGAACGCCGGCCGCAGCCGCCAGCACACCAGTGACGGGACCACGCGCGAGGTCTCCTACTCCGCCGGTGAGACACGGCACTTCGTCTTCGGGGCGGGGCAGTACCTGTTGCACGACATCGAGAACGTCGGCGACACCGATCTCGTCTTCACCACCGTGGAGCACCTCGACAGCGCGAACGCGCCGCTCCCGCTGCCCGGGGCCGTTCGATGATCGGTCCCCTCGCGGGCGGCCCGATCGACGTCCACGCGCACTGGCTGCCGCCCGAGTTGTTCGGCCTCCCGCCGGGGGCGCCGTACGGCCCGTTGCACGACCGCGACGGTGAACTCCACCTCGGCGACGTCCCGCTGTCCATCCCGACCCGGGCGATGAGCGACGTGCCCGCGATCCTGGACGACATGGCCGCCGCCGGGATCGGGGTCCGGGTGCTCTCGGCTCCTCCGTTCGCCTTCCCGGTCGCCGGCCCCGCCGCACCGTACGTGGACGCCTTCAACGACGCGCTGGCCGGGGTCGTGAGCGGCTCGGGCGGGGCCCTGGCCGGGCTGGGCCTGGTGTCCCTCGACGACGCGGGAACGGCGACGGCGCAGCTCAAGCGGCTCGCCGCGGTGCCCGGGATCGCCGGGGTGGCCGTCCCGCCCGTGCTCGCCGGCGCTTCGCTCGACCGCGGCGTACTGCGGCACGTCCTCGGCGTCGCCGCCGCGGAGGGGCTGTCCGTGCTGGTGCACCCCATGCAGCTCCCGCGCCCGGAGTGGCGCGACCACTACCTCGCGAACCTGGTCGGCAACCCGGTCGAGACGGCCACCGCGGTCGCGGCGCTGCTGCTCGGCGGGGTCGTCGAGCAACTGCCGGACCTGCGGATCTGCTTCGTGCACGGCGGCGGATGCGCGCTCGGCCTGCTCGGCCGCTGGGACCACGGGTGGCGGACCCGCGCGGACGTGCGGCGCGACTCGGCCCGGCCGCCGGGCGAGACCGTGCGCTCGTTGTGGTTCGACACCGTCACCCACGATCGCGCGCTGCTCGGCCTGCTCACCGCGAAGGCCGGGAAGCAGGCCGTGGTGTGCGGCAGCGACCATCCCTTCGACATGGCGCAGCGCGACCCCGTCGGTTTCGCCGAGGCGGGTGGCCTCGACGCGGCCACGCTCACCGCCAACGCGCGCGCCTTCCTGGGGGCGCCGGCATGAGCACGCTCTTGAGCCCGCTGACGCTGCGCGAGCTCACCCTGCCGAACCGGGTGTGGCTGTCGCCGATGTGCCAGTACAGCGCCGGCCCCGACGGCGTACCGACGGACTGGCACCTCGTCCATCTCGGCGCCCGGGTGACAGGTGGCTTCGGGCTGGTGCTCACCGAGTCCACCGCGGTCTCGCCGGAGGGGCGGATCAGCCCGCGGGACACCGGATCGTGGCGGACTTCGCCGCCGCGACCCGGCGCGCGGCCGCGGCCGGCTTCGACGTCGTCGAGATCCATGCCGGGCACGGGTACCTGTTGCACCAGTTCCTCTCGCCGCGCGCCAACCGGCGGGCGGACCGCTACGGCGGCGGCTTCGACAACCGGGTCCGGCTGCTGCTGGAGGTGGTCGATGCCGTGCGCGGGGCATGGCCGGCCGAGCGCCCCCTGCTCGTCCGGGTCTCGGCCACCGACTGGGTGGAGGGCGGCTGGACGCCGGAGGAGACGGTCGATCTCGCCCGGCTCCTGCACGACCGCGGAGTGGACCTGCTCGACGTCAGCACCGGCGGGCTGGACCCGGACCAGCGGATCCCGGTCGGCCCCGGCTACCAGGTCCCGTTCGCCCGGCAGGTGCGGGACAAGGCGATGCTGCCGGTCGGCGCGGTCGGCCTGATCACCGGCCCGGACCAGGCCGAGACCGTGCTCGGCGAGGGCTCCGCCGACGTCGTCCTCCTGGGGCGGGAGGCACTGCGAGATCCGTCGTGGCCGCTGCGCGCGGCCGCCCGCTTCGAACCGGCCACTCTCCGGGACCGCTATCCGCGGCAGTACCTGCGTGCCGTCTGAGTCAGGTCGTCACACGGCGATCTTCTGCAAGCTCTTCCCCTTGGCGTCGGTGATGTCAAGCCTCAGCACGTCCGTTCCCGGGGATACTTGATGGCCCAGAGCCCGAGCCCCTGACTGACATTCCGGGCGAGGTTCGCCAGAAGCCTCCCCCCGTCCTTGGTGACGGCCGTCACTCCGTCTCACCCTTGCGGGGCGCGTCGCTCACCCACATCATCAGCGGTGGTACGGAGACGATCTTCCCTTGGGGGGATGCTTCTTCTTGGTTTCCGCGAGTCCCTTGTAGACGGGGATCGGCGCGACCGTGATCGTGACCGTGGCGGACGGCGTGGTGGGCAGGGCGGCGACGACGCTGTTCTGGCGCTCCGGCCATGGGTGAACCGGCCAGGCCAGGACAACGGCCGCGTCGGCCCCCACCGCCGACGTCGCGGCGACGGCGGCACGACGGCGTCTGCGCCGGGCGCGTCCCGTCGCCATGGCCCGGTTCACGTTCGTCCTGCTCGGCGGCCCCTCTTGCCGCGCCAGCGAGTCGAACACCTCTTTGACGTCCATCATGATTCCTCCGTACGTGTGAGACGGGACTCCGGCGCGTCGAGCAGCGAGCGCAGGGTGGCCAGGCCGCGGGCGGTCTGGCTTTGACGGTTCCGGCGGAGCAGCCCAGCGCGTGTGCGGTCTGCTCCACGCTCAGGTCGCAGTGGAAGCGCAGCACGAGGGTGGCGCGCTGGCGGGCGGGAACGGCGGCCAGAGCCCGGTTGATGTCCATGACCAGGTCCCGGTCGGCGCCCTCGGCCGGCCGGTCGGACGGAGTGGACGTCAGCCGTGCACCAGATCGTCGGTGCACCCCAGGAGATGCGTCCGGCCCGGGTGCAGGTTGCACCCGCGGAGGGCTTCCTACAGGATCCGGCGCCGATGACGGAACGGCCCCATTCGTCGAATACGGCGGATTCCCTTGAGCGATGCATACTGCATATGCATACTTGGTATCCATGTCGATCAGGCACGGCCTGCTGGCGCTGCTCAGCAGAGGGCCTCGGCACGGCTATCAGCTGCGGGTGGAGTTCGAGGCCTCGACCGGGGCGACCTGGCCGCTCAACATCGGCCAGGTCTACGCGACGCTGTCCCGCATGGAGCGCGACGGCCTGGTCGAGCCGGGCGAGTCGGACGAGCAGGGCCGGGTCGCCTACACGCTCACCGCGGCCGGCCGGGCGGAGCTGGCGCGATGGTTCAGCACCCCCATCGTCCAGTCCGACCGGCCGCGGGACGAGCTGGTCATCAAGCTGGCCATGGCCGTCGAGGCCAAGGAGGTGGACGTCGCCGAGGTCATCCGCCGGCAGCGTACGGCGACCATGCGCGCCCTCCAGCAGCTGACCAAGGCCAAGCGGGCTGTGACGGGAGGCGCGGCTCGGCGGCTGGTGCTCGATTCCATGATTTTCCGGGCCGAGGCTGAGCAACGGTGGCTGGACCACTGCGAGGCCGTTCTCAAGGAGGAAACATGACGGTCGTACGGCTGGCCGAGGTGGCCAGAGTCCACGGCGAAGGGGCGACAGCCGTACACGCTCTCAAGGGCGTGAGCCTGGAGGTCGACGCGGGGGAGCTGGTCGCGGTCATGGGCCCGTCCGGGTCGGGCAAGTCGACCCTGCTCAACCTCGTGGGCGGGCTGGAGCAGCCCACGTCGGGGACGGTGCACGTCGGCGATCAGGACCTGGCCACCGTACGCGACCTCGCGGCATTACGGCGGCGCAGCGTCGGCTACGTCTTTCAGGACCTCAACCTGATCCCGTCGCTGACGGCGGTGGAGAACGTGATGCTGCCGCGCGAGCTCGACGGCGTGCGCCCACGTCTCGCCCGCGAGGAGGCCATGGTCGTGCTGGCGGAGACCGGCGTGGAGGAGCTGGCCGACCGCTTCCCCGACGAGCTGTCCGGTGGCCAGCGCCAGCGGGTCGCGATCGCCCGCGCTCTGGTCGGCGAGCGGCGCCTGGTGCTGGCCGACGAGCCGACCGGTGCGCTCGACACGCGCACCGGCGATGAGATCCTGCAGGTCTTACGCGCCCGCTGCGACGCGGGCGCGGCGGTTTTACTCGTCACCCACGAGCCGCGCTACGCCGCCTGGGCCGATCGGGTGGTGTTCCTGCGTGACGGGATGGTCGCGGATTCCACGGACGTGCCGCTGGAGAGCGCCCGATGAGCGCCGTTCTGGTCGCGCTGCGCCTCGCCCGCCGCAACGCGTGGCGTTCCCGGGGGCGAAGCGCGCTCATCATGGTGATGATCGGCCTGCCTGTCCTGGTGATCACGGCGATGCTCACGCTCGCCGCGACCATGAGCGTCAGTCCGCGGGAGGGGCTGGTGGCCGAGCTCGGCGCCGCTGACGCCCTCCTCATGCAGGCACCCGAGGGTACGGTGCTCCGCCAGGAGCCGAACGGGACGAGCTGGAGCGGGGGCGGTGAAGGAGCGACCGTGCCCGGGCGCGGCGCCGCCGAGGTGGGGGCGCTGCTCGGACCGGGCACCCGGTTGATCCCGTTCGATGCAGGTGTGCTCCAACTGGGGACCGAGCGGGTCGAGGCGCTGCGGACCGACCTGCGCGACCCCCTCACCAAGGGGATGCGGACGCTGAGCGAGGGCAGGTTGCCCGCGGCCGCCCGCGAGGTCGCGGTGACCTCCGCGTTCGGCCTGCGGCCCGGCGATCTCCTGCGGCCGTCCGGCGCGGCGCCGCTGACGGTGGTGGGCGTGATCGAGCATCCGTACCGGCCCTCTCTGCGGCAGGTCGTGGGCCCCGATCTCCCGCTGGCGTCGGTGAATGAGTTCTGGTCTCCGGGCGAGAACGGCACCGGATGGCTCGCCGACACCGCCGAGCCCGTGTCCTGGACCCGCGTGAGCGCGCTGAACAGCGCCGGTCTGTACGTCACCTCGCGCGCGATGTTGACGGACCCTCGCACTTGGGCTCGTACCTCGGGCTTCGACGTCCAGTCCACGGTCGGGATCGGCGCCATGGTGATCATGGTGGTGCTGGTGACCGTGCTGCTGGCCGGGCCCGCTTTCGCGGTCGGGCTCAGGAGGCGGCGCCGGGAACTGGCCGAGATCGCGGCCCAGGGCGGCTCGGCCGCGCAGCTGCGGACGATCGTGGTGGCCGACGGACTGCTTCTCGGCGGGGCCGCCACCTTCGTGGCGACGGTGCTGGGCATCGGGGCGGGAACGCTCGGCGCCCCGATCATGGCGCGCTGGGGCGGACAGGCCGGCCCGCCGGAAGTGCCGTGGCCGCCGGTTCTGGCCGTCGCCGCGCTGGGCCTGCTCACCGGGATCGTGGCAGCGCTGGTGCCCGCCGTACAGGCGGCTCGGCAGAACAGCGCGGCGGTGCTGGCCGGCCGGACGCCCGCGGTGGCCGATCGGCCGGGATGGCCGCTGGCGGGGGCCGCGCTGGTGCTGGCCGGACTGGGGGCGACCGTGGTGGCGCGGCGCCAGCCGGGCTCGGTGTGGGTGCTCGCCTCCGCCGTGCTGGTCCTGCTCGGGCTGGTGGTGTTGACGCCGTGGCTGGTCCGTTGCACGGGGCGGCTGGCCGGGCGGTTGCGGCTCCCGCTGCGGATGTCCGTACGCGACGCGGTCCGCCACCGATCCCGTACGGCGAGCGCCGTGGCGGCGGTCATGGCGGTTACGGCCACCGTCGTGGCGGTGGGCATCGGCACGTACAGCGAGTACATGGACCAGCGCAACGCCTACACCTCGGCGCGCCCGACCGGCATGCTGGCGATCTGGGCCGGAAACATCGGCGACGCGGCCTGGAGCGGGCTTCGCGCCGAAGCCGCCCGCCAGTTGCCGGGCGTGCCCCTCGCCGCCGGTTACCAGGCGAAGGACGCCAAGGGCCACCGCTACGCGTTGCGGTACACGGTGCGATGGAACGGCACCCGCACGCGTCGCACGGCGGCCATCGGAGACCAGACCCTGCTCAGGCTCCTGCAGGGGCGCCATGATCCGCAGGCGGCCGCGGCACTGGCGAGCGGGAAGGCCGTGGTGTTCGATCCGGCCGCGCTGCGGGACGGCAAACTCGCGCTGCGGGCGAGCTCCACGTCCGGCCCCGCGCGCAAGCTCGACGTGCCGGCGGTGCTGGCCACCCCCGCCGACGAGCACCAGGGCGGCGCCCTGCTGCCGCGTGCCCTGGTGGAGCAGGCCGGCTTCGCGACGGCGGAGCGCCAGCTCTACGCCATGTACCGGCCGTCGGCGAACTCGACGCTGGCGCGTGATCTGGCCAAGGTGACCCCCCGCGTCACGGTCGCCTCCGAGGAGGGCTACCGCAACATGCCCGACCCCGCCCCCGGCCTGTGGGGCTGGCTCGGCGGCGCGCTCGTCCTCGTCGTCGGCGGCACGCTGGCCGCCACCCGCCTGGCGGCCGCCGACATGCGACCCGAGCGGGCGACGATGGCGGCCATCGGCGCCACGCCCAGGATGTCGCGGGCGGTCGTGGCAGGGCAGGCCCTCTACATCTCCGGGCTCGGCGCGCTGGTGGGGCTGCTCGCGGGAACGGTGACGGGCCTGGCCCTGACCCGGCCGATGACGACGCAGGGCGCCGGAGATCCCGCCACGATCGCGATACCGTGGCCGTTTCTCGTCGCCGTGGTGATCGGGCTGCCCGTTCTGGCGAGTGCGGCGGCGCTGATCACCCGGACCAGGCTGCCCCTCGCCCGCCGGCTCCTGTGACACGGATCGGCTGGGCGATCGCTCAGCCTTCGGCCAGGGGTGCGCCTCGGTAGGCGCGCCAGAGGGCGAGGTCGTAGCCGAGGCCCAGGGCCGCGCCGAGCAGCAGCGGAGCTCCCAGCGCGGCCAGGGTGCCGGTCAGCAGCGTGGTGGCGGCGATGGGAGCGGCCGAGACGGCGATGCTGCGGGCCATGCTGGTCATGCTGGCGGCGGCCGTGCGGTGTGCGGTGGGAACGACCGCGGCCGTGAAGGCCTGCCGCGCCGGTACGTCGATCTTGGAGACCGTCTGGCGGAGCAGCAGCAGGGTGACGGCGGTGGCGAGGTTCTGGGCGAACGGGATGCAGGCCAGCAGCAGGTTGGCCGCCGTGTGCGGAAGGAGCATGGTGGCCAGCAGGCCGCGCCGGGCGGCCAGCAGCGGCGCGGTGAGCTGGGCCAGGGCCGGCAGCAGGTTGGCGGCGAAGAACACCAGGCCGAGTTGCGTGGTGGTGGCGCCGTAGCGGTGGGCGAACCACCAGGCCAGCACGGCCTGGACGGCCAGCCCGCCGGACAGGGCGTCCAGGGCGGACAGCCCGGCCAGCAGGCGGACCTGGCCCGGCACCCGCACGCGGTGCCCGCTCCGGTCGGGTTGTGCGGCCTCGGGGGCCTCGGCCTGCGGCGACAGGTGCCAGAACAGCGTCACGGTGCCGGCCGCCAGGACCGCGTACAGGGCGAAGGCGGCGTCCGGGGCCGATGTCCACGTCTGGAGCCCGAGGGCGGCGGCGGCCAGCCCGCCCAGCGCGCCGGATGCCATGGCGGTGACGTTGTAGCAGGTGAAGATGGCCGTATGGCGGGCCGGGGGGCAGTTCTGGGCGAGGATCGCCTGCTCCACCCCGGAGAACGGGGTGTTGTCGTTGGTGGAGGGCGAGATCGTCCCGATGAAGGCGGCGGCGACCAGCACGGGGTAGGACTCGCTGAGCGCGAACACGACGCCGGTCACCGCCATCAGGCAGCCGCACGCGATCAGCGTTCGCCGCCGTCCCCACACGTCGGCGAACAGGCCCAGCATCAGGCTCGCGAACACCGAACCCGCGGCGGCCACGGCCAGCAGCAGCCCGGTCTGCCAGGGCGCGTCGCCGTCCTGGGCGAGCAACTCGGCCAGGAGCACGCTGGTGCATCCGTACCCGAAGGTCCGCAGGGCCCGGGCCGCGATGACCAGCAGACCGTTGCGTCCCACTTCGGCGGGAAATCTGCCCCTGAGCTGCGCATTCGGCATGCGGCATGATGGCGCGGGCGATACCCCTGGCACATGGCGAACGCGCGAAAACAGGCAAAGATCTTCCTGCGACTGTCCGCACGCTCACGACCGAGCCGGGCACCCGAGCGGGGGGTGCCCGGCGCCTGGTTCAGCCGTCTTCGGGCTCGGAGGCGTCGCCCTTGCCCTCCTGCTCGTGCTGGTCGTCCGCCTGGCCCTGCTTGCCTTCCTGACCGTTGTCGTCGTTGCCGTCCTCGGCTTCGGACTGCTCGCCGCCCTGGTCGTCGTTGCCGTCCTCGGCCTCGGCCTCGGCCGCCTGGCCCTGCTCGTCTTCCTTGGTGCCCTCGTCGGGCTCCGCGCTCTCCTGGGGCGTGGCGGCCTCGTTCTCGGTGGGGGCGGCGGAGGACTGGGTGGGGGCGGGGCTCTGGCCGGTGGAGGAGGCGAACGCGGCGGCTCCGCCGCCCGCGACGAGGACGGCCACGGTGGCGAGTCCGGGGATGAGCATGGACTTACGCATTGACATATCTCCGATGCGTTGACGTCGTACTGACCCCGTCAGTCTGCGCAAACGTGGGACAGCGGAAGGTTCGGCCATTCATAACGCGGGGTTAATCCTGGTCCGAAGCCGGGCGGAAAGCGTCCCAACAGCGGGTTAGCGGGGCGTTTACCTTGCGTCTGCCACTCTGGAGGGGTGACAGCGCAGGGCGTGCCGCTGCGGCGGCGGGTGCTGGTGGTGATCGTGAGCGTGACCGCCCTGGCCGTCGCGCTCTTCCTGGTGCCGCTGGCGGTCGCGGTGAGCCTGCTCTTCCACGACCAGACCGTGGCGGCCCTGCAACGCGACGCCGCCTGGGTCGCCGCCGCCGTGCCCGACGAGCCGCGGACGCCGTTGAGACTGCCGACGGGCATGTCGGGTGACCTGGCCATCGGCGGCTACAACGTGGCCGGCGCCCGGCTGTTCGGCGACGGTCCCGCCCACTCACGGCTGACCGTCTCCAGCAAGGACGGACGCGTCCATGACGCCGTCGAGGGCGGTTTCCTGGCCGTGTCCGCGCCGGTCCCCTCCGACGAGGGCACCGCCATGGTCATCCGGGTGGCGACACCTAACGCGCAGGTCGAGGAGCGCGTCCACGAGGCATGGTTGCTTCTGGGCGGACTCGCGCTGATCGTGATCGCGTTGGCGGCGGGCGCGGCCGTGCGGCAGTCGGCCAGGCTCGCCGCGCCGCTCGAACGGCTCACCACCGCGGCGCAGGCCCTCGGCGGCGGCGACTTCAGCGTCCGCGCCTCCCCGTCCGGCCTGCGCGAGGCCGACCAGGCCGGGCAGGCCCTGGAGTCGACCGCCCGCCGTCTCGGGGCCGTGCTGTCGCGCGAGCGGGCCTTCAGCGCCGACGTCTCCCATCAGCTCCGCACAGGTCTGACCGGCCTGCTGCTCGGCCTGGAATCCGCCCTGTCCCGCCCCGGGTCAGACCTGGTTCCGGCGGTACGGGCCGCGCTGAGCAGGGGCGAGCGGCTGCAGGAGGTGATCGACGATCTCGTACGACTCAGCCGCGACAGCCGCGTGCCGACCGAACACCTCGACGTCGGCGGGCTGATGGAGGAGGTCCGGCAGGAGTGGCGCGGCCCGCTGGCCGAGCACGGCCGCCGCCTGGCGATCACCGTGGAGCCGGAACTGCCGCCGGCGACGGCTCAGCCCGCGGCCGTCCGGCAGATCCTGCGCGTACTCGTCGACAATGCGGTACGCCACGGCCATGGAGAGGTCGCGGTCACCGTCTCCGACGTCGGCCCCGGGCTGGCCATCGAGGTGGGCGATCATGGGACGGGCGTGGCCGAGGGCGTCGATCCGTTCGTCAGGTCCAGCGGCGACAGCCACGGCATCGGCCTCGCCCTGGCCCGCTCGCTGGCCGAGGCCGAAGGCGGCAGGCTGGTGCTCAGCCGGGCCAGACCGCCGCTGTTCAGCCTGCTGCTGCCCGGCCACGGCATGTGATGGTCATGGCTCGTAGCGGTAGCCGCGCCCCCGTACCGTGACGATCCGCTCCATCCCCTCGCCGTGCTCGGCCAGCTTGCGGCGCAGCGCGAACACGTGCACGTCCAAGGTCTTGGTCGGACCGAACCAGTTCTCGTCCCACACCTCGTCCATGAGCTGCTCGCGCGTCACCACCTCGCCCGCCCGGCTCACCAGCGCCGCCAGCAGATCGAACTCCTTGGGCCGCAGCGCCACCTCCGCCTCTCCGACGTAGGCGCGGCGGGCGGGCAGATCGAGCCGCAGCCGCCCGGCGGTCAGCAGCCGTTCCCCCTGAGCCGGTCCGCGCCGCCGCAGGTGGGCGCGGATCCTGGCCATCAGCTCGGTCAGCCGGAACGGCTTGGTCAGGTAGTCGTCGGCACCCGCGTCGAGTGCCACCACGACCTCGAACTCCTGGGTACGGGCCGTGAGCACGACGATCACCGTGTCCGGCGCCCTTGCCCGGAGCCGCCGGCACAGGGCCACCCCGTCCACGTCGGGCAGCCCCAGATCCAGCAGGACGAGGTCAGGTTGCTGCCGCTCCGCCGCCCGCAGCGCCTCGGCCCCGTCCGCGGCCGGCTCCGCCTCGTAACCCTGGGCGGCCAGCGCCTCGACCAGCTCGGACCGGATGACCAGGTCGTCCTCCACGACCAGCACGCACGTCATGCGCCCGATGGTACGGGCTGCGTCGTCAAGGGCGGTCGAGCTGCGCGGGCGGCCCCCGGATCGGATCTCCGGGGGCCGCGATGGCAGACGACGTCAGGGGCCTATGCCGTCGGAATTTCGCGCACGAGCCGGGAAGACCAGGGGCACCAGACATAGCCGGGCAGGAACGCCCCGCCGGCCTCGTCCAGGTGATCCTCGACGTAGGGGATGGTCGCGTCGCAGACCTCGATCCCGAAGTCGAAGAAGTCGACCGTCTCGGGCCGCAGCTGGTAGCTCCAGGCGGGGTTGTAGGGAGCGGGGCGCGGCGCGATGCGTCCGATGATGTGCGGCCTGTCCGTGGTGTCGCCGCTGAGCAGGTCGCGGGCGTGCTGGATCTTGTCGGGGTCGGTGATCTGGACGATGAACCGTGAGTGGGTGAAGTCGGTGAACTCGAAGTAGGCCGGGGCCGCTGCCTGGGCGGGCATGGGGGCGGCCAAGCCGAGCGTCGCGATGGCGACGATGGCCGTGACGGTCCTGGTCAGGATGCTGCGCATGGAGACCTTTCACCTCGTACGATTACTGTGAGTAGCATTTCCATGCGCTAAGTAATCACAGGAGGGTAAGGGCGGTCCCCTGACGTCACAGTGATAACGCTGTCACCGCGTGCAACGGCCCCAATCGCCGTCTCCGGCTGTCGAACGGGAAACCGCGCCGCCGACCGGCTCACCATGGCGCCGGGATCATCGAGACTGGCACCGAGTCCTGAAAATCGGAAAGCCAGGCGGAGGTCTCGTGCGAAGAGTGATCGCGTGCCTGTCCCTGATGCTGCTCCTCTCCTCCTGCGGTGGGGTCTTTCCGACCGGCGGGTCCGATGAGTTCGAGAGGCGTGCTCGTGAGGTGGCGGAGCGCTGGCAGGGGTCGGCCGACGACCGAGCCTGGCGCAACGGGTTCGTCGCGCCGGACGGCGAGGTCTCGCAGGTGCCGCTCATCACGGCGGAGCGGGCGTACGCGGAGTTCAGCAAACCGGCCGGGCTCATCGAAGAGGAGTGTCCGGCCAAGGGATGCCGCCTCCTCCGGGTGACCGGGGCCAGGCTGGGCAAGGTCCCGCTGGAGACCAGCCGCGGCGCGGTCCAGGTGCCCGCCTGGATGTTCACCGTCGAGGGAGTCGAGCAGAAGAAGGTCCACGTGGCGGTCGACCCCTCGGCCGTCACCGCCCGTCCCGAGCGGGTGCAGGGGAGCGTCGAAGAGGTGATGGCGTTCGACCTCGTCGCCGGCAAGCCAAGAGAGCTGCTGCTCCGCTACGGGTACGGCGCCTGCGACACCGTTCGCGGGGCACGCGCCTACGAGACCGGACAGCTGGTGGTGGTCGACGTGGACGAGGAGGACTCCGGCTCGGGCAAGCCCTGCCCGGCGATGCTCAAGACGGCCACGATCACCGTCACGCTCGCCCGGCCGCTTGGCGACCGCCTCGTGCTCGACTCCGGCACGGGGCTGCCGGTGCTGCGGCGCGCCCGCGACTCGTAGCGCTCTGACGTGCGGTTATGTCCTGATCTGCTGGGTAGCCCGGCCCGAAGGGCACACCCCACAGCGGAGGGTGCGGAGATGGCGCGTTGTCTGGTCACCGGGGCGACCGGCTACATCGGCGGCCGGCTGGCCCCCGAACTGCTCGCGGCAGGTCACGAGGTCCGCTGCATGGCACGGTCCCCGGAGAGGCTGCGGGACCTGCCGTGGGTGGCGCGGACGTCGGTCGTCAAGGCGGACGCCACCGATCCCGGACAGACCCGGGAGGCCCTGGACGGCATCGAGGTGGCCTACTACCTGATCCACACGATGGGCGGGGCCGGGCAGTTCGCCGAGAACGACCGCAGGGCCGCCGAGACGTTCGCGGCGGCGGCGGAGCAGGCGGGGGTACGTCGCATCGTCTACCTCGGTGGTCTCGTCCCCAGCGAGCGGCTTTCCCCTCATCTGCGGTCCAGGGCGGAGGTGGGCGAGATCTTCCTGCGGGCCGGCGTGCCGGCGGTGGTGCTGCGGGCCGCGGTCATCATCGGCTCCGGTTCGGCGTCGTTCGAGATGCTGAGATACCTGACCGAACGGTTGCCGGTCATGACGACGCCCCGCTGGGTGCACACCCGCACGCAACCCATCGCCGTACGGGACGTGCTGCGTTACCTCGCCGCCTGGGCGAGCGTGCCCGACGAGGTCAACCGTGCCTTCGACATCGGCGGCCCGGACGTGCTGACCTACGCCGACATGATGCACGGGTACGCGTCCGTGGCCGGTCTGCCCCACCGCGCGATCATTCCCGTGAGGGTGCTCACCCCGAGGTTGTCGAGCCTCTGGGTGGGTCTGGTCACCCCGGTCCCGTCGGGGATCGCGCGGCCGCTGGTCGAGTCGCTGCGCAATGAGGGGATCTGCGGCGAGCACGACATCGCCCGCTACGTGACCGACCCGGAGGAGGGGTTGATCGGTTTCCGCGAGGCCGTCTCACTGGCGCTCAAGAAGATCAAGGAGGCGGACGTCGCCACTCGCTGGTCCTCGGCCTCCACACCCGGCGCCCCGAGCGACCCGCTGCCGACCGATCCCGACTGGGCGGGCGGCAGCCTCTACATCGACTGCCGCAGCCTCCGGGTGGACGCGGACCCGGAGGCGTTGTGGCAGGTCATCGAGGGTATCGGCGGTCACAACGGCTGGTACTCCCTTCCGGTCGCCTGGCACGTGCGCGGCCTGCTGGACAGACTCTTCGGCGGCGTCGGGCTGCGCCGCGGGCGGCGTGACGCGTACCGGCTGAGGACGGGGGACACGCTCGACTTCTGGCGGGTGGAAGAGGTGCTGCCCGGTCGCCTGCTGCGGTTGCGCGCCGAGATGCGGCTACCGGGCCTGGCCTGGCTGGAACTGAGCGTCTCCCGCTCCGGTGGTGGCACCTTCTACCGGCAGCGGGCGATCTTCCACCCGCACGGCCTGCTCGGGCACCTCTACTGGTGGGCGATCAGCCCGTTCCACGGCCTGATCTTCGGGCGCATGCCCGTCAACGTGGCGGCGGCCGCCACCCGGCGAAAGGCCGTGCCCGCGTAGGACCCCCCGGCGGGAGGTACGGGCCGCCGCCACGGCCGATTCACCGGTAGCCGGCGGCGACGATGTCGGGGTCGTTGAACGCGCCCGGCCTGGCGTACGACGCGAGCGGGACGGTGACGTCGACGATGTTGTGGGTGCTGTTCGGGTTGACGCTGTAGACGATCGGCCGGCCCGGATGAACGAGAGGTCAGGGGCTGGTGCAGGTGGCGGTGGGGGTGGCCGCGGTGCCGTTGGCGGTGAAGCCGAAGGTGGTGGAGGCGTCCGCGGCGATGGAGCCGTTGTAGGGGGCGTTGCGGACCGTCACGGCGGGGCCGGAGCCGCTCTGCGTGCCGTTCCACAGGCTGCTGATGCTCTGCCCGCCGGGCCAGGTCCACTTCACGGTCCAGCCGTCGACCGGTGCGCTGCCCGCCCGGACCGTCACCGTCGACTGGAACCCGCCGTCCCAGCTGTTGGTTGTCTCGATCGCGGCCGAGCACGCCCCCGGAACGGGGGTCGGTGTCGGTGTCGGTGTCGGGCCGCTCTGGAACTGGGTGAAGAACTTCCACACCTCCGCCGGGACCCAGGTCCTGGAGCCGCTGTCGCCGCCGGCCCCGTCCTGCGGCGCGGCGATGTGGCCTTCGTCGAACGCGGCCCAGACAACCGGATGCCCGGCCGAGCATCCGGAATAGGTGGTGACCCGGTGCGTCAGACTGCCCTGTGCCGGCTCGGGCGGGTTCTGGGCGGTGCAGCCGTTGTTCCGGACGAACCGGTCACGCAGGGATCGCCCGCCGGAGATGTTGAGCACGTTGTCCCTGATGCCGTGGATCCCCATGTAGGCGATGGGCTGGCTGCCCCCGCTGCACCCGCTGAGCTGGCCGCCGGACTGGACCGCGACCGCGCGGAAGACGTTCGCCCGGGCGCAGGCGATCGCGTACGACATGGCGCCGCCGTAGCTGAAACCCGTGGCGAACAGCTGCGTGGTGTCGACGCAGAGAGCTCCCTCGATCTGCCTGACCAGGTCGTCGACGAAGGTCAGGTCCTCACCGTTGGAGTTGCCCCAGCCGTTGTTGAAGCCCTGGGGCGCGACGAAGATCGTGCTGTTGTCCGCCAGGCGCTGGAGCCCGTAGTAGGCCCAGACGTCCCGTTGCACGGTCTGGCCGGTGGCGACGTCGGTGGCGGTGCCGCCCAGCCAGTGGAGCCCGAAGATCAGCCGGTAGGGGTGGTTCATGTCGTAGTTGTCGGGGATCTTGAGGATGTAGCTGCGGTTCTTGCCGCTGGTCTGGATCGAACGCGTACCGCTCGCCAGCCCTGGAGCCTTGCCGCATCCCGCGGTCGCCGCGACGGCGCCGGGTGACGTCCCGCCGGAGTCGGCGCTCAGCGCCGGGCCGCCTGTGGCCACCAGGACGACGAGCGCCACAACCGCTAAGGCGGTCAACAAGGGTCTACGTCTGGACATCGCGCAACTCTCTCTGCCGAGCCGATGCATGAGGTGCGTTATCGATAACACCCAACGGTGTAAGGGCGGCGGCCGGCGCATGTCAAGGCAGGGTGAAAGTTTCAGCGTGGCGGGTTGGTGGCCGTCGCAGTCATTGGACGGCCCATGCGTTATCGATCACACACCGTCCTGCTCGCACGCGTACGGTGGCGGACCCACGGTCTCGCGTACGATCACCCGGTTGATCGACCGTGAGGGGGATTCAGGCAGCGGCTCGCCCCGGACCTCCGCGATGAGCTTGGCCATGGCCTCCCGCCCCTGAACCTCGCGATCGACGGCCACCGTGGAGAGCGACGGGCTGGCGAAGCGCCCCAGCTCCTCGTCGTCCCAGCCGAACACGCTGACGTCGTCGGGAACGCGCCAGCCCCGGGAGAGCGCTCCTCGTACGGCGCCCATGGCCACGTGGTCGTTCGCGGCGACGACGGCGGTCACGCCGCTCCCTTCGGGCAGGCCCCGGACGGCGTCGTAGCCGGACTGCGGGCTCCAGTCGCCGAGGGCGATGCCGTACGACGTGAGCCCGTACTGCTTGATCGTCTGCTCGTAGAGCAGTTTGCGATTGCGGGCGGAGGCGAAAGTCTGCGTGCCGGCGATGTGGAAGAAGACTCGGTGCCCCAGCGAGGCGAGATATTCGATGATCTCGCGGATCGGAGAGGCGTCCGCGAGCTCGTTGACGCTGCGGAGGTTGTCGTCGTAGTCACCCGTGACGACGATGGGGACCGGCGACGCCCCGGGGTCGATCTCGAGGGGTGTCAAGGACAGGATGCCCTCGACCTGCCCCGAGCCCGCGAGCTCCAGGATCCGCTCCGCCCTGGCGCGGGGGTCGCCCTCCATGCTGACGACCTCCAGCTGGAAGCCTTCGGCGTGAGCGGCCGTGGAGGCGGCGCTGAGCAGGCGTACCGGCCACAGATAGGTGGAGGCGGGAAGGGTGATCGCCAGCCGGTTGGTGCGCCGGGTGCGCATGGAGCGCGCGACCAGGTTGGGCCGGTAGTTGAGCTCCTGGACGACCAGGTCGATCTTCCTGCGGGTCTCCGGCTTCAGGCCCTCGTTGTGGCGGAAGTAGCGGGAAACCGTCTGGTGGGAAACGCCCGCGCGCCGGGCCACCTCGTGGATCGTGACGCGCGGCGTCTCGGACTCGCCCAAGGGGACCCCCTTTCCTCGCTCCTTGCGGGACAGCCTAGCGTTGACGCTAAAGTGATCGATCACTAATATGCGGTCGCGCCGGCCGACAACCTGGCCGGCCTGCCGCGGCACAGCGCCGGATCCAGGGTTCGGGCAGGATGGTCGCCAGCAAGGTCGTCGCAGTCACATCACATGCTCGGAGCTCCCGTGTTGACCTCCTCCCCCTCGTGAACGAGGGGGATTCCAACCGTCGCCGGTTGGCCTTCCTGCTTCACTGCCGGTCGCCCGCCCGAGAGGACTCTCGTTGAGGTCTTACACCAGCTCCACAGGCGTTTCAGCTCTCCGCCAGCCCGGCGGCGAGCACATTCTTCGCACCGTTGACGTCGCGGTCGTGGACCGCGCCGCAGTCGCAGGTCCATTCCCGGATGGTCAGCGGCATCGCTTCTTGCAGCATCCCGCAGGCCGAGCAGAGCTTGGAGGAGGGGAACCAGCGGTCCACCGCCACCAGTGTGCGCCCGTACCAGGCGGCCTTGTACTCCAGCATCATCCGCAGGTCGCGCCAGGCCGCATCCGAGATGGCGCGGGCCAGCGAGCGGTTCTTGACCATGTTGCGGACGGTGAGATCCTCGATCACGACCGTTTGGTTCTCACGGACGAGCCGAGTCGAAAGCTTGTGCAGGGAGTCACGCCGCCGGTCGGCGATCCGGGCGTACACCTTCGCCACGCGCAGCCGGGCCTTGGCCCGGTTGCTCGATCCCTTCTCCTTACGGGCGAGCGATCGCTGAGCGCGGGCCAGCTTGCGCCGGTCGGCACGTTCGTGACGCGGGTTGACGATCTTCTCGCCGGTCGAGAGCGTGGCCAGCGCCGTGATGCCCGCGTCCACGCCCACCGACGCCTCGACCGGTGGCAGCGGCGAGATCTTCTCCTCGACCAGGATGGACACGAACCACCGCCCGGCCGCGTCTCTCGACACCGTGACCGTGGACGGCCCGGCCCCCTCGGGCAGCGGACGCGACCACACGATGGTCAGCGGCGCGTCCATCTTCGCCAAGGTGAGCCGGCCCTGGCGCCAGCGGAACGCCGAGCGGGTGTACTCCGCCGACGCGCGCGCCTTCTTCTTGCTCTTGAAGGTCGGGTACTTCGCCCTGCGCGCGAAGAAGTTCGCGAACGCCGCCTGCAGGTGGCGCAGGGCCTGCTGCAACGGCACCGACGACACCTCGCCCAGAAACGCCAGCTCGGGCGTCTTCTTCCACGCCGTCAGCGCGGCGGAAGACTCCACATAGGAGACCCGCCTGCCTTCCAGGATGTAGGCGCGGGTCCGCTCTTCCAGCGCCTTGTTGTAGACCAGACGCACGCAGCCGAACGTCCGGGCAAGCTCGTCGGCCTGCTCGGGGGTCGGGTAGAAGCGGTACTTGTAGGCCCGCTTCGCCAGCTGCGCCACGCCTCACATTTTTGCAGGAAGACCAGCTAAGTGCTGCTCGGTTGTCGTAGACGGGGGTCCGCCTGGCGGCGAATCGCCTGCTCCTGCCCTGCTCCGCAGGAGTCCGATTCCTTCCCCGCCTGAAGGCGGGGGTCTCCTCGGAGGTATCAGATGAACAAACCCCGGTCGGCCGATCCATCGGCGATCACGATCGACGATGGAGTCCGGCACCAGACCATCGACGGGTTCGGGATCTCCATGGCGTTCCGGCGGAACGAACTCGTCAGGGCTCTCCCGGAGGACAAGCAGCGGGAGATCCTCGACCTGTGGTTCAGCCGCGAGAGGGGCGCCGGGCTGAGCATTCTGCGGCTCGGCATCGGCTCGGCCCCGGCGGGCAGCCCGTACGACGAGATGGTGTCGATCCAGCCCGAGGACCCCGGCGGCCCGGACGCGCCGCCCGAGTACGTGTGGGACGGCGACGACAACGGCCAGGTGTGGCTGGCCAAGGCCGCGCAGGAGTACGGCGTGCGGCGCTTCTTCGCCGTCGCCTGGAGCGCGCCCGGCTACATGAAGGACACCGGCGAGGACAGGAACGGCGGCAGGCTGAAGCCGGAGTGGCGGCACGCCTACGCGAACTACCTGGTGCAGTACACGAGGTTCTACGCGCGGGAAGGCATCCGGATCACCGACCTGGGGTTCGCGAACGAGCCCGACTGGACGGCCCCGTACGCCTCCATGCGCTTCACCCCCGAGGAGGCCGCCCAGTTCGTCAAGGTGCTCGGTCCCATCGCCTCGGGCGTGCGGGTGGCGTGCTGCGAGTCGGTCGGCTGGACGGAGGCCAGGGCGTACACGGCCGCGATCGAGGCCGACGCCGAGGCCCGTCGCTGGGTGAAGGTCCACACCGGGCACAGCTACGCTACCCCCGTGGACTCCCCGCTGCCGACGGAACGGCCGACGTGGATGTCGGAGTGGCATCCCAACGGCACCAGCTGGAACGAGAGCTGGTACGACGGCAGCGGCTCCGACGGCTTCACGATCGCCCTGGCCGTGCACGACGCGCTCACCCTCGGCCACGTCTCCGGCTACGTGTACTGGCTGGGCGCTTCCGTCGGAAACACCCGGGCGTTGCTGCTGATCGACGAGGCGGCCAAGTCCTACCGGGTCTCCAAGCGGCTGTGGGCGCTGGCCGCCTACAGCCGGTTCGTCAGGCCCGGCGCGGTCAGGCTCGAGACGGCGGTCGCGAAGCCCGCCCTGAAGGTGTCCGCGTTCCGCAACCCCGACGGCTCCCGGGTCGTCGAGGTCCTCAACACCGGCATGACCCCCGTGACCTGGGAGGGAGTGGGCGGCGAGGTCGCGGCCTACCTGACGAACGAGGACGAGTCACTCGGACCCGTCCCCGTGACGGACGGGGTGGTCACGCTCCTGCCGCGTGCCCTGACCACGATCGTTCTCGGTTGACCCCGCTGTCCGCGCCGGGCTCGGCCGTCCAGGTCTGGAGGCGTCCGCACATGCCGAACGCCCGGGGCCCGGGTCTGGGCGTGGTACGGACGACGGCGGCCTGCCCGAGGTGGGCCGGGTCGCCGTCGGCGATGGCCGCGAGCTGCCGGCGGGTGCGTTCGGTCTCGGCCTCGACGGTCCCGCTCCACAGCTCCGCCCACGACCCGGCCCGTGGGCGGACGAGCGCGGCGGCGAGGCGGTGGAAGTCCGCCAGCGCCTGGCCGCCGCGGTCGTCCACGTCCTTCAGGAGCTGCCGGAAGCCGGTGACGGCGAGGTCTCGGCGGGTCCGGGCGGCGGCCGCGCGCTCGGCCTCCGAGCCGTCCGCCGGCAGCGTGGCGGCGGCGAGGTAGGCGTCACGGTCGCGCAGGACGTCGGCGGGGAAGGTGAGGACGGCGTCGCCGGCCTCGGGCAGCCCCGCGTTCTGCATGACCACGATCAGCCGCAGATCCTCCTCGTTGACCAGGCGGTGGATCGTGCCGGGGGAGAACCACAGCACCGTGCCCGCTTCGAGCCGGTCCCGGGCGAAGCCCGCGGCGCTGAGGGTGTGCACCTCCCCGCGGCCCCCGGTCACGACGTAGGCCTCCGTCGAGACGGTGTGCAGGTGCGGGGTGCCGCCTTGGACGCCGTCGGCGCATTCCCAGTCGTAGACCGCCAGGTCGCTGATCGAGGTGCCGCCGGGGAAGAGCGGCGTCATAGGGCGAACTCCGCGCCGAGGTCGTCGAGCTCCGCGCGCTCGCAGACGCGGTCGATGAAGACGTAGCGGTGCGTCAGTTCGAGGGTGTCGCCGTCGGCCAGCGCGATCTCCTCGTCGAAGGAGGGGGAGGGGCTGATCACCGCGAACGCCTCCTTGCGGACGAACCACTTGATCGGCACCGACGCGCTGGAGTGGCCGGCGACGGCCAGCACGGTGCCGCCGCCGTCGATCTCGTCGTGCTGACCCGTGATGGCGAGCCAGGGCGCCTCGGCGCCCATCATCTCCTCGCCGCCCTTCCCGCCGGCGGCGATGATCGTCCCGCCGGTCCAGGACCGGGGGCCGCGCCAGAAGAAGCCCGCGTACCCGGCCAGCGGGCGGCCGTGCGTGGTGGGGCTGCCGAACTCGAGAGTGGCGCCGCGGACGTTGAGCAGCTTCGTCGAGAAGTCCAGCGCCCAGATGCCGCGCTCGGTGTCCACGCCATGGAAGGCCAGGTGGCGCTGCTCGGTGATCCAGTGCTCGCCCGCCGACGAGACCCAGTGCAGGGTCTCGTCGATCGCCACCCGCTCCCCGTCGGCGGAGACGCCGGGGAAGTCGATGTGGTGCATGTGGCCGAGGTTGTCGCGCCAGTGGTAGTTCTTCTCCACCGAGAACGTGGGGCCGCCCCAGAAGTTCTGCCCGGACAGGTGCGCCCAGGTCATCTGCAGGCCCTTGTGCCAGCGGTGGTCCCACGGGCGGTAGACCGACATGGGGGCGCCGGTGAGGCTGCGGAGGGGATGGAGGTACGGCTTGGGCGCCTCGGCGTCGGGCGCGTCCGGCCGGTAGACGTACTGCGCGATGTCCACGTCGCCGGCGGTGACGATCAGGGAGCTGTCCTCGTCGCGGACGCTGAGCTTGGTTTCAGGCATGGTCGGACTCCTGGTGCTGGAGGCGGCTGAGGGCGGTCGGCAGGTCGCCGCCGTTGAGCGAGTGGTAGAAGGGGTTCGTCTCGTCGAGCTCGGCCCGGGTGACGGGCCGCCCCGTGATGGCCGACTGGTACATGGCCGTGATCAGCTCCATGACGCGCCTGCCGTCGGCGCCGCTCACCGGGGGCCGCTCCCCGGCCGACATGGCGGTCAGCAAGGCGGCGAGCTGGGCGCGGTGGGAGCTGCCGGTGTTCTCGGCCGGTGCCCAGCCGGCGATTCTGTCCTGGTCGGTGACATGCGGGGCGGGCGTCCAGCGCCAGTGGGAGTTGTCGTAGCCGTAGAGGTGCTCGACCTCGACGGTGGCGTCGCTGAAGTCGAAGCGCAGGTAGCTCGTCTCGCGGGGGGACAGCACGCTGTTCACGATCGAGCCGACGGCGCCGGAGGCGAACCGGACGATCGCGAACGACACGTCCTCCGTCTCGACCCGGCGGCCGAGCGTCGCGGCCACGGCGTGCACCTCGTGCCAGTCGCCGAGCAGGCTGAGCAGGAGATCCATCTGGTGGATGCCATGGCCCATGGTCGGGCCGCCGCCCTCGGTCTCCCACTTGCCACGCCACGGCACCTCGAAGTAGTCGTGGCCGCGGTACCACAGCGTGTTGCAGACAGCGACGAGCGGCGAACCCAGCTCGCTGTCGCCGATGTGCCGGCGCAGCCGTTGGGCCGCGCTGCCGAAGCGGTGCTGGAAGACGTAGCTGGCGTACGGGCCGCCGTCCTTCTCGTGGGCGGTGATCTCGTCGTACTCGGCCAGCGACAGCGTCGGCGGCTTCTCGCACCAGACCCACGCGCCGGCGTCCAGGCCGGCGATCACCGCCTCCCGGTGCGCCACCGGCGGGGTCGCGACGACGACCAGATCGGGGCTCTCCCGCGCCAGCATGTCGGCCACATCCGTGTAGCGGCCCGGGATGGCGTGGGATTCGGCCAGCTCGTTCGCGCGGGCGGAGTCGACGTCGCACACGGCCACGACCTGCACCGCGTCGCCGGCCGCGGCCAAGGCGGGAAGGTGGCTGATTCTCGCGATGCCCCCGGCGCCGACGACGGCTACGCGGACCGGGGACGGAAACGCAGGCATGGACACTCCCTCGGACGACCCAAAAAGTGATCGATCACTTTTTCTCGGCCAACTTAGTTTCGATCACGCCGGGGTGTCAACGCCCGCCTCGTCTCCCTGGAGGGCCTTCAGTCGAGGAGTGACGGCGCGACGGACTCGCGGCTGCGTACGGGCATCGGAACCCGGTGCACGTCGCCCACCCGATCGCCGTCCGCGCGGTCGCGGTCGATCTCGGTGAACAGCACGTCGACGGCCTTGCGGCCCAGCTCGTAATGGGGCAGTGCGACGGTGGTCAGCTTGGGGCGCATCCACGAGGCGATGGGATGGTCGTCGAAGGAGACGACGGAGACGTCGGCGGGCACCTTGAGCCCGAAATCGTCGAGTGCCTGGTAGGCGCCCATGGCGATGCGGTCGTTGAAGCAGATCAGCGCGCGTGGCTGGGCGGTGTGCAGGAGGTCGCGGGTCGCGGCGAGGCCGTATTCGGGCTGCCAGTCGGGGCAGGTGCGGGCGCCCGCCACCTCGACCCCCGCCTCGCCGAGCGCCTCGCGGATGCCGACGAGCCGTTCCACCGCCGCGACGCTCTCGGCGGGCACGTCGCGCAGGCCAGGACCGGCGCCGATCAGGTAGATGCCGTCGCGGTGGCCGGCCTCGAGCAGGATGCGGGCGGCGCGGCGGCCGGCCTCGACCTCGTCGGGAAGGACGGCGGGCAGGGGAGTGGGCTGCTCGGGCAGCGCGTTGAGCAGCACGGCAGGCGTGGCCGTGACGGTCTTGGGCACCTTGATGGTCCTGGTGAACATCGAGGCCAGGACGAGCCCGTCCACCTGCCGGTCGTGCATGGCCTGCAGCAGGAGGCTTTCGAGCTCGGCGTCGCCCTCGGTCTCGCCGATGAACAGCATGAAGCCGCGGTCGCGGGCGGCCTCGAGCGCTCCCTTGATCATGTCACCGGCCAGCCGCGAGGTGGCGATGGTGTCGGAGATGAAGCCGATCGTCCGGGTGGTGCCCGTGCGCAGGCCGACGGAGACGATGTTGGGCCGGTACTGCAACTCGTCGGCCGCTTTCAGCACCCGCTGCTCGACGTCCTGAGAGATGCGCAGCTCACGGCCACGGCCGGACAGGACAAGCGATGCGGTCGTGCGGGAGACACCGGCAGCCTTGGCCACATCCGCCAAGGTGACCCGTCGTGGGCTCACCCAGAACCTCCGATCGTCAAGAGTGGGTTACGGGGGGTTGACATCGTACGACACGCACCGTGAGACTAACGGGCGCTAACCCGATTTAGCAACGGAGTTGGGACATCAGCCTGCGCCGATTGTCCCAGGCAGCAGAGGAGATGCACATGGCTCGTCGAGGTCGCTCCGGGGCCGCGCTGGTGATCGCCATGGGGACGCTGGCCGCCGCCTGCGCGGCTCCCGGCGGCAACAGCCCGCAGCCCGCGGCCGCCAGCGCGTCGGCCCCGTCCGCGGCGCCCACCTGCGGCACGGCGCCGATCACGATGAACGGCTACTTCGAGACCGGTTTCCCGCTGCCCAAGGCGCTGACCACCGAGTTCACCAAGCAGCACCCCAACGTCACGTGGAACATCCGCGAGGACCAGTTCGCGGTGATCACGCAGAACGCCCCGCGCGTGCTGGCGGACAACCCGCCCGACCTGATGCGCCTGCCCCAGGTCTCCGAGCTGGTCAAGGACAACCTGCTGAAGAACCTCGACGGCTACGCGAAGGTGTTCGGCTGGGACAAGTGGCCGGCCTCCCAGCTTGAGCAGCTGCGCCTCGGCCCGGGCGGGCGGCCGCGCGGCGAGGGCTCGCTGTACGCCCTGGGCCTCAACTCCAGCATGACCGGGATCTTCTACAACAAGAAGCTCGCCGCGAAGATCGGGATGTCCGCGCCGCCCGCCACGCTGGCCGAGCTCGACGCGCTGCTGGACAAGGCCAAGAACGCGGGCATCACGCCCATCGTGCAGTTCAACGGCGGCGCCACCGGCGGCCTGGCGTTCCCGCTGCAGGACCTCATGGCCTCCTACGGCCCGGCCGCCCCGATCAACGACTGGATCTTCCAGAAGCCCGGCGCCACGATCGACACCCCGTCGAACCTGCAGGCCGTCCAGCACCTGGAACGGTGGATCAAGGCCGGATACTTCCAGAAGGACGTCAACGCGGTCGACTACGCGACGATGATGAGCCGCTTCATCGACGGCCAGGGCCTGTTCATGTTCAACGGCGACTGGGAGTCCGGCAACCTCGACAAGCAGATGCCGGGCGACGTCGGCTTCTCCCTGATGCCGCCGGCGCAGCAGGGCGGCAAGCGGGCCGCCATGTCGGCGCCCCTCACCTTCGGCATCGCCGCGAACGCCAAGAACGCCGACTGCGCCGCCTTCTTCCTCGACTGGGTGGCCACCGACAAGCGGGCCCGCGAGATCGGCGTCGAGGTAGGCGGCTCGCGTCCGATGGGTCCCGCCGACGCGTACATGCCCGAGGTGGCCGCGGACAAGGTCACCGCCGGCACGCTGGCGGCCGGAGCGGACATCTCCAAGGACAACGGCGCGATGGACTTCATCGCCAACGCCACCGGCGCCATCTACGCCAAGAGCTGGACGCCCCAGCTGCAGAAGCTGGTGGCCGGGCAGCAGAAGCCGCAGGAGCTGCTGAAGACGGTCCAGGCCGACTACGCCGGCCAGCTCGAAGGGAACTGAAGCAGGTGGTCACCCGTCCTGCCGGCGCCCGAGCCACGCACCGGCGTCCGGTCGCGGCCAGGCTGCGCGACGCGCGCGGCCTGGTCGGCTGGCTGTTCGTCGCGCCGGCGTTCGCCTTCTACGCGGTCTTCGTCCTGCGTCCGATCGCCCTGACGTTCCAGTACTCCCTGTACGAGTGGGACGGCATCGGCCCGTCCACCTGGGTGGGACTGGCCAACTTCGGGAAGGTCTTCACCGATCCTGACCTGTACGACTCGCTGATCAACGCCGTCAAGCTCATCGTCTTCTTCAGCGCGATCCCGGTCCTGCTGGGCCTGGCGATCGCCGCCACCATCCGGCGCATCGCCCAAAGCCGGCTGGCCCTCGTGGCGCGGACCGTTCTCTTCCTGCCGCAGGTCATCCCGCTGGTGGCGGCCGGCATCGCCTGGAGCTGGCTGCTGGCCTCCACCGGCGTGATCAACCAGCTGCTCTCGCTCGTCGGCCTCGGCGGGATCACCCGCGCCTGGCTGGGCGATTTCTCCACCGCGCTGCCGGCGGTCGGGATGATCGGCGCATGGGTGCTCCTCGGCCTGTGCACGCTCCTGCTCCTGGCCGGCATGAGCAAGATCGATCCGGCCCTGTACGAGGCCGCCCGGCTGGACGGCGCCGGCCCGTGGCGGGAGTTCGTCTCGATCACCGTCCCCAGCCTGCGGCAGGAGATCGCGGTCTGCGTCACCGTGACCGTGATCGCGGCCCTGGCCAGCTTCGACATCATCTACATCTCCACCCAGGGCGGCCCGGGCAACACGACCATGGTGCCCGGCCTGCAGATCTACTACCTGGCCTTCTCCGAACGCGAGGTCGGCATGGCCTCGGCCCTGGCCCTGGTGCTCATGGTCCTCGTGATCGCCTGCGCCCTTCCCATCCAGTGGTTCACCAAGGAGGGCAACCGATGATCACCTCGTGGCGGGAGTCCTGGACCGGCAGGGTGCTGCTCATCGCCATGATGGCGATCACCCTCCTGCCGTTCCTCAGCCTGTTCGTCACCGCCCTGCACCCTTCGGGCACCTACCCGGCCGGGCTGGCCTGGCCGGCCGACCCCCAGTGGGGCAACTTCCTCGCCGCCTTCCGGGCCGCGAACATGGGCGAGCTGCTGAAGTCGAGCGTCCTCATCGTGCTCGGCGTGGTCCCGATCTCCATCGTCGTGGCGACGATGGCCGGATTCGCCATCGGCCACCTGCGCGTCATCGGCGGCCGCGTGATCTTCCTGCTGTTCGTGCTCGGCCTGACCCTGCCCTTCGAGGGCATCATCACGCCGCTGTACTACCAGATCCGCGACATGGGACTGCTCAACACGCGCTGGGCGATCATCCTGCCGCTCATCGGCCTGTTCATGCCGTTCTCCGTCTTCTGGATGCGCGCGCACTTCGTCAACATGCCCGGCGAGCTGTCGGAGAGCGCGCGGATGGACGGGGCCAACGTCTGGCAGTTGTTCCGGCGCATCCACGTCCCCCTGGCCATGCCGGCGATCTCGTCCCTGGGCATCCTGCTGTTCCTGTGGACCTGGAACCAGTTCCTGCTGGCCATCGTCCTGGTCGACGACCCGACCAAGCGCACCATGTCCGGCGCGCTGGGCGCCTTCCAGGGGCAGTGGGGCACCGACATCCCGCTGCTGTGCGCCGGGTCGCTGCTGATCCTGACCCCCACGCTCGTGATCTTCCTCATCTTCCAGCGGCACTTCGTCAAGGCCCTGCTCCAGGGCTCCCTGAAGGGCTGACGGCGATGAACGCGACACCGCCGCTCTACGGCGGGATCGAGGCGGGCGGGACGAACTGGGTGTGCGCGCTCGCCGGCACCCACGGGCGGACCCTCGCGACCCGCACGATACCGACGACCACACCCCAGGAGGCCCTCGCGGGCGTCGCGCGGCCACTCGGGAATCACCGGAGCGATCGAACCGGCCCACGCCACCCTGCTCGACCCGCGGGAGCGCAGGCGCGGATGAAAAGGAAGGTTGTCCGCATGCCCACACAAGGGCGACTGAACGCCGCGCCGGATCGGCCGGGAGCCGCATGAGCGCCGGCCGACCCGCGCGCTGGACGCGGCGGCACCTGGAGCTGCTCGTCGACGCCGCCGCGACCACGGCACCCGTCTTCGACCCCGCGGCCCTGCCCCGCATCCTGCCGGACCACGACCTGTGGGACCTGTGGCCCGTCCAGGAGGAAGACGGCTCGACCTGCGTGATCGGCGGCCAGGAGCTGTGGATGGCGCTGTCGGCGCCGATCCTCGGCCACCCCGAGGAGCGCCACGACCAGGCCCGCATCCGCCTGCTCGCCAAGGACGGCGACAGCTGGACGGACCTCGGGCACGCGTTCGCCGACGGCGCCTCGCCGGGCAGCCGCGAATGGTCGGGGTCGGCGGTCCGCCGCCCCGACGACACCGTGTCGGTGTTCTACACGGCCGCCGGACGGCGCGGAGAAGCGCCCCCGACGTTCCGGCAGCGCGTCGTCGAGGCCCGCCCCGCCTTGGTCGCAGACGGCCGCCGGATCCTGCTGGACCCTGGTGCCGAGCACCGCGAGCTCCTCCGCTCGGACGGCCGCAGGTACCTGCCGGCCGAGGAGATCACCGGGGCTCCGGGACGCATCAGGGCGTTTCGCGATCCCGGCTGGTTCCGCGACCCGGCCGACGGGCGCGATTACCTGCTCGTCGCCGCGTCCGTCGCGGAAGGCGACCCCTTCAGCGGTGCGATCGCCCTGGCCGAGCCCCGGGACGGCGCCTGGTCCCTGCTGCCGCCTCTCGTCGTGGCCGAGGGCATCAACCACGAGCTGGAACGGCCGCACATCGTCGTCCACCGGTCGCGGTACCACCTCTTCTTCTCCACCCAGCGCCACACCTTCCACCCGGCCGACTCCGCGCCCACCGGGCTCTACGGCTTCGTCGCCCCCAGCCTGACGGGACCGTACGAGCCGCTCAACGGGTCCGGGCTCGTGCTCCGCAACCCCCGCGCCGAACCGGACCAGGCCTACGCCTGGCTGGTGCTGCCGGACCTCCACGTGGTCGGCTTCGCCAACTACCGATCGTCCCCGGGCGTGGATCTCCGATCCGCGCAGGCCACGCAGGCACGAGCGGCCTTCGGCGGAACCATCGCACCGATCCTCAAGCTCACCCTGAACGGGATGGCGACCTCCGTCGTCCCGGCTGAGGCAGGTGTGCGGCACACCTGACGCACAAGCGGACGGCTCCCTCGCCGAGGGAGCCGTCAAGTAGGCTCTGGACCATGGGAGTTACCGGTCACACGCCACCGAACGACACTCCTCCCGGCCGGTCCGCGAGCATCTGGGACGTCGCCCGAGTGGCCGGCGTCTCCCAGCAGACCGTCTCCCGCGTCATCAACGGCAAGACCCGCGTGAGCGAGTCGACCCGGGCCAAGGTGATGCAGGTCATCGCCGAGCTCGGCTACCGCCCCAACCGGCTCGCCCGGACGCTGGCCGGTGGCCCGGCGAGCTCGGTCACCGTGCTGACCTCCGACACCGCCCTGTTCGGCGCGGCGGCCACGCTGCGCGGCATGGAGGAGGCGGCCAGGGCGGCCGGCTTCTCGGTGGGCATCAGCGTGCTGGAGCCGGGCGCGAACAGCACGGACGTCGCCCTGCGTCTCAACCGGCCCCAGGAGCCCGTCATGGTGATCGCCTACGACGACCCCGGCGAGCGGGCGCTCCGCGAGCTGCCGCCGGACGTGCCGGTGACGGCCGCCGTCGAACGCCCCGACAACGGCGCGGGCGGCGATCCGTGGCAGGTCTGGCTGGACGACCGGGCCGCGGCGGCGCACGCGACGCGCCACCTGCTGAGCCTGGGGCACCAGACCGTCCACTACGTGGCCATCCCGTCCTCCACCAGCGCACTTCCGCAGCGGACCCGTGGCTGGCAGGACGCGCTGCGGGCCACCGGCCGCCCCTTGCCCGACCCCCTGCACGGCGGCTGGACTCCCCGCTCCGGATACCTCGCCGTGCGCTCCCTGCTGGCGGACCGCTCGGTGACCGCCATCCTGTGCGGCAACGACGACCTCGCCCTGGGCGTCATGCGGGCCGCGCGCGAGGCCGGACGCGACATCCCCGGCGACCTCAGCGTGGTCGGCTTCGACGACACGCCGGCGTCGGCCTACCTCCACCCCTCGCTCACCACCGTACGGCTCGACTTCGAGGGCCTCGGCCGCGCGTGCTTCGGCCTGCTGCTGCGCAGGCTGCAGCCGGAGGCCGCACTGTCCCTTCCGACCTGGAACGAGCCGGAGCTCATCGTGCGGGAGAGCAGCGGCCCGCCGCCGGCTGCTCCAGGAACGCCGCGACCGTAGACCTGAACCGGTCGGCGTCGTCGAGCCACGGGAAGTGTCCGGCGCGGGCCTGGATGACGAGTTCGGCGTTCGGGAACAGCCCGGCGAACTCGGCCATGGCCGGCGGAGGAGCTCCCAGATCGACCTCTCCCGCGAGCAACAGGACGGGCGATGCGAACCGGGCGAGCGCGGCGCGGGTGGCCTCAGGATCGAAGGCGCCTTCGGCACCGAAGGCCGTCATGACCTCCGGGTCCTGCCGCTCCGCATCCGCCGCGTGATGGGCCTGCGCCACCCCGTCCCACCGGCCATAGGAGAACGGCGCGACGGCCTGCCAGCTGTCGTTCGTGGCCTGGCCCGCCACGATCGCCTCGAGGGCCGCGAACGCCTCCGGGAACCACGGCTCGTCGCGGCGCAGCCGAGCCGTCTCGCGCCGGAGGTCACCTGAGATCGCGATGCCGACGGCTCGGACGCTCGGGGTGATCAGCGCAAGCCTGCCGACGCGCCGCGGGTGGCGGGCCGCGTACTGCGCGGCCAGATTCGCGCCGGCGCAGTGCGCGAGCAGGTCCATCCGGTCCAGGCCCAGGTGCGCGCGCAGGGCCTCCACGTCGGCGACGAGCCGGTCACAGCGACAGGACGCGGTGTCCTGGGGTTTCGCGGACTGTCCGGTGCCGCGCGAGTCCAGCATGATCAACTGCCGGTGCGCGGACAGGCCGCCGAGGTCGCCGAGATAGGTGGCGGCCGTCGGCCCGCCGGGCAGGCAGACCACCGGCGCGCCGTCCCCGGCCACGTGGTAGCTCAGCTTGGTGCCGTCGTACGAGGTGAAGAATCCCATGCCCCGCAGCCTGAGGGGTGGTGGCGGCGGTGGCTATTGTTTAGCCACAGCTACATGATGGGTGGGACGGATGGCGGTCGAGATCAGGTTCACCGCGGCGTCGGTGGCCAGGGTGCGGTTCGCCGTCTCGCCGCTGGGGGAGACGGTGCTCGCACTCCGGATCCTGCTGGGCACGGGCGGGCACGCGGTGCACCGGCCCTGGGTGCGCGGGGCACGTCCGCTGATCGCGGACGAGCGCGAGCTGCCGCTGCTGCGGGCGCTCGTCGCGGGACCGATGCCGTCGTTCCTGTTCCCGGTGCCGCAGGAGCGGCTGCCGTCGATGGCCAGGGAGCTGGAGCTGCTGCGGGCCACGGAAGAGCCCTTCTTCCGGCGCGAGTACGGAGCGGTGCTGGGCATGCCGGTCGAGGAGGTCCCCGAGCCGGCAACGGTGCTGCCGCGGCTGGCGCAGGCGCTCCACCGGTGCCACGAGCTGCTGATCGCTCCGCAGTGGGGCCGGATGCGGGCGGTGCTGGAAGCCGACGTCGCCAGGCGGGCGCTCACCCTGGTGGACGGCGGGGTACAGGCGCTGTTCGCCGAGCTGCACCGGGACATCGCCTGGGACGGCGGCCAGCTGGTGGTGCACGGCCGGCGCACCTCGCACGCCGTCTACACGGTGGACACCGGTGGGCAGGGCCTGGTCCTGCTGCCCAGCGTCTTCAACTGGCCGAACGTGGGCGTCGACAAGTCCCCCGTCGCCGCCGCGTCGATCCGTTATCCGGCGGTGGGCGTCGGCCTGCTCTGGGAGCCGCCCCCGCCGGCGCTGGCGGGCCTGGCCCCGGTGCTGGGGCACACGAGGACGGCGCTGCTCGCCGCCCTGGCCGAACCCCGGACGACCGCGGCCCTGGCCGCCCGCCTGGGCATCACCCCCAGCGCCGTCTCGCAACACCTGGGCGCGCTGCGAGGGGCGGGTCTCGTCTCGACGCAGCGCAAGGGCCGAACCGCGCTTCACCTGCGCACGGAACGGGCGGATCACCTGTTGGGCAGCTCGGCCCCATAAGGCTGCTCGGGACGCGGGCCGCCCTTCACCCAGAAGAGGGAACCCGGTTTGCGGGCCTCGCGGCGGATCCTCTTCACCGCGAAGTTGCAGGTCACCTCCTTGATCGTCGCGCCCATGCGGCCGCCGACGTAGAGGTTCACCGCGGTGTCGTCCTTGCGGGCGATCTGTCGGATGCCGGTGTGCCGGCCGAGGCTGACACACGCGCCCGAGAAGGCCAGGCTGATCACCGCCGGTTCGGTCCCGGCGATGCGGCTCAGCACGGTGTCGGCGGCCTGCGCCCCGAGCGGGCCGGCGGCGTAGCAGCTCATCCGCAGCGGTTGGCCGGACGGCGCGGCGGCGTCCCCGGTCGCCACGATGCGATCGTCGTCGACGCTGGTTAGCGTCTCGTCGGTGAGCAGCCGGCCGAGCGCGTCGGTGCGCAGCCCGCTCGCGGCCGCCAACCGCGGGACGCCGAAACCGCCCGCCCAGATGGTCAGCGCGCTCGCACGTACCCCACTGTCGGTGAAGACGACCGCGTCCGGCCGGACCTCGCACACCATGCCGTCCTCGAGCACCGTGACACGGTGCCGGGACAGCCACGTGGCCACGGCCCGGCGCGCGGGCGCGCCGAAGGACGGCGCCAGGGCCCGGCCGCACACCAGCGTGACCGCGCGTCCTTGCTCGGCCAGCTCGGCGGCCGTCTCGATGCCGGTCAACCCGCCGCCGACCACGGTGATCGGAGCATCGAGGGGCAGCTCCTCCAGCCTGGCACGCAGCCGCTGCGCGGGCTCGTACTCGGCGATGTCGAACGCGAACTCGGCCGCCCCGGGCACCGAGGACGGTATCGCCCCGGTGCTGCCGACGGCGTAGATGACGTAGTCGTAGTCCAGCGCGCCGCCCGACTCCAGCCGTACGGTACGGGTGGTGGTGTCGATGCGCGTGGCGCTGTCGACGACCAACCGGATGCCGTCGCCGAGCAGCGTGCCGTAGTCCACCGTGGCGTCCCTGGTGCCGGCCGCGAACTGGTGCAGCCGGACCCGTTCGACGAACTCCGGGCGGGGATTGACCACGGTGATGCCGACGTCGTCGCGTATCCGCAGATGGTTGGCCGCGAGTGTTCCGGCGTAACCGCCGCCGATGACGATGACCTTGGTGAGGGTGGGGTTTTCGGACATGGCGAGGTTTCCCTTCTCGATCTCACCGAACCGACAACACAACCCCTCGGAATGTGAGGCGACGCGCCAACCTCACAGTTCACCGCGCTGTCTTGTCGGAGTGGTGAGAGCGGAACGCGACCGAGGGAGCCGGCGACACCATGACCTTCCAGTCCGAGCCAGGAGGCGGCCGGCTCGACCCGGGCCTGAGCGCGATCATGAGCGAGCGGCGCCAGCTGATCAACCTGGCGTACCGGCTGCTCGGCTCCCTGGCCGATGCCGAGGACGTCGTCCAGGAGACCTACGCCCGCTGGTACGCCATGTCCCGGCAGGAGCAGGACGCCATCGCGGTTCCCGGCGCCTGGTTGACCAAGGTCGCCAGCCGCGTCTGCCTCAACGTGCTCTCCTCGGCACGGGCCCGGCGCGAGACCTACGTGGGCGAATGGATCCCCGAGCCGCTACCCGAACCCACGGAGTGGATCAACGGGCGATCGGCCGGCATCACCGCCGACCCGGCCGACCGCGTCACCCTCGACGAGTCGGTCAACATGGCCTTCCTGGTCGTGCTGGAGTCGATGACCCCGGCCGAGCGCGTCGCGTTCATCCTGCACGACGTCTTCCGCTACTCCTTCGCCGAAGTGGCCGAGATCGTCGGCCGCACCCCGGCGGCCTGCCGCCAGCTGGCCTCCTCGGCCCGCCGCCGCATCGGCGCCTCGCAGGCCCCCGCGACGCCGGCGTCCCGGCAGGCCGGCATCGTCAGGAACTTCAAGCAGGCGTGGGAGGCCAAGGACATCAAGGCCCTCATCGACCTCCTCGATCCCGACGCCACGGCCATCGCCGACGGCGGCGGCATCGTCAGCGCCGTGCTGCACCCGGTCCAGGGCGCGGAGCAGATCGTACGCCCGCTGGTCCATTTCACCGGCAGGCTCCGCAACCTGACGCTCCTGGAGCGCACGGTCAACGGCCGGCCCGGCCTGATCGCCCTGCAGGACGGCGCCATCATGGCGGTGATGGCGTTCGACATCGCGGACGACCGGATCAAGCACATCTGGGCGGTACGCAACCCCGACAAGCTCCGGTCGTGGATGACGGGACCGCAGCAGTAGTTCAGGAGGACGTCCCCTCGCCGGCGATCAGGGCGGCGCGCAGCCGTTCGTACGTCGGAGCCAAGCGGCGCAGGCCGGCCGCGAGCGCCACGTCGTCGCCCGACACGACCGGACCCTGCAGTCCTCCGACGAGGCGGGCCTGCTCCGCGGCGACGGCCGCGGCCGCGTCGAGGCCGAGGGATGACAGGCAGGCGGCGAGGTCGTTGAGGCGACGGGCGCCCACCCGTACCGCGAACGCCTGCCACAACTGCCTGATCTCGGGATCCAGCCCTTCCTCGACCAGCCGGGCGGTGCGCTCGGCGGCTTCCGCCTGCCCCAGCGTGCCGGGCGGGACCTCCACGTCCGTCCGCCCGGCCAGCCAGGCCGCCCCGGCGGGCAGCGAGCGGCGCAGCGCCTCCTCCGGGGTGACCACCTCCCGCCGGGTGAACCCGTACCGCATCCGGAACGGCCGATTCAGGTAGGTGATCAGCTCCCCGCGCCACGCCTCGGTAAAGGCGTCGGCGTGCAGCGTGGCGTACGGGTAGCCCTCCGGGTCGTGCATGAGCACGGTGTCGTCGTCCACCTCCAGCACCACCACGTAGTGGTCGGCGCCGATCGCCTTGCCCGACCCCGGCTGGAACGACAGCAGACCGAGCTCGAGCGGCCCGGCGAGCACCGGGCCGTCCTGGCAGGCCCGGCGCAGCCGGTCGAGCGCCGCCGCGGCCGTTCCCCCGTCCGCGCGCTCGCACTCCCAGCCGAGCAGTCCGATCGCGTCGTCGAGCCCGATCTCGGGATCCCAGCCGAACGGGTCGAACAGCGGAAGGCGCCCGCCGATCAGCTCCATTCCGTAGGGGGAGCCCGTCAGGACCTCGATCACGGCCGGAGGCGGCGCCTCGTCACCGAGGAGCATCGCGAGGGAGTTGGAGTAGCAGTACGGCCCGGAGCCGATATAGGTGACATCCATGGCCATACCGTGCCGCCTCACACGATGTCAGGGTCAAGCGCGGCGGCCACCGGCGCGTTCGCCGAGAGCGAGATCAAGAACCGGTCGGCTTGCTGACGCATCTGAACCGTCATCACGGATCACGCAGCAACGGAAGGACTCTCGATGACGCGTTCACGCCTGTTCGGCGCCGTCATGGCGGCACTGGCGCTCACGGCCGGACTCATGGCGGCAGGAGGCGTGCCCGCGCAGGCCGCCGTCCCGGCGCGGACCATCAAGATCATGACGTGGAACGTGTGCGGGAACAACGGCGACTGCCAGTACTACGAGGACCCGGACGGGCTGATCGCGGCCATCAGATGGCACATGCTCGGTCACGGCGCCCCCATGGACGCGGCCATCATCCAGGAGTTCTGCAGCTCCTTCGCCAAGCCGCTCGAACGCGAGCTCGAGGAGCACTACGGCAGCGGATGGGACGTGCGCTTCGCGCCCATCAAGATCAAGCGGGGCGCCGACCCGGCGGCCGCGCCCGACAAGCAGTGCGTCCGCGGCCGCGGCGACTACGGCATCGCGATCGCCGTGCCCGAGGAGAACACCTGGTACGGGATCAACTACCTGCCCTCCGTCGAGGGCACCGAATGGCGGGTGGCCGTGTGCGCCACCGTCGAGTCTTGGCAGGTGAAGCTCTGCAACGCGCACTTCAGCAACGGCGGTGAGGACTCCACCGGCAGCATCCGCGCCCAGCAGGTCACGGCCTACCAGGAGTTCGTCTGGCCGTCCCGATTCCGGGTGATCTTCGGCGGGGACCTCAACAGGACACCGCCCGGAAGCGCCGCCTCCGGTGGTCTCACTCCCCTCTACAACGCGTTCGTCGAGTGTGCGCAGGCCGACCAGTCCTCCCCGCGTACCGGTCCCGGGACGTACTACACGACCACCCCGCACGACAACGACGCGACCGTGAAGCTGGACTACCTGTTCACCCAGCCGGGCATCGCGCACACCTGCGGCGTGCCGGGATCTCCGGTCGCGTCCTCCGATCACCGGCCCATGTGGATGACCGTCAACCTGCCCGCGACGTGAGCCCGGGGCCCTGACTCGGGACAGGAATCCTGAAACGGCAAACTCCGCCCGGACCGTGACGGCCCTGTCCGGCCCCTTCACCCTGGCCGACGCCGAAGAGGCGGTCGCCGACCTGCCGGGCCGATCGGGCGCGGCACTGCTGTCGGACCTGGTGGACCACTCGATGGTGCGGCACGAGGGGGACACCTTCCGGCTGCTGCTGCCGATCAGGCACTACATGAGCGCGCCCGCCGAGGCCCGCGCCTCCCGTCGTGACCGTTACGGCCGCACGCTGTCGGGGAACCCGGTCCAGCGCAGGCCGGGCGGGAGGTGGCTCATGTCGTTGAACATCACGATCGTGGGCGGCAGGCCGTCGCGGTACTCGATGACCGTCAGCGCGGTGTTGGCGCTGTTCAGCCCGAGCCACCGGGACGGCGGCGCGTCCAGCGCGTGCCGGACCAGCCACGCGATCGGGTAGGCGTGCGTCACCAGGACCTCGTGGGTGTCGGGCTCGTGATCGGGGACCTTCGCGAACCGGGCGACCAGGGCCCCGGCGAGCCTGTGGCCGGAGGCCGCCTCGGCCTCGTCGTAGCCGTCGAAGAAGCCCGCCCAGGACCGGGGTGTCTCGGCCGCGCCGGGAACGTAGGGCACGTGGTCGATGAGTTCGGCGGCCTCGGTCACGGGGACGTTCGGCAGGTGCCGGGCGAGTTCGTGCGCGCTCGCCGTGGCGCGTGGCAGCGGGGAGTGCCACACGGCGTCGACCGGGATGCCGGCGAGCCGTTCACCCAGCAGGCTCGCCTGCCGGTGCCCGACGTCGGTGAGCTTCCCGAACGCGTCGGCCGCGCCGTGGCGTGCCAGGTAGAGGTGTCGCGTTGCCATGAGCGGTGAGGGCGCGGTGCCCGTCTCCTTTCCATGAAGTGAACGGTCACGCTTCCGTCGCCGTGACGGCGCCGGTGCTGCCGTCGATGGTGATGACGGTGCCGTCGTGGAGCCTGCCCGTCGCGTCCGGGACGCCGAGGACGGCGGGGATGCCGAGCTCGCGGGCGACGATCGCGGCGTGCGAGAGCACGCCTCCGGTCTCGGTGACGACGCCGGCGGCGATGCGCAGCAGCGGCGTCCACGCCGGGTCGGTGAAGGGGCAGACGAGGATGTCGCCCGGGTGGATGCGCGCGAAGTCGCCGGGACCGCGGACGATCCTCGCGGTGCCGGTCACGGTCCCGCGGCTGCCCGGTGTTCCGGTGAGGGCGCCGGCCGGGGTGTCCGAGGTGCCGGGAGGCGGTGGGAGCGCGGCCGTGACCGGCCGGGCCTGCAGCACCCAGGTGCGGCCGTCGGCGATGGCCCACTCGATGTCCTGCGGTCCACCGCGTAGGGCGGCGATCTCTTCGCCCAGCCGGGCGAGCCGCGTGGCGGTCGCGTCGTCGATCGCCGGCCGGTCCCGGGCGGAGGCGGGCACGTCGCTGACGACGAGCTGCCGGCCGCGCCGGTCAAGGCGGGTCCGTTTGTCGGCGATGGTACGGGTGACCGACCCATCCTGGGCGACGCGGTAGGCGTCGGGGGTGACCGTGCCCCCGACGACGCTGGGGCCGAGGCCCCAGGACGCCTCGATCTCGGTTGCGCCGTTCGGGTCCGCGGGGGTGAACATGACCCCGGACACCTCGGCATCCAGATGGCGCTGGACGATGACGGCCATCGCCAGATCGTCCGAGGGCCGGTCGTCGTGCCGGTCGTCGTGCCGGTCGTCGCGTCGATAGTCGATGGCTCGTGGCGAGAAGAGCGAGGCCCAGCAGGCACGTACGGCGTCGGCGACCTCGCCGGCCCCGCGCACGGCGAGGAAGCTCTCGTGCTGGCCTGCCGCCGAGGCCTGGCCGGTGTCCTCGTTCGCCGCCGATGATCTCACCGCGACGGGCGGATCGCCGAGCTCGTCGAGTGCGCGTCCCAGCGCGTCGATCACGGAGGCGTGGACCGGGCGGGCCTCGATCGCCGGCCGCATCGCGTCAGGATCGTCCGGCCCGTCGAGGTGCAGGTCACGGACGGCGGCGAGGTAAGCGTCGTACGACACGACGAAGCCGTCGGGAACCGGCAGACCCGCGCGGAGCAGCGCGCCGAGCGCGCCGGCCTTGCCCCCGCACGTGCCGGGGACAGCCTCCACCAAGGGTACGATCACGCGTCCTGCCCTTCAACAAAATATTGACAACGTTTCGTTGATTCTGCATCATCGGTCGCATGGTACGCAAGGACGACATCGTTCACACCGGGGACGCCGACCACGTCCAGGCCCGACGTGAGCAGGACGCGAGTAAGCGGCTTCTGAGTTTGGGCGCGGACGCGCTCGACGCCCGCCCGTGGCGGCCCCCGCCCGCCCCGCCGTCGGCGGTCGACCTCGTGCAGTTCGCCGTCTGGCGGCACGCCGACCTGGGCCCGGAGGACGTGCTGAGTGCGCTCGCCCTCCTGCCCGCCGCGCGCGCCGAGGTCGAAGGACTCGAGTCCGGCCTGCTGTTCATGGCCCGGAGCGCGGGGCTGACCTGGGCGCAGATGGCGCACGCGATGGGGTTCAACTCGCCGCAGGCGTGCCAGCAGCACTACAACCGCCTGACGGCACGACAGGAGGACGGCTCGTGACGCGGGACTCGTCGCTCGGCCTCCTGGCCCTGCACTCCGTACGCATCACCGGGTACGCGGACACCCCGGTGATCGCTCGCCGGTACGGGCTCGACGCGGCCGAGACGAAAGAGATGCTGTACGACGCCGAGGCTCGTGGCTGGGTTCAGCACACCGCCTTCGCCGGCTCCGGGGGCTGGTCATTGACGGAAGCGGGCCGGGCCGAGAACGAGCGCCAGCTCGCTGCCGAACTCGCCGGTGTCGGCGGCGCCGACGAGGTCCATGACGTCTACCGCGAGTTCCTCCCACTGAACGCCCTCCTGCTGCGGGCCTGCACCGACTGGCAGCTCCGGCCCACTGACGGCGACCGGCTCGCCCCCAACGATCACTCCGATTTCGCCTGGGACGCCCGGATCCTCTACGAGCTCGGCGGCATCGACCGCGCACTCGCGCCGCTCGCGGACCGGCTCGGGAGCGTCCTGACCCGGTTCCGCGGATACGACACCCGGTTCACCGCGGCGTTGGCGCGCGCCCGAGCCGGGGAGGGCGCCTGGGTCGACCGCACCGACGTCGACTCCTGCCATCGGGTCTGGTTCGAGCTCCACGAAGATCTCATCGCCACGCTCGGCATCGACCGGCGCGCGGAACCCTGACAGACCGGCGCTCGCGAGCGGGTGGCCGACCTCTGACACGCCGGCTCGGCCACCTCGCACCGCGGGCGGGTGACCGACCCTGGCACGCCGGCTGGCCACCTCGCTCGCAGGCGGGTGGCCGACTCTGACACGCCGGCTGGCCACCTCGCTCGCAGGCGGGTGGCCCAGCCGGCATCCGGCTACATCCGCTTCCACGTGCCGTCGATCAACCGCTGCGCGAGCGCGCGGTGAGCGTGGCCGAAGATCTCGATGTGCCGCTGGACCCCGGATCTGCCCATGATCATCGGGTTGGGCGCCGCGGGGTTCGCCTTGAGGGCGCGTAGGTGGCCGAAGATGCCGCCCTGGTAGGCGTGGGTGTTGATGAAGGTGTCCGCGCCCTCCAGACCGGCCAGGCCCTGGACGTAGTCTGCGGAGACGGCGTACTGGGCGGCGACGTCGGCGTTGTCGTTGCCGCTCCAGACCAGGAGCTTGTGGGTCTCTCCCCGGTGGACGACGGGGACGATGACGTGCATCTGCCCTTCGGTGTGGCCGGGGGCGAGGATGGCGACGGCCTCCGTGCGCCGGCCGATCCGGATGCGTCTCATCCCGACGGTGTGGCCGGGAGTGGCCTCGACCGTGATGTCGATCCGGCTGGGGAGGCGCGCCAGGCGGGCCCGGTACTCCTCCTCGGTGTACTCGTGGCGGTGTGCCCGCAGCTCGGCCAGGTCCTTCGCGACGGCGTCGGCATCCCTCCGCCCCATGACGAACTTGGCCCGGCGCGCATGGTTGTCGCGGAGCAGGTTCGCGCCGCCGATGTGGTCGGCGTGGCGGTGGCCGAGGAAGACGTAGCGGATGTCCCTGGGGTCGAGGCCCGCGGCGGCGGCCTGGTCGAGGAACTGGCTCTGCATGTCCTGCGGAGTGGTGAGGGCGTCTAACATGATCAGCCCGTCCGGGGTGCGGACGATCACCAGGCCGGTGTGGTCGGTGCCGAAGTACCAGGCGTTGTCCATGAACTGCACGCCGCCCGCGGGCATCGGCTTGGAGTACTCCGAGTACAGGAAGCCCGTCGGTGAGACGAGGTCCTTGGCCGGATCGACGGGCCGGTCGATGGGCTGGCCGGTGCCCGCGTCCCTCGGGCTGCGGTAGCCGGTCTGGCACCACACCCGGTACTGCCAGCGGATGACCGGATTGTCGTCCACCTCCGCCAGGGCCCTGGCCGCGGTGTCATAGGCCTTGGCCAGCGGCAGGTCGGGGGCGAGCGGACCGCCCCAGGGCACGTCCAGCGCGACCTGGGCCGCGGCGGGGGCGGGTGGGATCAGGGTGGCGGCCAGGCCGCCGATGGCGAGCATGCCGAACGCGCGCCGGGAAGGCGTCATGGTCGGGCGGAGCTCAGGCACGGATTCATTCATCGCAGTCCTGCCTTGTCGGGGGGATGGTTATAACCTATACGTCACCCTGAAGCGGGCGGTCAACAGCCAATTCCTCCCCAATGGCGGAGTCTTGACGCGGAAGGTTATAACGGTGCACAGTGTGTGGCATCGCAAGTGAGGCTGCTTGCTGGACCGTCATGCGCCTCCGTCCGCCCGTAGCGATGCGGCCGGGCGGGGCGATATCCGGATACCGGTCGTGGTGCGGGGGCCGCGCACGCGAGCCTGGAAGGGGCCATGATGGCGCAACGACCTGACGGCGGTGACTGGGGCGCGCTGCTGGTGGCGGCCTCACCTGACTCAACTGGCTCAACTGGCTCGCCGGATTCGCCGGACTCGCAGGTCGAGGTGCGGGACCTGTATGCCTGGTTGCGCCGGGAGCCCGAGCTGCGCGCCGCGCTCCGGCTGATCGAGAAGCCGCCTCCCGACGGGGCGCTGGGGCCGGTGGCCGAGGCGGTACAGGTGCTGGCCGACGCGCCGGAGGTGGTGGCGGCCGTGGCGAGCATGGTGATCGCCTGGCTGCGGTACCGCAGGACCGATGTGAAGATCACCGTGAAGCAGCGCAAGGACGGGCCCGAGGTGCAGGTAACCGCCACTGGCCTGCGGGCGCTGAGCCCGGCGCAGACGCTCACCCTGGCCAGGCAGATCGAGTCGGCGTTACGGGACGGCCACAAGCCTCCGGAACTCCCGGGCGGCTGAGCCCGCCGCCGGGCCGCCCTGGTTGCCGGCCGGATCAGGGCGCGAGCCCTGTCGGCCGCGAACGGCGGGCACATCTTGGGATCGCGGGCCCTGGTGGTCGCGAACGGCACGCGCAGGGCCGCTCCCCCCTCAGCGGTCACAAGGGGCCGGTCTACCAGCCGGCCTTCAGCCCCGACGGGCGCACGCCGGTGAGCGGGGCGGGCAAGGGCACGACGGTGATGTTGTGGGATGTCGGCTTCTTGGTTGATCGCTCCCTGTTCGCATCGGTGTGCGCCGAAGGTCCCGGACGCTGATCACCGTCCTGCACATCTCAGATGCATGTGCATTTGCGAATTTCAGCAAATTGCCGGGGAGGGTTGGGGACCGGCGACGGCGCATCGTACGCTGTGCGATCACGGCGGAATGTTTGTCCGTTGGCGGCGGGGCAAGGATCCTTCTCCCGTACGCCATGGGTGAACGGCACGCAAAGGCCCCAGGACAAGTCGCCACTTTTGTGGACAAGAAGCCCGCGATCTTGCTAAACCGGGCATCTGGTCTCGGGTGGCGACTTAGCCTGGGGCCTGCATCACCGGTGCATCAAGTGGTTACTTGATGAGGAACCACGCCGCGGCGGCAACCGCGATGACGATGCACAGGCGGATGGTCCGGGGGGTACTGTCAACTACATCCCGGACCATCCGCGCCACCTCCCCGATCCAGGTGGAGGGTGGTGGCGTCTCGGGGCTTACCGGCTCGGGCTCGCGGCCCGAGCCAGATTCGGGGGGCGTTTCCGGCATCGTTCTCCTTTCAACCTTTTCGTCAGACGATTTCGTCTGACAACGAGAAAAGGCCCGCTTCGGACATTCCGCCTCATTTGTGACACATGGGACGGTATCCAGCAGCGAGCCGTGACATGTCTCCTTTCGGTTACCCCGACCGTCGCGCAGAAGTGGTGGCCGGTTGCCACCCCTTTCCAGGTCCGGGTCGCCGTTCCGGAGTCTGTCGAGTCACACCTAACCCCGCGGTCCCAACGTTCGCAACCAAATCGCCACAGTCCGAAGCGTCTCACCTTGAGTGACCGTTGAGCTACCAGATGCCCGAGTTTCTCCATTGCTCGACATCGATTGGCCCACCTGTGGAAACCGGCTTCATGCGAAGGATTCGCGGGGATCTCTCGCCCCCGGTGCGGTCAAGTCGCAGTTGCCGTGACTTCGGCGGCTTCGGGCCAGGTCAGGGCTGCGTGCGAGACCGGTGACGCCGGTGCGTCACAGGCCGTGCGACCGCCGTAAGGCGAGACGGGTGATGTTCACCATCCCATGCTCGACGCCCGTCACCGTCGTGACGATCAGGAAGACCGGAACAGACCGATTCGGAACGAGCTGATATCGGAAAGCCCTTTCCTATCACATGAGGCACAGGCGATCGGAAAAGGGATCGTTCCGGATCGTTTCGGACCGCTACCTCTCCTGGGGCTCGCACGCTGTTCCACATCGTTCCGGATCGTTCTGGAACGCCTCCGTCGCGAGGCCGACTCCACGATAAACGCCCAGGTTAAGACCGTTCCGAGATGATCCGGTGCTAGACGGGGGAAACGCGTAGGGCATTCGGCTCTGCGCCGATACGGAAGAATCGGAGCCGCACTTCCTCCTTCAATGGCGATCAGGATTGGCGGTGCAGATCGCCCATGCGTGAAATCCCTCCGGCCGCGACGCCGGCGGCCCGTTGCGTGGCGGCGCTGGTCGCACTTCGACAAAAGGCCGGAAATCCGTCATATGGTGAAATTGTCAGACTGTCAGGGCGGCGGCTGAGCAAAACCGCCGTGCAGAACGTGCTGACCGGCGCGCGCAAGAACCCGCCCCGCTGGAGGTGGGCGGCGGAGTTCTTCACCGCGTGCCGGCGGTACGTGGAGAACACCGGCCTGGACCCCGAAGTCGTGCTCGGCAGCAAAATGGCGTGGCACCAGCACTATTCGGCCCTGCTGGAGGCGCCGGAGGCACCGGCGGCCCGCGATCAGCCTGACCCCGTCCCCGGCCCGGGCGGTCCTTCCAGCCCCAGCCCGCCCGCCGCCGGCCCGCCTGCGCAGCCCCCGCCGAAGACCCGTGACGGCGACGGCGCCGACGGCGGCGCGGTGATGGTGTCGGTCCCGGTGTCCCCGCTGGAGAGCCTGACCGTGCCGGCGACCGGCTCCTCGCCGGACTCACTGGCCGACCTGCTCCTCGACCAGGTCATGAAGCAGTGGGACGGCCGCACGCCCGACCTCGTCCCGGACAACTGGCCGGCTGCGGAGAGCCGCCCCCGCGAGCCGACCGAGACCGTCCCCGCGCGCCCCCAGCCGCTGCTGGAACTGCCGCAGCCGGTGGAGCAAGAGGCCACCTACGCGGCGCTGACCGCCATCGGCGAGAAGAAGAGCCTCACCCACGAGCGCATGCGCGACTGGTTCGGCCCTCGCGGCGCCGCGCTGTGGGAGGCCGCGGACGCGCTCTGCGTCGCGGGTCCCTGCGCCGACCGATACGCCCGGGCCAACCTGCAGCTGGGCATCCTGCTGGTGAACCGGAACGCCCTCCATGAGGGCAACCAGCTCCTGCAGCGGGTCCGGCAGGTTCTGCCCGAGATCGCCATCGGGCCGGTTCCCTGTCACGGCGACTACTTCTTCGGCACCATCCCGGCGGACATCTGCCGGCGGGTGGCCCGCGACTACCGCGCCGCCGGACGTACCGACAAGGCCGAGGAGTGGCTGCGATACGGCAACGCCCTCGTCGCACCCCTGTCCATCAGCCTGGCCATCTCGGCCCGCGGGAAGCACGTCCGCCGGGCCGGAACGTTCCAGCACCACCCGCTGACCAACGCCGCGGAGATCCACCGGCTCTTCTGGCAGGCGGAGCCGCGCACCGGCGAAGGGCGCACCACCTTCCCCCTTGCCTCGTCCGGCCATTAGAGCGTGTCCCGTGATCATGTGAGGGCGGTGGGCAGGAGGTCCCCGCCAGCAAGGTCACCGACTTCGCCGGGGAGGCGGTGGTGCCGCCGTGTTGCGCGATTACGGGGCGGAAGTCGTAGCTGCACGGTTGGGCTAACACCAAGGAAACACGGCCCGCCCTAGAACTGTGGCTCGACATCTGATTTTTCGGACTTCCGCAGAGGGAGACTTCATGGTTTCGCGTCGAGCGGCAGTGGCTCGCGTCGCCTCGGTGGCGTGCGCGGCGCTGGCTCTGAGTGTGGCCGCGCCCGCGACCGCCTCGATATCTGCCGACCCCGTCAAGGTCGGGGACGTGCAGAAGGCGATGGAAGGCTTGGTGAAGACGGGCCATGTGGTGGGCGCCATCGGCGAGGTGTATGTGGACGGCAAGCGGGTCGGGAAGGGATCGGCCGGGTCCCGCTTGCTCGACGGCAAGGGTGGCGCGATCCCGTCCACCGCCCGCTACCGGATCGGCTCGCAGACCAAGGGCATGACCGCCACCGTGGTGCTGCAGCTGGTCAAGGAGGGCAGGCTGAGCCTGGATGACAAACTCAGCGAGGTCCTGCCGGAGGTGGCGGACAAGGACCTGGTGGAGCGGGCCGACGAGATCACGGTACGCAACCTGATCCAGCTGACCTCGGGCATCCCCGACTACATCGGCGCGGACGTGAATCCCCTGGACCCCACGCGCAACTACCGCCCGACCGACCTGCTGGCGGCCTCGCGCAAGAACCCCCGGCCCGTGGAGATCGGGACCTTCAACTACTCCAACACCAACTACATCCTGCTCGGCATGATCACCGAGAAACTGGCCGGGAGGTCACTGGCGGCTGAATTCAACCGCAGGCTCTTCGCCCCGCTCGGAATGCGCGATACCTACCTGCCCATGAAGGCTTCGGTGGGCATCAAGGGCCCGCACGGGCACGGTTACGCCCCGGACGAGACGGGCAAGCTGCACGATGTCGACAAGCTCAACGTCACCACCATGCTCGGCGCCGGCGGCGTGGTCTCCACCGCGCGCGACATGAGCGCCTTCCAGCGCGCCTTCCGCCAGGGCAGACTCCTGCCGGAGTCGCTGCGCAAAGTGATCACCGATCCGGCGCCTGGCATGCCGCCGCTGCCGTCCGGGGGTCCGTGCGCCGGCAAGCCCGAGTTCGCCTCAGGAGGCGGGGGCAGCGCCCCCGGCTTCACCGCCGCGACCTACACCTCCTCCGACGGCCGCCTGCAGTTCGCCGTGTCCGTGACGGTGGCCATGGACGATGCCGAGCGCATGACCACGCCGCAACGCATCACCAACGCTCTCAAATCGGTGTTCTGCCCGGCGACATAAAGCGTGTCCTGTTATCACGTGACGGGGTCCCGGAGCCAGATCCGGATCGAGGCGACATCGAGGGTGCCCTGGTAGATGCGCTCGCGCTTGTCGAAGCGGGTGGCCACGGCCCGATGCCGGCGGAGCTTGTTGACGCAGCGCTCGACGGTGTTGCGCTCCTTGTACCGCTCAGCGTCGAAGTTGGGCGGGCGGCCTCCGGCCGAGCCCCGCTTGAGGCGGTTGGCCTTCTGATCCTCCTTGACGGGGATGACCGCCTGAATGCCGTGTCTGCGCAGGTAGGCGCGGTTTCCCCGGGAGGAGTACGCTTTGTCGCCCATCGTGCAGGTGGGCCGCTTGCGCGGCCTGCCCGGCCCGCGCCGCCGGATGCGGATGGACTCAGTCAATGGGATGAAGCGGGGCGAGTCGCCGTGCTGGCCGGGGCTGGTGAGCCGGGTGATCGGACGGCAGCGCCGGTCGGCGACCAGGTGAATCTTGGTGGACAGGCCACCTCGGGAGCGGCCCAGCGCCTCCCGAGGTGACGTCACCCGTTCGTGATCTTTATCGGCCCTTTGAGAGGATGTCGAGGGCTGGGGCATGCCGCGCCCCGGCCGCGTGCTGGTGGGCGCGCACCACCGTGGAGTCGGCGCTGACCGTCCAGTCCTCGCCCTCGGCCTCATCGCACCCCGCCCGTAGCTCATCGAGGATCCGTGCCCAGGTCCCATCCAGTGACCAACGGCGATGCCGGTTGTAGACCGTCTTCCACGCCCCGTAGCAGGTCGGCAGGTCCCGCCACGGGGTGCCCGTCCGCGTCCGGTGGAAGATCCCGTTGATCACTGTCCGGTGGTCGTTCCACCGCGCGCCCCAGCCCGTGCTCACCGGCGGCAGCGGCTCCAGCCGTTCCCACTCCTCGTCGGTCAGATCATGACGTTTCAGACGTTCCTCATCCAAGCTAATGATCTACACCAAACCGGCACCAAAGATCACGGGACACGCCCTAGCACCACCCCGCGCCGATCCGCGGACGTTAATCCCGGGCGAGTCCGGGCATGCGCGAGCCATGCCAGAACGACCGGACAGCACGCCACTCGCACAGAAACAGCCATACCCGGGACACACCGAACGCATGGAGCCCGAGCCGCGTGACGAGATGCGTCACTACACCGGCAGCGGACTGCTGGCAGGCAAGCGCGCACTGATCACCGGAGGCGACTCCGGGATCGGCCGGGCGGTGGCCGTGGCCTTCGCCAAGGAGGGCGCCGACGTCGCGATCGCGTACCTGAGCGAGCACGAGGACGCCGCGCACACGCTGAAGCTGGTCGAGGCGGAGGGCCGGCGATGTGTGCTGATCCCGGGCGACCTCGCCGACCGCGACCACTGCGCCTCCGTCGTCGAACGGGCGGTCTCGGACCTCGGCGGCCTGGACATCGTGGTGAACAACGTCGCCTACCAGCAGCCCGTCGAATCGCTGGAAGCGCTGTCCGAGGAGCAATGGCAGCACACCTTCGACGTCAACATCCACAGCTGCTTCCGCATCACCAAAGCGGCGCTGCCGCACCTGCGCGAGGGCTTGGCGATCATCAACACGTCATCGGTGAACGGGCTGCGCGGCAACAAGGCGCTCATCGACTACGCCGCCACCAAGGGTGCGATCAACGTCTTCACCTATTCGATGGCGCAGAGCCTCGTGGAGCGCGGCATCAGGGTGAACGCGGTGGCTCCGGGCCCCGTCTGGACTCCTCTCATCCCGGCGACCATGCCGGAGGAGAAGGTGGAGCAGTTCGGCGAGCAGGTCCCGATGCGGCGGGCCGCCGACCCCGACGAGATCGCCCCGTCGTACGTGTTCTTCGCGGCCGGGCGCCTCTCGTCGTACTACACGGGCGAGGTCCTGGCCCCCATCGGCGGGGAGACCCTGCCCGGCTGAGCGGGTTACCGGGTCCGACGGAGGGCAGGCGAAAGGTGAGTCGTCGACCGAAGGAGGGGGCAGCATGGTCGTCGAGCCCACCAAGAGCGAGTACGGCAGGCGGATCGCCTTGCCCGTGGTCGGTACGGTGCCCCTGCCGGGGCCCCAGCACCTCGTCTTCTACGCGGTCCTGGTCTCTCTGGGGATATTGGAGATCGTGGAGTGGCCCGTCGTGGGCATCGTCGCCATCGGCCATCTGCTGGCCGGCCAGCACCGCCACCCCAGCCTGCAGCAAATCGGAGAGGCCGCGGAAGCGGCGTGAGCCGTGGTCACCAGGTCCACATCCCCACCCGTACCGGCACTCCAGGGGAGGCATGCAGAACGGGAGGCTTCTCACAGATGGGCAGCCCCGCCGCCTGGATCAGGTCCTGATCCAGGCCGATGAGACGGGAGCGGTACAGCGGCCACGGCGGATGCTCCACCTGCGCGGTGGCCGGCCGACCGGCCACGAAGGTGAACAGGCGGTAGCGGGCGGTCAGGAAGTGCGCGAGTTCGTCGCGTTCGCGTTCCGCCAGGGGCGCCCCTCGCTCCGCCTCCGCGTCGCACCGCGCGCCGGCCGGGCCAGGCCGGCGCCGGCGGCAGCGGTAGCGAGTGCGGCCGTCCCTGGTGTCCACCGACATGTCCGACCAGAAGTAGGGCAGCCCGAACCGGACGCCTCGCATGAGAAAGGGCGTGAGCCCGATCCACGCCGCCCCGTCGAAGGTCTCCACCGTGAGGCCGCCCGGCACCAGAGCCCGCACGCACGCGGGCGGATAGCGCCAGTGGATGAAGGTGATCTCCGACCAACGGTGGTACATCACCGGCCGATGGACGCGGGGCGACGGTGGAGCTCGCACCCTGGACCACTGCCCTCGTCGTGCGGGCGGGAACAGGCTGTCAGGCGCGCGCGCCCGGGGCGAGCGGCCGGACGTCGATCCGCCCGGAGTCGCACGCCATCGCCGTGAACGGGATCTCCAGGTGGGCCACCTCGTCCGGAGGGATGATCATCAGGCGGGCCGAGGTCGGGCATCGCTTCTCGGCTCCGGTCTGCACCATCACCCAGTGCAGCCGGGCGTGGGCGGAGGCCTTCGGCTTCAGCACCACCCGTTGGGGCCGGACGTTCTCCCTGCGCACCCGCGTCCGCATGGCGTCGCCGTTGCCGTCGAACATGACCAGCCCGACGAAGCCGTACACCCAGCAGGTCTGGGCGGAGGTGTTGGTCAGCACCAGCGGCGCGTACACGTTTCCCGCCCCCGGATCCTGCCGCCCGAGGTGCGCCGAGAGGGCTTCGGTACGGCAGCGCCCGGGCGCCGACCCTTCTCCGCGGGCGGAGGCCGCCGCGAGGCCGATGTTCGTGGTCGCCGGGCCCTGCGCACTGACCGCGGTGGCCTCACCGGAGGCCGGGAGGCCGCACACGGCCAAGGTTAGCAGTGCGCTCGCCGTCATCGCCGATCCGGCACGTTTGAATCGCTGCATGCTCTGTTGGATGAGCCTCACGCCTGTTTGGTTGGCACGCCGTCACGGTGGTCGCTCGATTGTTAGCGTTAACTTTCCTTTCTTCGTCGGGCCGGTGAAAGTGGTGGTGGGGCGGAGCAAATACGAGGCGATCGGGCGGGGCTCGCGCTGCTGCGCGACTCGTCCGCATGGATCGGTGTCAAGCGCGACGGCGGCGCGACCAGGGTGGTGATGGTCAACAACCTCACCATGGACGGCAACCGGAACACCACCGGCACCGGGTCCGAGGTGGCCGGAGCGGGTGTCTCCGGAGGCCGGATCTGGTTGCGCGCCAACGCCGACATCCGTCCGGGCGCGGGCAGGCAGGGCCGGCCGCCCCCAGGTCGGCCTCGGTCGACCTGGGGGCGGCGCGCCCGGCTCAGCCCTTCGACCGGCCCTGGAGGTCGGCGCCGGCGCTGGTGGCGGCGCGCTTGGTGGTGGCCGCCGCGCGGGTGTCGGGGCCGGGCAGGTCGGAGGTGAAGCCGTAGACGACGGTCGCCGTGGCGATGGCGCCGGTGTTCAGTGCGAGCGCCTTGTCGTTGATGTTGGCGATGGTGTCGCAGGCCTGGTGGTAGCAGGGGTCGTACGGTTCGCCGGCGGTGCCGCCGAACAGCGCGGCCTCTTCGGCGGTCTTGATGCCCTCGGCGCCGGTGAACAGGCCGCCTGCCGGGATGCCGGTCGCGATGAACGGTCCGTAGTCGGAGCGGCCGTCGAAGTCGGTCCCGTTGTGGCCCTGACGCAGCGTGTCGAAGTACTTCTCGAAGAGCTTCTCGATCTCGTCGGATCCGGGCGGGCCGGCGGGGGAGCCGACGCCGTCGCTGTTGTCACCGTCATAGATCTTGAACGCGTAGTTGGTGGAGCCGATCATGTCGTAGTTGAGGTACAGCTTGATCTTGGCCAGGTCGGCGGCCGGCAGGGTGTCCACGTAGTCGGTGGAGCCGAGCAGGCCCAGCTCTTCGGCGCTCCACCAGGCGAAGCGCAGCTTGTTGCGGGTGGGGACCTTGCCGAGCGCCTCGGCCACCGCGAGCGTCGCGGCGCTGCCGGAGCCGTCGTCGTTGATGCCCGGTCCGGCCGGTACGGAGTCGAGGTGGGCGCCGGACATGACGACCTTGTTCGGGTCGCCCCACTTGGAGTCGGCGATCACGTTGTGGGTGGTGCGGATCTCGCTGATGGTGTCGGTCTTGAGGTGCACCACGCTGGTGGCCGAGGCGAGTTCCTGGCCGACGGCGAAGCTGGTGCCCAGGACGGGGATCGACACGGGCTCGCCGAGGTTGCCGAGCAGGGTGTCGGTACGGCCGGGCTGGCCCTCGTTGAAGATGATCGCGGCGGCGGCTCCGGCGGCCTGGGCGTTCTGCGCCTTGACGACGAAGTTGCAGGTGCCGCGCTGGAGCAGGGCGATGTTGCCGGGCGTGAAGCCGGCGAAGTCGGAGGCCTCGCAGCCGGAGCTCGAGCTGCTGGGCGTCGGGCCGGGGGGCAGGACCAGGTCGACGTTCTGCAGGGTCCCGGTCACCTCACCGGAGCCGGAGTAGGTCATGGTGGAGAACTCGCCGGTGGAGGAGCCGTCGGGCGGGGTCGGGGTGAAGACCCGCGGGTTGGGGGAGGTCCGCTCCAGCAGGGCGGTCGACTTCTCCTCGAAGAAGGCGAAGTCGAACGGCTGCACCGTCACGGTGTAGCCGGCCTTCTTGAGCTTGCTGACGACGTAGTCGCGCGAGGCCGCGTGCCCGCTCGTGCCGGCCGCCCGGTTGCCGCCGTTGGCGTTGGCGATCGCCTGCAGGGCCTGCAGGTGCTTCTTGACAGCGGGCGCGGTGATGGAGTCGATCAGCTTCCTCTGCACCGTGTTCGGTCCCGGGTCCGCCTGCGCCGCGGCTGGGACGAGCGCGAGGGGTAAGGCGAGCGCCGCTGCCATGGTGAGGACGCGGTACGCACCTCGGCGCGAGGTGATGCGCATGTGAGCTCCTTTGACTCGCAGGAATCGGTGCATTCTGCCCGAATCGGCGGCATTAGGAGAACGTAGACCGCCATACCCGCCCTCGGGAAGACCCGAATCGCACAGCCGCCGGTCCCCGACTGTTCTTCTCGAGGCCGGGGATCCGTTGATGGCGCGTCACGTGTGATGGATGGACTCGTGCGGACATATAGCGCCCTTTTGAGAGGAACTATCCTCGATGTCCGCTTCTCCAGAGAACGAGCTCGTGACACGACGGCGGTTGCTCGCCGTCACCGGCGGACTGGTCGGCGCGGTCGCCGTCGGCGGCCTGACCGGTCCGGCCTGGGCCGACGACCGGCGCCCCGGCGGGAGCCGCCGGCGCTGGCTGCCCGGCGACCACCATGTGCACAGCGAGTTCAGCGTGGGGTACGACAACTCCACCACCCCGCCCAAGCCGATCATCGGCGGGGACGCGATCTACCCGTTGTCGGTCAACGCCACGCACGCGCAGCAGTTCGGGCTCGCCTGGATCGTGTCGACCGACCACGGTGGCCCGCTGCACTCCAAGCTGGACGCGGAGCAGAGGTACCCGAGCCTGCTGGAGGCGCGCCGGTCGGTGCCGCGGGTGCTGCAGTTCTACGGCATGGAGCTGGACACGCCCGCGGCCGACCACTCCAGCCTGATCATCCCGAAGGTGTCCTCCGAGCGCGACATCCTGTTCCAGCTGGAGAGCCGCTTCTCCAAGCGTGACCCGTTCCCCGCGGACCCGACGTTCGACACCGAGCAGAAGATGCTGGAGGCGCTGCGCGTGATGCGGCAGCTCCCGCACAAGCCGCTGCTGTTCGCGAACCACCCCGCCCGCTCCGCCTCCGGGCTGGGCGTCTACGGCCAGGACACCCCGGCGGAGTTCCGCAACTGGAACGACACCGCGCCGGAGATCGCGCACGGCTTCGAGGGCGCCCCGGGCCACCAGGCCGGCACGCTCAGGAAGGACGGCAGCATCGACCCGGACGGCGAGCGCGGCGGCTACGGCAACTACCCCACGATGGGTGGCTTCGACCAGATGACCGCCCGGCTCGGCGGCCTGTGGGACTCGCTGCTCGGCGAGGGGCGCCGCTGGTGGATCACCTCCACGTCCGATTCCCACCGGCACTACAGCGACGGCGGCAGCGACTTCTGGCCGGGCGAGTACTCCAAGACGTACGTGCACGCCGGCTGGGACTACGCCGACATCCTCGACGGTCTGCGCAGCGGCCGGATCTTCGTCGTCATCGGCGACCTGATCGACCAGCTCGACCTCACGGTCTCCCGCGCCGGCCAGGCGCAGGGCCAGGCCGAGGGCAACACCGTCAGCGTCGGCGAGACCCTCACGCTGCGCGGCAACGACCGTGACGCCGAGGTCGAGGTCCGCTTCCGCGTGCCGCGTACGGCCAACGCCAAGGGCCAGCGCCCGCAGGTGAAGCGGGTCGACATCATCACCGGCCGGGTCACCGGCCCGGCCAAGGACCGCTCCTCCGACACCAACCCCACCACCAAGGTCGAGGCCCGCTACGGCGCCGGCCAGTGGCGGCGCGACGGTGACGAGATCGTCGTCCGTCACACGGTGCGCGACATCGACGGCCCCATGTACGTCCGCGTCCGCGGCACCAACACCGACGAGCTCGAGCCCCAGCCCGACCCGAAGGGTTCCGACCCGTGGGCCGACCTGTGGTTCTACTCCAACCCGGTGTTCATCGAGCGCTGACACCAAGCTGGGATGACCGGGCGCGGCGCGGCGCCCGGTCATCCCGCGCGGCCCGCATGGCCTCGGCGACGAACGCGTCCTTGCCGACCGCCCCTATGCCGCCTGTGGCCGGTCGCCGAGCGCGACGGTCCGGCAGGCGGGGGAGAGCCGGCCGCGCCGGTCCAGCCGCCGGACGGCCGCGGCGGAGGCCAGCCCCGCGACGGCCAGGAGCAGCCACGGCAGGCCGGCCCACCCGGTGGAGCGGGCCGTGTCGACCAGGGCGCCGGCCACGAGGTTGCCGGCCAGGATCCCCAGCCCGGACAGCAGGTTGTACAGCCCGTAATAGGTGCCGATCAGGCGATCTCCCGCCATGTCGGCGATGGTGGCCATCTCGAACGGGAAGGCGACCAGCGTGCCCAGGGTGAGCAGGAGCACGCACATCACGACGGGCACCATCGCCCACACCGGCGCGAGAGCCGGCTGGGCGAGCGCCGCGGGCGGCAGGAAGGCGACCCCCATGAGCGCCAGGCCGCGGCTGATCGCCTGGCCGCGCGTCCACCGGGCCGAGCTCCAGGCGGTCAGGCGGACCTGGCCGGCGATGCCGAGCAGCGCCGAGAGGGCGTACAGGGCCATCACCCCCGCCTCGCCGCCGCCGAGGCGCTGCACCTCGAGCGGCAGGGCCAGATACATCTGGTACGACAGCGCGTACGAGGCGATCATCGCCGCGGCGAAGGACACGAACGCCCGGTCTCCGAACGCCCGCCGCCACTCCCGCAGCACCGGCTGCCGCTCCTCCGGCACGGGAGCGCGCCGGGCCGGAAGGCACAGCCCCTGCAGGACGGCCAGCACCGCGAAGATCGCCGCGGCGGACAGGCACACGGCGGTGAACCCCGTGTGCAGCAGGGCGAGGCCGGCCAGCGGGCCCAGCAGGATGCCGCCCTGGTAGAAGACGTTGAACACGGCGAAGGCGGCGACCTTGCGCTCCCCGGCCGCGCTGGCCAGATAGGCCCGCGCGGCCGGGTTGAACAGCGCGCCCGCGAAGCCCGTCACGGCGGCGGCCAGGACCAGCAGGGGCAGCGAGGTGGTCAGCCCGAACAGGGCGAACCCGACGGTCCGCAGCGCGCACCCGAGCATGATCATCGGCTTGTGGCCGAGCCGGTCGGCCAGGGTGCCGCCGATCAGGAACATGCCTTGCTGGCTCATGTTCCGCAGGCCCAGGATCAGCCCGATCGTCCAGGCGGCCAGGCCGGCGTCGGCCGAGAGATGCTGGGCGAGGTAGGGCATGAGCATGTAGAAGCCGAGGTTGATGCCCGCCTGGTTGATCTGCAGGAGCTGGATCGGCCGGTCGAAGGAGCGGAACTGCCGCAGCGTGTCCCTCATCGCCGGCCTGCCAGGGGGTCCGTCACGGTGGCGCAGCGCGTCCAGCGGTGCACCTCCCGCTCGGCCGGCTCGCGCAGGACGTCGGGCTCCTCGGCCGGGACCGTGCCGAGCAGGCCGTTGGCGTGGCAGTAGTCGTCGTCGAAGATGCTGCTCCAGTAGCGCCACGGCCCGTCGGGGAAGACCGCCACGACGGTCTGGTCAGGCGCGGTGCGGGCCAGCCAGCGGGCCACCAGGGTGACCGCGCCCGTGCTCCAGCCGCCCGAGACGTAGTGACCGGCGGCCAGGGCGCGGCAGGCCCAGACCGCTTCGGCCGGGCTGACCCAGTGCACCTCGCTGAAGGCGTCGTAGGCGACGTTGCGGGGATGGATGCTGGAGCCGAGCCCGCGCATCAGGCGGGGCCGGGCGGGCTGGCCGAAGATGGTGGAGCCGACGGTGTCGACGCCGACCAGCTTCAGCCGAGGGAAGTGGCGGCGGAGCACGCCGTGGATGCCGGAGCTGTGCCCGCCGGTGCCGACGGAGCACACCAGCGTGTCGATGTGCGGCAACCGGCCCAGCAGTTCGTGGGCGAGCCCCGCGTAGGCGTCGGCGTTGTCCGGGTTGTTGTACTGGTCGGGGCAGTAGGAGTCGGGAATGTCGGCCAGCAGGCTTCGCACCCGTTCCCGGCGGGCCTCCTGCCAGCCGCCGGTCGGGTGCGGCTCGCGGACGATCTCCAGGCGTACGCCGTAGGAGGAGAGCAGCCGGCACATGAGCGGCTCCATGCCGGGGTCGCCCACCAGCACGACCGGATGGCCGAAGACGATCCCGGCCAGGGCCAGGCCGAGCCCCAGGGTGCCGCTGGTGGACTCGATGATCGTCGCCCCCGGCCGGAGGTCCCCGCGGGCCCGGGCCTGGCGTACCATGTGCAGGGCCGGACGGTCCTTGATGCCGCCCGGATTGAACCCTTCCAGCTTGGCCCAGAACCCTCCTCCCGGTACGAACGGCTCGGAGATGAATGCCAGCGGCGTATTGCCGACAGCGAGGGAAAGCGACGAGAAACCGGTGGGCGGCGTCTTCTGCGGACGCGCAAAAGTAGCTGGTGATGACATTGGTGAAATCCCCGAAGTGAGTGGCGCAATTCGCGGCATGACCGAATGGCCGCGAATCCGGGCGGACATGGACGGCTGATGGACGTCGCGGTCCTATATGCGCATCACGCAGAGATTTTCCAGATACGGCGCGGCGGTTCCGGCGGCGTGCGCCGGGACTGTCGTGGCCGCCGCGGCGGCCTGCGCCGACGGGACGGACGAGGCCGTGGACATCGCCGCGAAGATCGGCGTGTCGGCCGGGTTGGTCGCCGAGCAGTCCTGCTCGGTGCCGTGCTGGTGGCGCGGCGGCAGCTCGCGGTGCAGGCACCGCGCGCTGTAGACGGCGGTGTTCTTCAGATCGACGCTGTGGGCGACCGGCTCCGACAGCTCCACGGCCGCGCACGCGCCGCCATGGGCGAACACCACGCCGATGAGCAGCACGAGCGCGAGCACCGCATGCGCCGCCGGCCGGCCGGGCGGACGGCGGGAACGGGTGGTCCTTGTCGTGAGCATCACCGGTGATAATGCCCGCGAGGCCGCCTGCCGCGCCCGGAGAATTCAAAGATTCCGGTAAAGCCGGTAGGCGCTTTATGGAGAGTACGGGGCAATCCGCCGCACCTCCTGCCGACACGGGGAAATGAACCCGCGGTTTGCCGCGACCGACGCCACACTGGGGATTCGCGTCCCATTGATGTCAGGTGGTGAGGTCTTTCATGACCGTGTCGAGACGCCGGGTCGTCGCCGGACTCGGTGCGCTGGCCGCCGCTCCGGTCGCCGCCGGACCGCCGGCCGTCCGGCGTGGCGTCACCGCCGAGCGGCTGGCCCGGGACGAGGATTTCTGGGCCGCCGTCGGCCGCCGGTTCCGGGTGAGCCCGGACTTCGTCAACCTGGAGAACGGCTACTACGGCGTCATGCCGGAGCCCGTACGGCAGGCGTACCACCGCAATGTGGACCTGCTCAACGAGCAGAACTCGCACCTGCTGCGCACCACGTACAAGGCGGGCGCCGACAAGATCCGCGATCGCCTCGCGGGCATGCTCGGCGTCACCAAGGAAGAGATCGCACTCACCCGGGGCGGCACCGAGGCCCTGCAGAACCTGATCTCCGGCTACCGCCGCCTGCGTCCCGGAGACCAGGTGATGTACGCCGACCTGGACTATGACAGCGGCCAGTACGCCATGAACTGGCTGAAGGACCGGCGTGGAGCCGAGGTCGCGCGGATCGTCATGCCCGAGCCCGCGACCTGCCAGGCGGTGCTGGACACCTACGAGCGCGCCCTGCGCGAGCACCCGAAGACGAAGCTGCTCCTGCTCAGCCACATGAACAACCGCACCGGCCTGGTCACGCCGGTGCGCCGGATCGTCTCCATGGCCCGCGCCCGGGGCGTCGACGTGATCGTGGACGCCGCGCACTCCTGGGGGCAGCTCGACTTCACCCTCCCCGACCTCGACGCCGACTTCGCGGTCTTCTCGCTGCACAAGTGGATGGGCGCGCCGCTGGGCGCCGGGTTCCTCTACGTCCGCGCGCAGCGCCTGGGCGACATCGACCCGCTCTACGCCGACGAGACCTACACCGCCACCGACATCCGCTCGCGCGTCCACTCCGGCACCATGAACGTCGCGCCCTTCCTCACCGTCGACGCCGCCCTGGACTTCCACGACGCACTCGGGGCGCAGGTCAAGCAGGCCCGGCTGCGGTTCCTGCGCGATCGCTGGGTGCGCCCGCTTCGCGACGTCCCGAACGTGGAGATCCTGACCCCGGACGAGCCCGGCATGTACGGCGCCATCACCGCCTTCCGCCTGCGCGGGCTCACCACGGAGGCCGACAACGTCGCCATCGCCGACCGCCTGATGCGCGACCATCGGATCTTCACTGTCGCCCGGACGGGCATGGCGGGCGGTGGCGGCGTCCGCGTCACGCCCGCCCTGTTCACCTCCGCGGCCGACATCGACCGGCTCGCGGCCGCTCTGCGCGACCTCCGCGCACCCTGACCTGCCGGCTCGCCGGACGGCGGGCTGTGCGACCGCCAGTCGTCGGACCCGCCGTTACGAGGAGCTGCCTGACGGCTTCCGCCGGCCCTGGGCGAGGATCAGGCCGGCCACGCCGGCGGGGTCGTCGGACATGGGGACATGCCCGCTGCCGGCCAGCCTGACGTGGCGGGCGGCGGGGAGCAGCGTCCGCGCCCGGCGGGCCTGGCCGCCGATGAGCAGCAGGTCCCGGGTGCCCCAGGCGATCGTGATCGCCTCCTGATCGATGCCGCGGCCGCCGCCGAAGAAGTAGCGCCGGCTGTACGGCAGGATCGCCCGCACTCCCGGGGCGTCGGCGAAGGCGCGCATGGTGCGCAGGGTCTCGTCCGCGCTGAGCCGGAGGGGGTGGGCGAAGTACAGGCCCATCGTCGCGGCGCGTACCACGCTGCGGCGCACCAGCGCGGGCAGCAGCGGGGCGAGCAGGCGGGCCAGGCCACGGGAGCCGCGCAGCACCGCCACGACGTAGGCGACCTCCAGGCGCGACCAGAATCCGATCGGCGCCAGCGCGACCACGCCTCGGGCCCTGCCCCGGCGTGCCAGTTCCAGCGCGATCGCGCCGCCCAGGGAATTGCCGGCGATCAGCGGGGAATCGAGGTGGAGCTCGTCCAGCAGGCGTTCCACGCGATCGGTCAGCTCGATGACCCCGAGGGGGCCGCCGTCGTGGGGAAGCGGCGAGCCGCCGTGGCCGGGCAGGTCGACCAGTACGAGCTCATGGTGGGGCGTCAGCCGATCCGTCACCGGATCCCAGCCGTGGCGGTCGTGCCCGATGCCGTGCAACAGCACCACCGGCGGCCCTTCCCCTCGCCGTTCGAAGGCGAGCTGTCCCGCGTGGCCGGTCGTCATGGCGCCCCTCCTGGAATGCGTTCCGCACCGTTCGAGGATCATAACCTGAACATTGATGTTCAAGTTAGCGTGCGCGCCGCCGGGAAGGGTAGCCGGGTACGGATCCTCGTCCTGAACCGGGCACGACAAGACAGAAAGGCGACCTCATGACCGACAACCTCACCGTGAGCGTTCTGGGCGCCGGGATCATGGGGGCCGCGATGGCCCGCAACCTCGCCCGCGCGGGGCACACCGTCCGTGCCTGGAACCGCTCCAGGGACAAGGCCGAACCGCTGGCCGCCGAGGGGATGCACGTCGCCGGCACCCCCGCCGACGCCGTACGCGACGCCGACGTCGTCCTCACCATGCTCTACGACGGCGCCGCCGTGCTGGAGGTGATGCGGCAGGCCGCGCCCGCCCTGCGCCCCGGCGCCGCCTGGGTGCAGTCGACCACCGCGGGCCTCGACGCGATCGGCGAGATGGCCGCCTTCGCCAGCGAGCACGGGCTGGTCTTCTACGACGCGCCCGTCCTCGGCACCCGCCAGCCCGCGGAGGCCGGGCAACTGCTCGTCCTGGCGGCGGGACCAGGCGAGGGCCGGCAGGCCGTGACGCCGGTGTTCGACGCCGTCGGCGCCCGTACCGTGTGGACCGGTGAGGACGGGGCCGCCGGTGGCGCCACCCGGCTCAAGCTCGTGGCCAACAGCTGGGTCCTCGCCGCCACCAACGCGGCCGGCGAGGTCCTGGCCCTGGCCAAGGCGCTGGGCGTGGACCCGCAGAGCTTCTTCGACGCCATCGAGGGCGGCCCCCTGGACATGGGCTACCTGCGCGTCAAGACCGGCCTGGTGCTGGAGGGCCGCCTCACACCGCCCAGCTTCGCGGTCACCACCGCCGCCAAGGACGCCCATCTGATCGTCGAGGCGGGGGAACAGCACGGCGTCCGCCTCGACGTCGCCGCCGCCGGTGCCGCGCGCTTCGACCGCGCCGCCGCGCAGGGCCACGGCGACGAGGACATGGCCGCCGCCTACTACGCCAGCTTCGACGACGATCCCGCCACCGCCTGAGCGTCCCCGACCACCGGCCGCGTGCGGTGTTGAAGAGTAAGTACGAACGATCGTACGCTATCCTTCGTGACCACGACCTCCCCTCGCGCAGAAGAGTCCGATCCCTACTGCCTGCCCGCCGCGCGCGCCGCGGACCTGCTCGCCCGCGCGCCCTGGCGCCGCTTCGCCACCGTCGGCGACAGCCTGGCGGCGGGCACCGGCGACCCGAGCCCCGGATACGCCGGCCTGGGGTGGCCCGATCGCGTCGCGGACGTGCTGCGCCGGATCCATCCCGATCTGGCCTACCTGAAGGCCGCCGAAGTCGGCGCGACCGCCTCCCGGACGGTGCGGACGCAGCTGGACCGGCTCGGCGCGTTCGGCCCCGACCTGGTCCACGTGTCCTGCGGGGCGAACGACCTGTTCCGGCCCGACCCCGACTACGCGGCCGTCGAGGCCTCGATGGGACGGGTGTTCGAGTTCGCCGCCGGGACCGGCGCGCAGCTGACGACGTTCACGCTGGGCAGGGCGTTCGTGGTGCCGGGGTACGCGGACTGGGGCGACCGGGTGCGCCGGGTCAACGACATCACTCGCGGCCTGGCCGCCGACCACGGCGCGGTGCTGGCCGACATGTGGGACCACCCGGTCAACGACCGTCCGGACCTGCTGAGCGCCGACCGGATCCACTTCGCCGGAGCCGGGCAGGCGGTGCTGGCCGCCGAGATCGTCAAGGGGCTCGCCCGCCTGCTCGGAGCGCAGGCGCCGTCCCTCAGAGCCTGGCGCTGATGATCGGCGCCAGGCGATCGGCGATGACCACGTGGCCGCTGTCGTTCGGGTGGACGTTGTCGGACATGTTGGCGCTGGCCAGCCAGCCCTCGGTGGGGACGTAGTAGACCTTGGCGTCGCCCGCGGAGTTGCGGGCGGTGACCGCGGCCCGGGTCTGCGTGGCGAACCGCTTCGTGAAGGTCTCCAGCGCGAAGATCGCCGCCCCGGGGTAGGCCGTCCGCACCTCCTGCAGCAGGTGGGTGTAGGACGCCTGGAAGGTGGTGGTGCTCACGCCGTGTCCCACGTCGTTGGTGCCCAAGTTGATCACGACCGCGTTGGCCTGGTAGCGGGAGAAGTTCCAGTCCGGGGTGGCGGCGTTGGGGTTGAGCTTGGGGAAGCGCGCCTCCAGGCCGACGCAGCCGTCCGCGGTCGCCACCAGGCAGGCGCCGCCCTGGGCGATCTGGGTGTGCCGGGCCCCGAGGCGCTCGCCGATGAGCCAGCCGTACGCGGTCAGGGCGTTCTTGGAGGTGGTCGTGCCGACGGTGATGGAGTCGCCGACGAACTCGATCAGCTTGGACGGGGGCGCGATCGCGTACGTCGTGGCCCCCGGGTCGAGCGCGAGGCCCTGGAAGACGGCGTCACCGTGGTAGGACCCGGCGACGACCCGGTAGGAGACGCGTAAGGTGTGGTTCCCCGCGGCCAGCGGCGTGGGGGTGAGGTTGACCGAGCCGCGTACGTTCTGGATGTAGACCCACGCGCCGCCGTCGACGCTGTAGTACAGGTCGATGGTGTTGCGCTGGTTCAGCCTGACCGTCCTGCCGGTGAAACCGGTGGTGAGGTAGGCGCCCGCCCAGTACGGCACGTACGCGGTGGAGGCGGAGGTGTCCCACCGTCCGGTGAAGGAGATGTTGGCGTCGGTGGGGGAGCCGTCGCCCGTCGCCGCCTCGGCCCGCGGCGTGACCGCTGTGACCAGGGCGATGACGAGCGTGCCGAGCAGCAGCCGTGTCCTCATCAGAGTCCGATCCTGGGGGCGACGATGGGTGCGAGCCGGGCGGCGACCGTGATGGCCGGCAGAGGGCTTGCGCACCAGTGGACTCTCGGTCATGAACGATCGTCAACGAGATCGTTCGCGCGGCGCGTCTCCGGGCAGGTCAGTGGCGCGTGCCCGGTGAAAGGTTCACGCCTTCAGAGAGGCTGGCAAACCGGGCACCACACGGTCGTACGGCCGGCGATCCGGCCGCGGGACAGGGGCGTGCCGCAGCGCGGGCAGGGGCCGCCGGGCTCGTCGCGCGCGCCGGTCAGCCAGGTGTCACGTGCGGGCACGCATCCGGCCTTGATCGACACGCGCAGGACCCGGCGCATCGCCCCGTACAACGCGGCGCGCTCGTCCTCGTCCAGATCTGCCACGGCACGCCGGGGATCGACGCCGGCGTGCCAGCAGATCTCGTCGGCGAGCAGGTTGCCCAGGCCGGCGAGGAACGCCTGGTCGATCAGCGCCGGCTTGAGCCGTCCCCGGCGGCCCGACAGCAGCCTGGCGAAGCACGCGTACGACACCTCGCGCGCGTCCGGGCCGAGGCCGCCGAGCACCCGCTCGGCCTGGGCCTCGTCGGCGGCGAGGCGGATGCCCTGGAGTTTGCGCATGTCGCGATAGCGCAGCTCCCCGTCGTCGAACTGCCAGACGACCCGGTCATGCCGGTGCCACGGCTCCTCGGGGGAGTGCCAGGACAGCGAGCCGGTCATGCCGAAGTGCAGCATCAGCACCGGCCCGCCGGCGGGCGCGATCAGCCACTTGCCGTGCCGCCGCGGCCGCTCGAACCGGTGTCCGCGCAGCACGGCGGCCAGTCGCCGGGCGCCGATGCCGCGCAGGACCCCCGGGTCGCGAACGCGCACGGCCCTGATCGGCTCGCCGGTGTGCTCCGACAGCACCTGGCGGAAGCCCTCGACGTCGGGGAGTTCCGGCATGGGGAAACCCTGCCCACCAGGGCCGCCTGCTCGCTCAGATCGTGACGGCGAGCTTGCCGACGGTGCCGGTGGTGAAGTCGGAGACCGCGCGCGGCGCCTCGGCCAGCGGGTAGGCGCGGGCCACCGGCACGCGCAGGCGTCCCGCGACCGCGTCGGCGGCGAGCCGGGCGAGGGTGTCCGGGTTCGGGTCGGCCATCACCGCCGTGGCCTTGAGGTCGCGGCCGGGTTCGTCGGGCACGTAGTGCAGGGTGGAGGCCAGCCGCCCGCCGTCGGCCAGCAGGGCGGCGACCGCCGGGCCGTCGCCCGCCAGGTGCAGCGCGGCGTCCACCCCGCCCGGCGCGATCGCGCCCACCTGCGCCGGCAGATCGGCGTGGTCGACGGCCCAGGTGGCGCCCAGCCCCGTGACGAAGGCGGCTTCGGCTCCGGGCCTGGCGGTGGCGATCACCCTGGCGCCGCGCGCGGCGGCCAGCTGGATGGCGAACGCGCCCACGCCGCCGGTCGCGCCCGAGATCAGGACGGTCTCGCCCGGTGCCGGGGCGACGGCGTCGACGGCGTCGAGCGCGGCGGTCCCGGCCAGTCCCAGCACGCCCGCGCGGGTGTGGCCGAGCCCTTCGGGGATCCTGGCCAGGCCGTACTGCTCGCTCACCACCACGTATTCGGCGAATCCGCCCTGGCCCAGGGTCGGGCGCATGACCACGCCGAACACGTCCGCACCCGGCGTCAGGCCGGTCACGCCCTCGCCGACGGCCGCCACGGTGCCGGCGAAGTCCTTGCCGAGCACGACCGGGAACTCGTAGTCGTACACGCCCTTGAGATAGCCGCCCAGCACGCCCAGGTCGAAACCGTTGACCGAGGAGGCCAGCACCCGGACCAGCACCTCGCAGGGACCCGGTTCCGGCACGGGCAGGTCGGTGGCGGCCAGGTCGGCGCCGAAGCCGGTGAAAGCCATGGCACGCATGATGATCACTCCGTTTCCGTGGAAGCTGTGGTGGCCTGCCGCCAGGAGGCGCGCAGGACGGCGCGGGCGACGGCCAGTTCGGCCTCGTCGCGCGGGGCGTAGAGCATCACGATCGTGTCCGGCCACTCGGGGCGCCGGCTGATCGGATGCGGCTCGATCCACCCGGCCCGTTCGAGCGGATCGATGAGGGGCGCGGGCACCGTGAGGTGCAGGAAACCCGAGCGGTGGATGTGGCCGAACTCGTCACGGCTGGGGTGCAGGAACGCCGCCCACGGCCCGGCCGGGTCGCGCAGCCGCAGCGCGAGTGAAGCGGGCTCGGACACCTGGCTGGGGCCGGTGAACACGCCCGCCAGCGCCTGCGCCTCCGCCACCAGGGCGGCCCTGACGTGCGGCGGGGAGAACTGGTCGAGCTGGTCGTGCGGGATCTCCCGACCCGTGGTCCGCGGGCGAGGGCCGGATCGGGGTGGGGGATCGGTCAAGTCGATGCTCATCACAACAGCACTTTCTGTGCGCTGGTTACTTCTTGTGCGCGCATCGAGTCTGATCCAGAATGCCGTCATGACGGAAGAAGGCACTTTGACCCGCGTTAGGCACACCGATGTGCGTGAGACGGTCGGCGAGCATCACCCGAGTTGCCAGTTGCGCGACATCCTCGACCGTGTCGGGGACAAGTGGAGCGTGCTGGTGATGGACCTGCTCGGCGGCGGCCCCAAGCGCTACTCCGAGCTGCAGCGCGCCATCGAGGGCATCTCCCAGCGCATGCTCACCCTCACCCTGCGCAGCCTGGAGCGCGACGGCCTGGTGGAGCGCACCGTCACCCCCACCTCACCGCCCCGGGTGGACTACGACCTGACCCCGGTCGGCCGGACGCTGTCGTCCCAGGTCGCCGGGCTCATCGAATGGGCCGAGCGGCACCGCGAGTACGTGGCCGCCGCCCGCCTGCGCTACGACGCGTCCTGAACGGGCCCAGCGCCGCGCGCTGACGGGTGCCGCGGACGGCTGCCGCTCGCCGTCATAGGCGCCCTGGGCGATTTGGAGAAATGTTGACCCTGGTGGGCGCGTTGGCGTGACCGTGGGGGAAGGGGTTACGTATTCAAATTCAAACCTCCACGCGGTATGGGGAAGGTGGTGTGGGACATGGCTGATAGTCCACTCCATCCGAAACTCGACATGGGTCAGCACCCGGACATAGCGGCCCTCCGAGCTCAATACGACATGGCTGCGCAGAGCCCGTCGGGGCAGTCCGTCAGCGGACTGACATTCCTGAGCGGTCTCTATCTCGCCATCTCGCCATGGGTGGTGGGATTCTTCGGGCGCTCGACCCTGACCGTCAACAATCTGATCACCGGTATCGCCCTGGCGCTGCTGGCGGCCGGGATAGCCTCGGCGTACGGCAGGATCCACGGGCTGGCGTTCGTCGTACCGGTCATCGGAGTGTGGACGATCATCGCTCCGTGGGTGCTGCCGCCGCACACAGCCAGCGCCGGCACGATCATCAACAACGTCATCACGGGGATCGTCATCGTCGCATGCGGCCTGGCCTGCGTCATGCTGGGCTCGATGTCCCTACGCCGGCGTTGACGCCTCCGGGCGGACCGCCGGTCCGCACCGAGAAGCGGCACGCCGCCGACTGCGTCCCGTCTCCGGAGGAGAAGGGGACGCAGTCGGCTGTCCGGCACCTGTGAGTTATCCGAAAAGTGTGGATCCGACGCTTGAGCATGATCCATCCTTGGCCGTGCAAGACGGCCCCGCCGAGGCGGGGCCGTACCGTAAGGCAAGGGAGTTTCATGGCCAACCGATATCGGACGTTATTGGGGGCGGCGGCGGGAGTCGCCATGCTGGCGACAGCCGCTGTGGCCCCCGCGCAGGCGTCCGCCGTCGCCCCCGTCAGCGTGACGTTCGCCGCGGTGGAGGACGTGTTCGTCAGCCAGGCCGAGCCGGCCAAGAGCTTCGCGACCGCGACCTGGGTGAGCGTCTGCGGCACCGCGTGCGGCAGTGCCACCGCGGGGCAGCGTGCCGCCCTGACCCGCTTCAAGGTCACCGGCATCCCGCAGGACGCCGAGGACGTCAAGGTCACGCTGGACGTGGTCTCGGCGAGAACGACGGACACCACCGTCTCCGTCCGCCCGGTGACGGGCGCCTGGACCGAGGCCGCCACCACCTGGAACACCCGTCCGGCGCTCAGCGCGCCGGTCATCGGCTCGCACACCGGCTTCACCACCGGCGCGACGGCCAAGCTGGACGTCTCGTCGGCCGTCAAAGGCGACGGCACGTACGCGTTCGCCCTCACCGGGACCGACGCCACCACGACCGTCCTGATGTCCTCGCGCGAGAGCGGGAACCGGGGGCCGAAACTCACGGTCACGTATACGGAGGGCACCGGGGACGAGCAGACCGACGGGCCGTTGCCCTTCACCCTGGCGGGCACCGCGGCGCTGCGGGCCTCGGCCAAGAAGGTGTTCGCGCACTACTTCAGCCCCTATCCGATCTCCCTGGACAACCAGGCTCCGGCCGGCGACTACTACGCCAGGAACTACCTCAAGCCGGACGGCGAGAGCGGCAAGCACGCCGCCTACGGCGGGCTGCTGCGCGACCGGCCGCTGGGACGCGACCCGATCACGGGCGACTACGCGCTGGCCGACCTCAAGACCGAGGTGCGGCAGGCCATCACCGCGGGCCTGGACGGCTTCACCGTCGACATCCTCTCCGTGACCAGCGCGCAGTGGACGCGGGTGCAGAACCTCGTCAAGGCGGCCGAGGCCGTGGACCCCGGCTTCAAGATCGTGCTCATGCCGGACATGAACGGCCTGTCCTCGGTGGACAGCGCCGCCTTCGCCACCGCCATGGCCAAGCTGGCCGCCTCGAAGTCGGTCTACCGGCTCGCCGACGACCGCCTCGTCGTCGCCCCCTTCAAGGCCGAAGGCCGCACCGCCGCCTGGTGGTCGGACTGGATGAAGGCCATGGAGACGCAGCACGGCATCAAGGTCGCCCTGGTGCCCACGTTCGTCGACTTCAACAAGTACCGCGACGCCTTCGCCTCCATCAGCTACGGCTTCTCGAACTGGGGCAGCCGCAGCCCCGCGGCCAACGCCGCTCTGACGACGAACATCGACCGCGCGCACGGCATGGGCAAGATCTGGATGCAGCCGGTGTCCGTCCAGGACGAGCGTCCCAACCAGAGCATCTTCGACGAGGCGGGCAACACCGAGAACCTGCGGGCCACCTGGAAGGGCGCCATCGACGGCAAGGCGGAGTGGGTGCAGCTCACCACCTGGAACGACTACTCGGAGAACACCCAGTTCGCCCCTTCCAGGAACGCCGGCTGGACGTATCTGGATATAAGCGCCTATTACCTGACCTGCTACAAGCTCGGCTGCCCGAAGATCACCAACGACACGGCGTACCTGACCCACCGGGTCCAGCCGGTCGCGGCCGAGCCGTCGTACGCGCAGACCAAGCTCATGAAGCTGCGCGACGGCAGCACCGCGGCCCGCGACACCGTCGAGGTGCTCACCATGCTGACCGCGGCGGGCAAGGTGTCGGTCACGATCGGCGGCACGACGCAGACCTACGACGCGCCCGCCGGGGTGTCCGCCAAGACGTTCCCGCTGAAGGCGGGCACTGCTTCGGCCTCGGTCACCAGGAGCTCGGCCGTGGTGGCGAAGGTGGTCTCGCCGTACGCGATCAGCGCGACGCCGTACGTGCAGGACCTGCACTACCGCGCGGCCTCCAGCGAACGCTGACGCGGCGCGCCGGATCCCCGGGCCGGGTGCCCCCTGGGATCCGGCGCGCCGGCACCTCTCAGGCGCGCAGCCTCTCCAGGCGGAGCGTGTCGCGCAGCAGCGGGCGTGCCGCCAGGGCCACGAGCACCGCGGCGAGAACCCCGATGCCCGCCATGGCCACGGCCCTGCCGGCCGCCCAGCCGAGCCACCCCACCTGGTAGTGGTCGGCGAGGGGCACGATCACCGCCAAGGTTCCCGCGACCGCCGCCACGACGCAGATCGGCAGCGCGGCGATGACCGCCTGCCGTACGAGGACCCCGCCCAGCGCCCGCTCCGGCACCCCGGAGGCGGCCAGCGCGGCGAACGAGCGGCGATGATCGAGCAGCTCCTCGGCCTGGTGCACCACCAGGGCGGCCGCCGACGTCACCAGGGCCACCAGGAGCGCGGCGTCGACGAGCGCATGGGCGTGGTGGTAGCCGACTGGCGCCTGCTGGGCCCCGGCGCCCGCGCCGAAGAACACCGTCAGGCCCACCACGGACAGGGCTCTGGCCCAGGCCCTCGGGTCCGCCTCGACCAGCCGCGCGGCCAGCAGCATCTCGGGCGAGCCGGCCCGCCGGGCGGCGCGGCGCGCGGACACCCTGATCACCCAGGTCGTGGCCAGCGTCGCCCCGAACAGCATGAGCACCGCCCCGGCCGTGATGGCCACAGCCGCCCCGTACTTCCCGGCGAGCGGGAAGCTCCCTTTCATCACGAATCCGAGAAAGAAGAGGCAGGCACCGGCCACGAAGCGGTACAGGTCCGCCGCTCTCGGCCCCCGCAGGCGTGAACGGCGAACCAGGCCCAGCGGTGAGGCGATGACGTTCCGGCCGGCGCGCGCCCCTGACAGGGCTCCGCCCAGCGCCATCACGGCCATGACCACCGGCACCTGGATCAGCGGCCCGGAGAGATGGGTGACCACGTAGACCGCGGCGCCGGCCAGCGAGCCGGCCAGCGCCAGCCGGCCGCCTTCCAGGGCGCCGAGCAGGCGCACGTCGTCCGGCGTGGCCCCGGCCAGCCGCAGACCGGCCAGCCGTCGCTCCCTGGTGGCCGAGCCCAACCGGTTGGACTGGTGCACCAGGCCGGCGACCGGCAGGGCCAGCAGGGCCAGGGCCAGCCCGGTCAGCGAGCCGCCCTCATCCTTGTAGTCGGCCAGGCTGACGGCCGTGCAGACCAGGAACGTCGCCAGCCCCGTGCCGGCGGCCACCAGCCAGGCGCGGGCTCGCTCGGCTCGCGACCGTCCCCTGTTCAGCATGCGGATGACGTTGATCATTGGCTGATCCCCGTCAGCACGGCCCCGTCCCGCAGGGCGAGCTCGCGGTCGGCGTAGGCCGCCACCCGGTTGTCGTGGGTGACCAGGACCACGGCGGTGCCGCCGGCGCGGGCCGCGCCCAGCAGCGCGCTCATCACCTGCTCGCCGCCGAGGGTGTCCAGCGCTCCGGTGGGTTCGTCGGCGAAGACCACGCGCGGGCCGGTCACCAGCGCCCGCGCGACGGCCACCCGCTGCAGCTGGCCCCCGGACAGCTCGCCGGGCCGCTGATCGGCGCAGTCGGACACCTCCAGCCGGGCCAGCATGTCGGCCGCGGCGGTCATCGACTCCTGCCGGCCGTGCCTGTTGAACAGCATCGGTAACGCGACGTTCTCCGCCGCGGTGAGCTCGGGCACCAGCTCCCCGAACTGGAAGACCACGCCGAAGCTCTCGCGGCGCAGCTTGGTGAGCCTCGCCTCGGCCAGCGTGTCGATCCGCCTGCCGTCCAGGACGACCTCGCCGGACTCCGGGCGGATGATCCCGGCCAGGCAGTGCAGCAGCGTCGACTTGCCCGACCCGCTCGGGCCGGTGACCGCGAGGATCTCTCCCTCCTCGAGCCGGAGGGAGACGCCTGTCAGCGCCTTGGTCCTGCCGTACGACTTCACCAGAGCTCTGGCCTCAAGCATCGTTGTCCCCCTTCAGCCGCGACAGTGCGGTCTCGATCCAGCGCAGGTCGGCGTCGAGGTGCTGGAGCGCGAAGTCGGCCGCCAGCACCTGGGCGGGCGGGCCGGCCGCCTTCTCGGCGGTCAGCTCCCGCATGCGGGCCAGATGCGCCTCGCGCTGCCGCAGGAGGTAGCCGTCGGCGTCTCGTCCCGCGACGGCGACCCGGGCGAACAGCGAGCTGGCGACGTACGGCGCCGGCGGCTCCACGGTGTCCAGCCACCGGGCCAGCTCCCCCCGGCCGCTGCCGGTGATCGCGTACATGGTCCGCTCGGGGCCGCCCTCCTGCTGTGTCTCCGCCACCTCGGCGAAGCCGTCGCGTTCCAGCCGTTGCAACGTGGCGTAGACCTGCCCGTAGGCCAGCGGCTTGGCGCCGGCCAGGCGATGATCGTGCTCCTTCTTGAGCTCGTAGCCGTGTTTCGGGCGCTCCGCGAGCAGCCCGAGCATCACATGAGCCGTGGACATGATCGCAACTATACATTCAATGAATAGTCGGGCAAGCGGCGGACTTCGAGGAGGCGGACGGCTCAGCCCGCGAGGCCGTCGAGCAGGTCGTCCAGGGCGGACTTCACCCGCTCCACACCCGTCTCCCCGAGCCGGTGGGCCAGCAGCGGGGCGGCGAGGGGCGCGAGGAGGGCGTCGGCGAGGCAGTGGGCGTCCGCGCCGGGGCGGAACCGGCCGATCAGCATCGACAGGTGGCCGTGGTAGGCGTCGTACGCGCCGCCGAAGCGGGCCAGCGGGCTCGCCGTCTCGGCCATGAGCAGCAGGTCGAGCTGCTCGGCAGTCCTGTCCGCCAGCGCCCGCAGGAACGCCTTGGCGCGCGCGGCCGGCTCCGCGCCGGGGCCGAGCGGCGGCGGGCCCTCGATGAACGCCGCCTGGAACTCCCGCTCCCGCCGGTCGATCAGCGCGTACGCCAGCCCGGACCGGTCGCCGAAGCGCCGGTAGAGCGTGCCGACGCCGACCCCGGCGGCCGCGGCCACGTCCGCCATCTGCAGGCCCTGCACGCCGCGGGCGGCCACGATGCCCTCGGCGGCGGCGAGGATCTTGGCGCGATTGCGGGCCGCGTCGGTGCGCTCGCGTGTCACGGCTCCCATCCTGGCACCTCTTGTCAACCGGAACTGATTCCGGTTACGTTGAAGCGGAATTGATTCCGCTTCAATGGGATGGAGGACGCATGGCACGGAAGGTAGCCCTGGTCACCGGGGGTAGCAGGGGGATCGGCGCGGCCGTCGCGCGGCGGCTGGCGGGTGACGGGTTCGACGTGGCTCTCACGTACCGGAGCGCGGGCGACCGGGCGGCGGCGATCGTCAAGGAGGTCGAGGCGGCCGGCGCTCGGGCGCTCGGGCTGCGGGCGGAGGCCGCCGACGCCGGGGCGCTGGTCGCGGCCGTGGAGCGGACGGTCCACGAGCTGGGCCGGCTGGACGTCCTGGTCAGCAACGCGGGCATCGCGCCGTACGGGGCGCTGGAGGAGGTGACGCTGGAGGAGGTCGACCGGCTGCTGGCCGTGCACCCCAGGGCCTCGTTCGTGCTGGCGCAGGCGGCGGCGCGGCACATGCCGGACGGCGGCAGGATCGTCCTCATCGGCAGCAGCCTGGCCGAACGCGTGCCCTACCCCGGCTGGACGGCGTACGCGATGAGCAAGTCGGCGCTGACCGGGCTCGCCAAGGGGCTGGCCAGGGACCTCGGGCCGCGCGGCATCACCGCGAACGTGGTCCACCCCGGATCCACCGACACCGAGATGAACCCGGCGGACGGGCCGGACGCGGACGAGGAGCGGCGCCACACGGCGCTCGGCCGCTACTGCTCGCCCGACGACATCGCCGCCACCGTCGCCCACCTGGCGGGGGACGGGGGCCGCGCCATCACGGGCACGGCCGTCTCCGTCGACGCGGGTGTCACCGCCTGACGCGTTACGTCACCTTCCGGTCATAGCCGGAAACCTCCGCGTAACCCTTGACATGTCCGCACGCCTCCCAGCACGCTTGTCATGAAATGGAAAGACTTTTCACTGTGTGAAAAGACTGGAAGGCGGCTACACCCCCATGAGCCATGAACAGGCGTTCGCCGAGCAAGCCCCCGCCCCCGATGACCAGGCCGCGGCCGCGGCGGCGCGGGCTTCCGACGCGAGGCTGAGAGCGGGCGCGCAAGTGGTTCTTGTCGCGCTCTCGTGCTACATCGCCGTCGAATCCCTGGGGCTCGGCCTGTGGACCTCGTTCGGTCCCGGGCCGGGGTTCTTCCCGTTCGTGCTGGCCATCGCGCTCGGGCTGCTCGCGCTGGCCTGGGCCGCCCAGACGAGGCGGGCCCGTGCGGACGAGGACGGCCCGGCCGAGCGCACCGACGTGGGCCACGCCGCCGCCGTGCTCGGCAGCCTGGTGGTGCTCGCGGCCGCCATGGACCTGGCCGGCTACCAGATCAGCGTGTTCGTGTTCCTCATGTTCCACCTCAAGTGGCGCGCAGGCCGGAGCTGGGCGCTGTCGCTCGTGCTCTCCCTCGCCGGCAGCGTGGGCATCTACCACGGCTTCGACCAGGGGCTGATGGTGCAGCTGCCGCCGTCGGCGATCCCGCTCCTGGCCGGCTGGGGCCTGTGATGGACGTCCTGGCCGACCTGCTCGGCGGGCTCGCCACGGCCCTGTCGCCGCAGAACCTCCTGTACGCGTTCATCGGCTGCCTGCTCGGCACCCTGATCGGGGTGCTGCCGGGCATCGGGCCCGTCGCCGGGGTGGCGCTGCTCATCCCGCTCACCCTCAACCTGGACCCGACCAGCGCCATCATCATGCTGGCCGCCATCTTCTACGGCACCCAGTACGGCGGCACCATCACCAGCGTCCTGCTCAACACCCCGGGCGAGGCCGCCTCCGCGATCACCACGATCGACGGCTACGCCATGACCAAGCAGGGCCGCGCGGGGGTGGCGCTCACCATCGCGGCGCTCGGCTCGTTCGTCGGCGGCACCGTCGCCACCGTCGGGCTCGTCGTCGCCGCCAAGCCGCTCGGCGACCTGGGCCTGCGGATCGGGCCGCCGGAGTTCTTCGCGCTCATGGTGCTCGGCATCTCCCTGCTCGTCGCGCTCGCCGGCCGCTCGATGACCAAGGCGCTCATCTCCGGCGTGCTCGGCCTGCTGATCTCGATGGTCGGCATCGACCCGGTGGCCGGGGCGCCGAGGTTCACCTTCGGCAGCGAACGCCTGCTCGACGGCATCAGCTTCGTCGCCGTCATCATCGGGCTCTTCGGCCTGTCGGAGATCCTCGTGGCGGCCAGGGGCGGCACCGCCCAGGCGGTGGCCCCGGGGCTGCGGGCGCTCCTGCCGGGCCGTGCCGACCTGCGGCGCAGCGTTCCGGCGATCGCCAGGGGCACCGGGATCGGGTTCGCGCTCGGGCTCGTCCCCGGGATGACCGGCTCGGTCTCCTCGCTGCTCGCCTACGGAGCGGAGCGCAGGTTCAGCAGGCACCGCGCCGAGCTGGGGTCGGGCGCGGTGGAGGGCGTCGCAGGGCCGGAGACGGCCAACAACGCGCACGCGAACGGCGCGCTCGTGCCCCTGTTCACCCTCGGCATCCCGGCCTCACCGACGATCGCCGTGCTCATGGGCGCGTTCCTGCAGCAGGGGCTGACGCCGGGGCCGACCCTGTTCGCCGAGCACGCCGACGTCGCCTGGGGGATCATCGCCAGCCTGTTCGTCGGCAACGTCATCCTGCTGGTGCTCAACGTGCCGCTGGTGCGGGTGTGGACGTCGATCCTGCGCATCCCGTACCCGGTGCTGACCGCGCTGATCCTCACGTTCATGGTCGTGGGCGCGTACACGATCAACTTCTCCGTCTTCGACGTGTTCGTCATGGTCGCCTTCGGGCTGCTCGGCCTCGTGCTGCGCCGCCTGGACATCCCCCTGGCGCCCCTGGTGCTCACCCTCGTGCTCGGGCCCCTCATGGAGCGTTCCCTGCGCGAGTCGCTGGAGCTGTCGCAAGGCGACCTCACCGTCTTCCTGACCCGTCCGATCTGCGTCGTCCTGCTGGTGATCGCGCTCGCCATCGCCGTGAGCCCGCTGCTGAGCCGGCTGCTGGGGCTGCGCAAACCCGCCGTCCTGGCCGAGGACCCCGAGGCCTGAGGCCGACACCCCCCATAAGGAGTCATCGTGAAAGTCAAGATCGCAGTCACGGCCGTGGCCGTGGCGACGGCGCTCGCCGCGTGCGGCGCCCAGCAGTCCGGCGGCGCCGCGGGCGCCTGGCCGCGCAAGGGGAAGCCGGTCACGCTGATCGTCTCGTTCGCGCCCGGGGCGGCCGTCGACGCGGCGGCCCGCGTGGTCGCACCCGTCCTGGAGAAGGAGCTGGGTACGAACGTCGAAGTGCTCAACAAGCCGGGCGCCGGGGGACAGATCGGCTACACCGCGCTCACCAAGGCCAAGCCCGACGGCTACACCATCGGCGCCACCGGCTCGCCGTCCGTCGTCGTCTCGCCCCTCGACCCGAGCCGGGGCGCCACCTACACCCGGCAGAGCTTCCTGCCGCTGGGCATGCAGGTGCTCGACCCGATGCTGGTCGGGGTCGCGCCCGGCAGCCCGTACAAGGATCTGAAAGCCCTGATCGAGGCGGTCAAGGCCAAACCGAAGAGCGTCACCGCGACCACGACCGGGGTGCAGACCGGCGAGCACTTCGCCCTGGCCGACATCCAGCAGAAGACCGGGGCGGAGTTCGCGCCCGTGCACTTCTCGGAGGGTGCGTCGTCGGCCATCGCCGCCTTCCTCGGCAAGCACGTCGAGGCGTACGTCGGCAACGTCAGCGACGTCAAGGACCTCGTCGCCCAGGGCAAGATCCAGGTGCTCGGCGTCATGTCGGCCGAGCGGAGCCCGTTCCTGCCGGACGCGCCCACCTTCGCCGAGCAGGGCTACCAGGTCGAGGGGGCGACCGCCCGCGGCTACTCGGCGCCCGCCGGGCTGCCGGACGAGGTCCGCGTCAAGCTCGAAAGTGCCCTGAAGAAGGCGATCGAGGACCCGGCGGTCGTCGCCAAGATGAAGGACCTCGGCCTGGCCACCGCGTACAAGTCCGGCCAGGACTACAGCACGTACTGGGCCGACCAGGAGACCACGGTCAAGCAGGCCCTCCCCCTCGTCCGCAACACCAAGAGCTGAAAGGCGCCTTCAATGAGCGAGACCTCCCAGGACGCGCTGGCCCGGCTGGCCGCCCTGCCCACCGCCAACATCGGCGACGCCATGGACCGCCTCGGCGTCCTCGACTCCCGGATCCGCCCCATCTGGCCGGGCGCCCGCGTCGCCGGGCGCGCCTTCACCATCTGGACCCGATCGGGTGACAACGCGCTCATCCACCAGGCGCTCGACGTCGTCGAACCCGGCGACGTGATCGTGGTCAACGGCGGCGGCGACGAGTCCCGGGCGCTGATCGGCGAGCTGATCGGGCAGCGCGCCAAGAACAAGGGCGTGGCCGGGTTCGTCATCGACGGGGCCGTCAGGGACGCCGACGGGCTCGGGGAGATGGGGATGCCCGTCTTCGCCCGCGCGGTGACGCCCGCGGGGCCGTACAAGAACGGGCCCGGCCACCTTGGCCGCACCGTCGCGGTCGGCGGCGTCGCCGTCGCGCCGGGCGACCTGATCCTCGGTGACGCCGACGGCGTGGTCGTCGTCCCGCTCGCCGAGGCCGAGCGGGTCGCGCAGGTGGCCGAGGCCGTCTTCGTGACCGAGGAGGGCAAACGGGCTGCCATCCTTGAATCCGCGTGACGACAGGTTCATCCGCGTGCGAGAAAGGGTTCCGCCGATGACCGCAGGACAGCCGCAGCCGTCCATGCGCTCGGTCGAGCGCGCGTTCGACGTGATCGAGGTGCTGGAGCGCAGCGACAAGCCGCTGCGGCTGTCGGAGGTCGCGCGGCGGGCCGGGCTGTCCCCGGCCACGACGCTGCGCCTGCTCGGGGTGCTGCAGCGGCGCGGGTTCGTGGTCGCCGGGCAGCAGGCCTACCACCTCGGCCCGGCCGCCCTCGCCATCGCCCACGGCTTCCTCGTCACCGACGGCCTCAGCCGCGCGGCCACCCCCGTGCTCCAGGAGCTGGCCGCCACCACCGGCCTGACCACGACGCTGCACATCAGGTCGGGCCTGGAGCGCATCGTCATCGCCCGCGTCGACGGCGCCGACCCGCTGCGCTACCAGCTCCCCATCGGCCGCCGGCTGCCGCTGCACCTGGGCGCGGGCAAGGTGCTCGCGGCGGCCATGCCGGACGACGAGCTCGACGCCCTGATGGCCGCGGTCCGCGACCTGGGCACCGCGGGCGGCAAGCCGGTCAGCGAGGCCGATCTGCGGGCCGAGCTGGAGCAGATCAGGGAACGCGGCTACCACTTCTCCATGAACGAACGCGTGCTCGGGAGCTCGGGCATCAGCGCGCCCGTGCCGGCCCCGGACGGCCACTCCATGGCGTCCGTGGGCATCTCCGGCCCCGCCGAGCGCCACCCCGAGAGCGAGATGCTCGGCTGGGTGCCCGAGCTGCGCCGCGCCGCCGCCGCGCTCGGCCGGGCGCGCGACCTTTAGCCATGGTTCACATATAAGAGGACTGAAGAGATTGATCATGCGTTGCGCCGTCATCGGACTGGGCGAGGCGGGCGGCGTCTATGCCGCCGCGCTCGCCGCCGCCGGGCACGAAGTGCTCGGGTACGACCCCGGCGACACCCCCACCCCCAAAGGCGTCACCAGGACGGCGACCCTGCGGGAGGCCGTCGAGCGGGCCGCGTACGTGCTCGTCCTGACCGGGGCCGCCGCGGCTCCCTCCGTGGCCGAGCAGTGCCTGCCCCACCTGGCGCGGGGCGCCTGCTACGCCGACTTCACCTCGGCCTCCCCGGAGGTCATGGAGCGGCTCGGCCGGTTGGTCGGCGAGCGCGCCGACTTCGCCGACGTGGCGATCCTGGGCCCGGTGCCGTTGCACGGGCACCGGGTCCCGCTGCTGGCCAGCGGGCCGGGGGCGGACGCGATCGCCCGGCTCGTCCGCCCGCTCGGCGGCCCGCGCGAGGTCTCCGTGGAGGTCCTCGACGGGCCTCCCGGGGCGGCCATGGGCCGCAAGCTGCTGCGCAGCGTGTTCATGAAAGGGCTGGCCTCCGTGGTCTGCGAGGCCGTCGCGGCGGGGCGGGCGGCCGGGGACGAGGACTGGATCAGGGTCGAGATCGCCAAGCAGCTCGCGGGTGACGGCCAGGCCGTCATCGACCGGTTCCTGACGGGCACCCGTACTCATGCCGTACGGCGGGCCATGGAGATGCGCGACACCGGCGCCTACCTGGACGTCCTCGGCGTGCCCGCCGAGATGACCCGCGCGGCCGAGCAGACCCTCCGCCGCCTGTCCACCGGCTGACACGTCTCTCTTGCCGGTGGGCGTTTTTTGTCGGTGGGCGATGACATGATCCGGCCATGACGACCTTCGCGCCACCGCCCGGCACCGCGGCCTGGCGGCACCTCGACGCGCGCACCGGCTTCGAGGTGGTCTACTTCCGGCCGCTGCCGGACGGGCACCGCGTCGAGGGGTGCACGACCGCGGTCGAGGAGGGCCGCACCTGGGTCGTCGACTACGTCATCGAGCTCGACGCGAGCTGGGCCACCCGCTCGGCCCGGCTCGCGAGCCGCTCTGCCGAGGGCAGGCGCCAGATCCTCCTGGAGACCGACGGCGCGGGCCGCTGGCGGGTGGACGACGCGCCGGCGTCCTGGCTGGACGGCTGCCTCGACGTCGACCTCGAGTCGTCGGCCCTGACCAACGCGTTCCCCGTGCACCGGATGCGGCTCGGCGTGGGCGCGGCCGCACCGGCTCCGGCGGCCTTCGTCCGGGCCGCCGACCTGGCCGTCGAGCGGCTCGAGCAGCGCTATGCCCGGCTGGCCGACGAGGAGGGGCGGCAGCGCTACGACTACGCGGCGCCGGTCTTCGACGTCGCCTGCCACCTGGTCTACGACGGGTCCGGCCTCGTCCTCGACTACCCGGGCCTGGCCGTCCGAGCCGCCTGAGCTTTTCCGCCCCCAGGGCTCCGGCTTGCCCCCGGGCGGCGGGTCGGCGGGTTGCCGGCCTGGCGGTGGCGGTCGGACGGTGGCGACGGGTGGGCGGCGGCGGGCTGCCGGGCAGGCGGTCGCGACCGGCCGGCGGCCGTGGGTTCGGTCGTCGGTCGCCCCGAGGTCAGGAGTCGGGGCGGGTCGCCGCCTCGTGCAGGCCGAGGATCTTGGTGAGCTCGTCCGGCGGCGTCAGCTGCGCAGGCGGCGCGCTCGTCTCGGCCGCGACCGGCCCCGCCGACTCCTCCCGCGCCGGCGAGCCCTGCGCGCCGCGGTCGAAGAAGCGCAGCACCTCGACCGGCAGCGGCATCACCAGCGTGGACGTCTTCTCGGCCGCCACCTCGACGACCGTCTGCAGGAGCCGCAGCTGCAGGGCGCTCGGCGTCTGAGCCATGATCGCGGAGGCGTCGGCGAGCTTCTGGGCGGCCTGGAACTCCCCGTCCGCGGTGATCACGCGGGCGCGGCGCTCCCGCTCGGCCTCGGCCTGGCGGGCCACGGAGCGCTTCATGGACTCGGGCAGCTGCACGTCCTTGATCTCCACCCGGTCGATGTGGATGCCCCAGCCGAGCGCCGGGCTGTCGATCATGAGCGCGAGGCCCTTGTTCAGCTCCTCGCGGTTGGAGAGCAGATCGTCCAGCTCGCTCTTGCCGATGATGGAGCGCAGCGACGTCTGCGCCACCTGCTCCACCGCGAACAGGTAGTTCTGCACCTCGACGGCCGCCCGCAGCGGGTCCTGCACCCGGAAGTAGGCGACGGCGTCGACCTGGACCGACACGTTGTCACGGGTGATGCCCTCCTGTGTGGGCACCGGCATCGTGACGATCTGGACGTTCACCTTCTTCAACCGGTCCACCCCCGGGATGAGAAAGGCGACTCCCGGCCGGCGGATCTCCTTCTGCGCCCGGCCGAAGCGGAACACGATGCCGCGCTCGACCTGATTGACGATCCTGGCGCCCCCGAATCCGGTCAATATGGCGATGGCCGCGAGGAAACCCAGGATGATCTCGGTAACCATAATGGCCTCCCTCCCATACTTCGAGAGTAGGCCTGCTCGAACGGAAGAGCGTACCGAGCCGGCCGGACCTCCCGGGCGCCGGGGTCCGCCTCTTCCGGCGCAACGGTCACGGTGTCGTCAACCGTCAACCGCGATCGTGCGGGGCGCGGTTGGCCCGAAACAGTTAGAAATCTACTTTGTAAAGGGCGGATCCTGCTGAGCCGGCGGATGCGAATCTGGTAAACGTCGGTGCGGTGCGTCAGGATCGAGTTGCGGTTCTTGGCCAATACCTGATATGGCCCGGCAAACCTTTGAATCGAACTTCAACATAGCGGATTCATGGCTATTGACAGCGGGACGGACGCACTTGCGACTAGGTTGCTGACAGCGGAGCCGGGGCGCAGGATCGGCGCGGGTGCGGGCGGTCCGGGGCAAGGGCGTCCCGCGCTCGCGAGGGCGCGCTGCGCGCGAGAGGAGGCGGGTGGGCGGCCGTGGTCTTGCCATGCCGGGGATGTCGCCGGTTGTTGATGGCTTATCACTGGTGAGAAGGGCAGAAGGGATCTCGTGCAGGTCCTTGGGCGAGCCTCGCGCAGGTCGGGTCCCGGTATGTTCCCCGCCCGGCCATGGGCCGGGGCGGCGCCGATGAATGCCGGGCACGAGAAGCGCGAAAACCGCGTCACAACAGCGAAAGGCGTTGTAGTGCGAGACACGATCGTGAAGTTCGATTGTGTCAGCACGGCGCCGCAAGGAGGTGCGTGATCTGCTGAAGGGGGCTACAGTACCTGCAACCATAACGTAATCGGAGCAGCATCATGGCGAAACGCATTGTTGAGTCCTTTGTCGATGACATCGACGGCAGTGACGCCGAGGGGACCACAAGGTTCGCTCTCGACGGCACCAGCTACGAGATCGACCTGTCGGGCTCCAACCGGGAGAAGCTGGAGAAGGCTCTCGCTCCCTTTATCACCAAGGCTCGCGCGGTCCGCGCCGAGCGAGGTGTTCGCGGCCGACGCGGTGGCGCCGGCACTTCGCGGGCCGTCACCCGTGAGAAGTCCACTGAGATCAGGCGGTGGGCGAAGGCCCAGGGGCTGCCGGTGAGCGAGCGTGGCCGCATCGCCGCCACTGTCGTGGAGCAGTACGAGGCGGCCCACTGAGGGAGCGATCCGGCTTCCGGTAGGTCTTGAGAGCACGGGCGGTCGGGTCCTGGTCGGCCGCCCGGCTCGGTCATCGAAGGTCGTCCAGGGCCGCGTACAGTGCCTCGACCAGGGAGCGGACGCGGAAGTCGCCGCCTTCCAGCAGTTCGGAGCCGCGGTTGGGGACGTAGCCGAAGGCGAGGCCGCGGTCCGGGTCGGCGAAGGCGAACGAGCCGGTGGCGCCGCCCTGGCCGAACAGCCCGGTGATGTGCCCGGGCGCGGGCCAGAAGGGGCCGCCTGGCACGGCGAAGCCGATGCCCCAGGCGGTGTGCACCCGCAGGGTCTGGTCGATCCCGTCGGCCTGCGGGGTGCGGATCCGGTCGACGAGTTCGGGCCCGAGCAGGCGGATGCCGTCGACCTCGCCGCTCAGGGCGGCGAAGTAGCGGGCCAGGGAGTGGGCGGAGGCGACGCCGTCCATCGACGGGCTCTCCACCTGGTACGTACGGGGATCGTTGGTGCTGTCCCAGCCGATGGCGACGCTGCCGTAGAAGGCGCGGTGGGACAGGCTGGCGGGGTCGTTGAGCGCCTTGGCGAAGTCGGCGAGTTCGGGGACCTCCATGCCGAGCCGCATGGTCTCGGCGTCGGGGACGACCATGGCGGCCATGCGCGGCATGGCGCTGCCGGGGACGCGGACGTGGCAGTCGAGGCCGAGCGGGCCGGTGATCTCGCGTTCCAGGAATTCGCTCAGCGTGAGCCCGGAGACGCGGCGGACGATCTCCCCGGCGAGGTGGCCGATGCTGACGCCGTGGTAGCCGTGCGCGGTGCCCGGGGGCCATTCGGGGGCGGCGGCCGCGAGGGCGTCGGTGATGGGGGTCCAGTCGCGCAGGTCCTCCCAGGTGATGGGGTGGGTGTCCAGGGTGGGCAGGCCGGCGCGGTGGCTGAGCAGCGTCCGTACGGTGATCTCGCTCTTGCCGTTCTGGGCGAACTCGGGCCAGTAGCGGGCCACGGGGGCCTCCAGGTCCACCTCGCCGCGTTCGGCCAGCACCAGCGCGGCGCCCGTGGCGAACGTCTTGCAGGTGGAGGCGATGGGGGCGATGGTGTCGCGCCGCCAGGGCCGGCGTGTCTCCGGGTCGGCGTAGCCGCCCCATAGGTCCACGATCGGGGTGCCGTGCCGGTAGACGGTGAGCCCGGCGCCGACCTCGCCTCCGTGTGTGAAGTTCCGTTCGAACGACTCGCGCACCGCCTGGAATCCGTCGACGGTGGTTCCTTCGATCTGTGCCATCGTCGTGCTCCTCACGTCAGAGCCGACCTACCGGTCGGTCGGGTGACTGGGACGCTAGCCTACCGACCGGACGGTTGGCAACCGGGGTATGCTTTGAGCCTGAACCGAGAGAGGGACGGCGATTGGCACCGAACGAAACCTCCGACACCCGGCTGCGCATCATCGAGGCGGCGCGGGAGCTGTTCACCGCACAGACCTACCGTGCGGCCAGCATGCGGGACGTCGCCGAACGGGTCGGCATCAGCAAGCCCTCCCTCTACCATCACTTCCGCAGCAAGGGCGAGATACTGGATTGCCTGGTGCGGCCCCCGATCGACCGGCTCGACGCGACGATCCGGGACGCCGCCGCCGCGCCCACCCTCGCCGAGGTGCGGCAGCGCGTGCTCGGCGGCTGCGTCGACGTCATGCTCGGCCACCGCGAGACCATGGTGCTGCTGCTGCGCGACGCCTCCGTCTACGGCGACGAGACCACCGAGCTCATGTCGCGCGTGGTGGGCATCACCAGCCGGGCCGTCGAGCTGCTGGCCGGCCCCGATCCTGACTGGCGCCGGCGCGTGCGGGCCGCCCAGGCCTTCGCCGCGGCCACCGACCCGATCAGCCATCTTCCGGACGTTCCGGACGACGAACTCCGGGACGAGCTGCTGCGTGGCGCGAGCGCGATCCTTTCGCCGTGACGGCAGCGGCGGCCCTGCGGCGTCCATCTCCGATCGGCCCCGCTACGGCCGCTCGCCCGGCTTGTCGACGATCCCGGCCTCCAGATGCGCGGTCCATCCGACGGGGGTGCCCGCCTTGACCTCGCGCGGCTGTCCGGCCGTGTAGGTGCGGGTGGCGACGGTCTCGCTGTACGTCCCCAGGAAGCGGTAGTCCTCCGGGCTCAGGATGATCTCGAAGCGCTCCCAGGGGCCGGTGTAGGCCAGCGCGATCCCGTGGCGGCCGGCCGCGTCCACGGCGTCCTGCTTGACCGACACCCCTTGGACCATCGGCAACGCGCGGAACATTGCGGCCCGTACCTTCTGCTCGACGGCCTGCTCGCTCATGACCTGGCCGATCGTCTCGACGATCCGCTGCTCCGCGGGCTTGTCGTCGCCGGGTTCCGCGGGGGTCGCGGCGACGGCCGCCCTGATCCGGGCGAGCGTCCGCTCGGGAGTGACGGGGTCCCCGGCCAGGTCGGCGGCGGTGATGCCGGGGCCGGTCTCGTGGATGACGAGCTTGCCCTCGCCGTCGTCCAGGGCCGTCTGCTTGCCGTCCACGCTGTTCCACAGCTCCAGGGTCATTCGCCTGTCCCGGTCCACCTCGGGCGCGGGCTCCGCGCGGAGCGGCGCGATGCTCTCCTTGACGTACAGCCACTTGCCCGGGGAGGGGACGGTCTTGTACGGGTCGGTCGCCGCGGCTCTCGCGGCGCGCTCGCTCAGCTCCTGAACGCTGGCCACGGGAGTGAAGGCCGGCTCCCTCGCCAAGGTGACGCCCACGGCCACCGCCAGCGACGCGGCCAGGGCCATGCTCCACACCGGGCGCGGCAGGCGCCGGCGAGGGGCGGGCGGCGGCTCGCTCATCGCGCGCAGCAGGCGGGCGCGCGCGGCGTCCTCGGCCTGGCGGGTGATCGTGGGGGTGGAGCCGCGGAAGTTCTTGATCTCGTCCATCAGGCGTCCTCTCTCGTCGGATCGTCGCCGCCAAGAGCGGCCCTGGTCTTCCTGCGGGCGCGGTGCAGGCGCGAGCGCACGGTCCCGACCGGGACGCCGAGCGCCGAGGCGACCTCCTCGTACGACAGATCGCCCCAGGCCACCAGCAGCAGCACGTCGCGATCGCCCCGCGAGAGTCCCGCCAGCGCCCCCGCCAGCCGCGATCAGGAACGTCTCCGCCGCGATGTCGTCGGCCGCCTGGGTGCCGAGCCGCCGGGCCGCGTAGCGGTGGATCTGCTGGAGGTAGCGGTCGAATATCCCGGCGAACCGCTCCGGGTCGTCGTGCGAGCGGCGGATGAGCTCTGCGTCATCCTCCTCCTCCACGCTCTCGACTGCTCGTGCTCGTGTCATGCCTGTTGTCTCCCGGAGGGCCGGATCAGGTTCTCACCCCGCCGGCCGCGCCTAAGGGAGCAGGGAGCGTCCCAGGTCGACGACGAACCGGGCGAGCCGGGCCCGCTTGCGGAACAGGTCGTGCAGCTCGGGGGTGGGCGCCTGGCCCAGGCGTTCGAAGGGGATCGCGGTCCAGGCGCTGCGCAGCACGAGGGTGGCGGCGTAGCCGAAGGAGACCTCGGCGGGGTCCGCGAGGCCGGCCACCGCGGCGGTGTACGCGGCCTCGATCGTCTCGTGGACGGCGGGCAGGTCCGCGGGGTCGAGTTCGCCGGTGTGGGCCCGGCCGACGAGGAGCTGGCCGAGGTCGAAGCCCACGGCCGCCGGGTACGGCCAGCTCCAGTCGATGGCCACGAACTCCGCCGAGCCGTCGGCCGGGATCAGCAGGTTCGAGGGGCTGGCGTCGCCGTGGACGAGGGTGTGGGGGAGGCGGTCGAGGGCGTCCAGCAGCGGGTCGATGTGGTCGGCGAGGGACAGCAGGTCGGCCTGCAGCAGGGGGTCGGCGTTCGCGGCGACCAGCGGGTGCCGCCACGTGGCCGGGTCGCGCAGGGTGGGCAGGAACAGGTTGGCGAGCGGGCCCCCGCAGTAGTAGCGCAGGCCGTGGTTGAGCGGTTCGCGCGGCGCGGACGTACGGCCCGCGACGGGGTGTGCGGTGGCCAGGTCGCCGAGCAGGCGGGCGGCGGCGCGGTAGCGGTCCAGGTCCCAGGCGGCGGGCGCGACCCGCACGTCCTCCAGCCACATGACGAGCCGGTCGTCGCCCAGGTCGTCCAGCCGGTACATCCGGGGCAGTCGCAGCCCGCCGGGGAGCCGGGGGCGGGCCAGGTAGATGTCCGCGTCGGCCCGCCAGGGGAAGTGCGCGAGCGCGGTGGCGCGCAGCGGCTCGGGGATGTCCGCGTACCAGGGCGAGTGCCTGATCTCGTGGATCGCCTTGACGAAGAACGACCAGGTCACGCCGCCGGTCGTGGTGCCGCGCACGCGGTGGAGCGAGGTCGTCGACAACGCCCCCGGGCCGGAGTCGAGGAGGTCGACGTGCTGGTCCGCGATCTCGGCGAGGGGGTCGCCGAGGCTCTCCCGTACGAGGTCCGTCAGGCCGGTGGTCAGCGCCATGGTCATGGGCCCCAGCATGGCGGGCGGGACAACTCGCTCGCATGAGCATGGCCTACTCAAATACGCTTTCGCCGTGGCAGGCTCCTGGCCGTTCATCGGGCGTGCGGCGCAATTGTCGGAGATCAGGTCCGCCTCCAGGGGCGTCGTCGTGGCCGGTCCGCCGGGCACGGGCAAGAGCCGGCTGGCGGCGCAGGCCGTGCACGGTCTCGACGGGGTCGCCTGGGCGCGGGCCACGGCGGCCGCCGCGGAGGTCCCGCTGGGCGCCTTCGCCCCGCTGCTCCCCGCCACGCCGCCCGCCGGCAACCCGCTGGGCTGGGCGGCCGCCGCGGTGCGCGTGCCGGTGCTGGTGGTGGACGACGCCCACCTGCTCGATCCGGTCTCGGCCGCGCTCGTCCACCATCTGGTGACGCGGGACGGCACCCGGGTGATCGCGACGCTGCGCAGCCGGACGCCCGTGCCGGATGCGGTGCTCGCGCTGTGGAAGGACGACCTGGTGCCGCGGCTGGAGCTGGAGCCGTTCTCCCTGGAGGAGACGGCGGCCGTCCTGGAGGCCGCGCTGGGCGGCCGGGTGGAGTCGGCGACCGTGGCCCGGCTGTGGCGCGTCAGCCAGGGCAACGCCCTCTACCTGCGCGAACTCGTGCTGTCCGGGATGCTCGCCGCCGACGGTGGCGTGTGGCGGTGGAGCGGGCCGCTGACGATCACGCCCACGCTGCGCGAGACCATCGCGGGCCGCATCGGCGAGGTGACCGCGCGGGAGCGGGAGGCGCTGGAGCTCCTGGCGTACGGCGAGCCGCTCGGCGCCGACCTGCTGGCCGCCTTCGGGTCGCTCGACGCCGTCCAGCATCTGGAGGACCGGCAGCTCGTCACGGTGCAGCCGGACGGCCGGCGGCTCCAGGTGCGGCTCGCGCATCCCCTGTACGGCGAGGTCATCAGGGACGGCTGCGGCGTGCTGCGCGCCCGCACGATGGTGCGCCGGCTGGCGCAGGCGGTCTCGGAGGCCGGGCTGCGGCGGCACGAGGATGTGCTCAGGGTGGCGGTCTGGCGGCTGGACGGCGGTCTGACCGGCGATCCCGGGCTGCTGCTGGCCGGCTGCGAGCGCGCCAGGGTCATCCGGGACCTGGAGCTGGCCGTACGGCTGGGGCGCGCGGCCGTGGCCGCGGGCGGCGGGACTCCCGCGCTGGCCGCGCTGGGCACGGTGCTGTTCTACACCGACCGGTACGCCGAGGCCGAGGAGGTGTTCGCCACCGCCTGGGCGGCGGAGATGGGCGAGGGGGCCCGGACCGACCTCGGCGTGCAGCGGGCCATGAACCTGGCCGTCGGGCTCGGGGACGTCGCACGGGCGCGAGCCGTCCTGGAGGAGACCGGCGGGCTCGTCCACGAGGTTCAGCCGCGGCAGGCGACGCTCATCATGCGGGCCGTCCTGGCCGCCCTGACCGGCGACATCGCCTTCGCAGAGGACCTGATGGCGCGGGCGCGGGACATGGGCCCGTTCAGCCCGCACGGCGCGCGGATGATCAGCGGTGCCGAGGCGGCCGTCCTGGTGGCGCGGGGCCGGGCCGCGGAATGCCTGGCCCACGTGGCGGAGATCGGCGCGGGCCTGGCGAAGGAGCCGGTCGCCATGCGCAGCCTCTCGGCCGCCTTGACCGGCCATGCCACGCACGCCGCGCTGCTGCTCGGCGATCTGGACACCGCCGAGCGGTTCGCCGGGCAGGGGTACGGCCTGGAGGGGCCCTTCCACACCTGGACGCGGGCGAACCTGGAGTTCGGCACGTGGACGGCCCGCGTGCTGCGGCTGCGCGGCCGGCTCGCCGACGCCCTCGCGTGGGCCCGCGACACCGCCGCGCGGCTGCCCGACCGCAGCGTGCTGGCGGGGTCGTGCCTGGGTGAGCTGGCGCACGCGTACGCGCTGCTCGGCGAGGTCGCGGCGGCCGAGCAGGCGGTGGAGCGGGCGGAGGCGACGGGGACGCCGATCGGCCCGTCCGTCGTCGTGCCGCTGCGCCTGGCCCGGGCGTGGACCCTGGCCGGTCGCGGCGATGCGGCCGGGGCCGTCGAGCTCTGCCTGGAGACCGCCGAGGACGCGCTGCCGTGCGACGTGCCGTTCCTGCTGCACGACGTCGTCCGGCTGGGCCGATCCGACCTGGTGTCCGCGCGGCTGGCGGCGCTCGACGTGGAGGGCCCGCTGGTGGCGCTGTTCGCGCGGCACGCCGCCGCCCGCGACGGCGCGGAGCTCGACGCGGTCTCGGAGGGCTTCGAGCGGCTCGGCCTGCTGCTGTACGCGGCCGAGGCGGCGGCGCGGGCGGCGGCCCGCTACCGCGAGTCCGGGCTGGTACGCGGGGCGCGGGCGGCGCAGACCCGGGCCTGGCGGCTCTCGCAGCGCTGCCAGGGCGCCCGGACGCTCGCGCTGATGGACCTCGACGTGCCCAGCCTGACGCCGAGGCAGCGCGAGATCGCGGTGCTGGCCGCGCAGGGGCTGACCAACCGCGAGATCGCCGCGCGGCTCGTCGTGTCCGTCCGCACCGTGGCCAACACCCTGTACGCCGTCTACGACAAGACGGGCGTCAACGACCGCGCCGCCCTGGCCGCGCTCCTGAACCGGCTGGCCGGCTAGCCGGTGGTCACCGCAGGAGAATGTCCACCGTCAGGAGGATGAACATGACCAGCACCGCTGCGGTCAGGCCGATCCACCAGGGATCGCGCCAAGTGGGCCTGACGTGCTCGGCGTCCGGAGTCTCCGGGGCCAGAAGGTCGCGCAGGACGGTGTTGATCTCGTGGTCGGGCAGCAACCGCTCCAGTTCGGGCACCAGGGCGAATGCCCGGGAGCGAACGTCGGCCGGCGTGCGCCCGGGTGCCCATTGGTGGAATTCCCACAGAATGTCGTGGGCGTCGCCCACGGTGGTCGCCCCCGCCAACTCCTTCGGGAAGTAGTCGGGGGCTGGGCCATGCGCCGCGACGGGCCGCGCCTCGGGCCGGGCCAGCGGTGAGATCGGCGCGCGGGGCCCCGGCGCGGGCGGCTCCTCCCGCGGCACGGGTGTGGGGCGGGGCCGTTTCACGGGCACCCGCCTCCGCGGGCCCGATGCCACCGCGGACGCCGGGGGAGCGGGCTCCGGTTCTGAATGCTCGGGAGGGGAAGGCGTGCGGGGCGCGGCCGGTACAGGCTTCGGCGGCTCGCGCAGGGCGATCCTGAGCAGCTCGATCCGCTCCTCCAGCGCCATCCCGTCGTTGATCCGCAGCCGCTTGACCAGCTCCAGCAGCCGCCCGCCCGCGTACGCGTCGACGACCATGGCCGCGATCTCGTCGTACAGATCGGTTTCATCAGGCACCCGCAGATCCACGCGCCGCCGGTGCGGGGCCCGCGACGACGGCCCCGGCCACTCCTGCAGGAAGATGACCTCCGCCCCCTGCTTGAGGTCGTCGCTCTCGAAGGTGGAGAACGTCTCCGGAAAGCGCCCGAGCACCCGGTCCAGGATGTCCACCACCCCCCACAGCTGCACGACGGCTTCACCCTGCGTCACCACCGACAGCGCCTCCCGGCGCCCGCGTAGGGCTTCCGAGACGATCGGCACGAGCGCCGGCGCCGCGGCGCGAGCCTGCCGGTCGAGTGCCTCGCTCGACTCGTGATAGGAGTGGGTCAGATCGGCCAGGTCGAGCGGCTCCGGGTCGGCGGGCAGCAGCGAGCTCCAGCCGGGGGCGAGCGCGAGCGCCTGGCGGACGTTCGGCATCGCCGAGGCGTTGGCGGCCGAGCCGCCCAGGTACGCCTGGACCCGGATGGTCCGCCTGCTGTCCGAGCCGCCGGTGCGCGTGCGCGAGAGCACCACGACGCGACCGTCCACCATGAGCCGGCAGACGCTGACCCCGGGCGCGGGACCGGGGTCGAGCCAGGGTCCGAGCTGGTGGTACCAGCCCCGGGTGTCCTCCAGGGAGGAGCGCACGGGGCCGAGGCCGGTGCGGCGCTCGTCCCACTCGAACAGGATCCAGTCGACGCTGGAGTAACGCCCCATCAGATCCCCACCTCCGGATAGCCGCGCAGGACGCCGGTCATCGCGAGGAGCGAGATCAGGGGCGCCAGGACGCGTCGCGGCCGCACGCCCCTGGGGAAGCGCCCGTCGGTCGGGGCGGAGCCCGTCGCCGAGACGAAATGCAGGGTGCACTTGCGGCATTTGTCGTAGGGGCTGAGCCACGCCTGCGCTCCGCGCCCGTGCAGGAAGGCGTAGACGTCGCGGCTCTCCCGCAGGACGTCCACCTGGTCCAGCCGGTCGGGCTCGTCGTACAGCCAGGTGTCGACCGGCGCCTCGAAGCGCACCGAGTCGCTCTTGGTGACCGCGATGACGGCGGGGATGTCCAGCCGCCCGCCGCTCTTGGGCAGCCGGTCGAGCACGGCGCGGAAGGACTCGTCGCCCATCCTGGCCGACCTGGTGGCGGCGTCGATCACGAAGAGCAGCCCGCCGACGGCCGGCACGAACCTGGTCGCCTCGTGGGTGGAGCTGCGCAGCAGCTCGCCGGCGATGTCGAAGAACGCCACCGCGGTGGTGTGCCGGCCGTCGTTGACGAGCAGCGCGTCGGCCGGCTCGGCGGTGGCCCGGTGGGTGGTGCGCGAGAGCGCGGTCCGCTCCACCATCAGCGGATGCACGTACGTGTTGACGTACTCGGCGTGCCGCTCGATGTCCACCGCGTCCGCGGTCAGCCCGTACGGCCGCAGGCCGCCCTGCTCGATGGCGCCGATCATCGAGGCCAGCAGGTGGGTCTTGCCCGTCTCCGGCCCGCCGACCAGCCCGATCACCAGCGGGCGGCCGTGCCGTACGTAGGTGTAGGGCAGGTGGTGTTCGAGGCTCGGGTCCGCCACCGGCGCCGGGCAGCGGACGTGGGCGGCGCGCAGCAGGTCCTCGCGGCGGGCACCGGTCGCGTTCTCCAGGGAAAGCGGCTGGTAGTGGCCCGCCGGGGTGCGTTCGTAGAGCTCGTCCTCGCTCCAGTCGAACTCGTGCAGGCAGATCGGGCAGAGGATCACCGGATCACCATCCAGACGACCACGACGAGGGCGGCCAGCACGGCCAGCGGAAGCCAGCGGGCCCACCACTTCTGCGGCTGCTCCGGCTGCACCTGCTCGATCCGGGTGACGGGCGGAGGTTGTTCCACCTCCTGCTCGCGTTTGGCCTCGTGGGCCCGGTCGAAGGCGACGCGGCCCTCCTCGAGCCGGAGGTCCTGTTCGGCGGGGATGGACCGCATGGGGTCCGGCTCCCGCAGCCGGTCGAGCACCTCCAGCGCCGACGGCGGCTGACCGGAGAAGACGTCGTGGATGGGCTGCAGCGCCGGGGCGGCGGTGAGGTCGGGGCGGTCGGCGACCTCGCGGGCGGTGACCGTGCGGTAGATCACCATGCCGGCGCTCCAGAGGTCGTCGGCGGTGGAGGCGCGGCCGGTGCCCGCGCGCTGATCCGGGGCGGCGTAGGGGGCCTCGCCGAGCCGCAGCCGGCGGCTGCCAGCCAGCGTGGCGTGGCTGAGGTCGGTGAGCTGTACGGCGGTGCCGTCCCAGCGCACGGTGTCCGGGTCGATGCGCCGGTGGACGATGTCGCAGGCCGACAGGATGCGCACGGCGCGGAAGAGGCTCGCCTGCAGGGCCCGCTGCTCGGCGATCAGCAACGAGCCGGCGAAGCGGGTGACCGGCTCGCCCCGGTGGTCGGAGAGCAGCACGAACGGCTCCTCCTCGTCCAGGCTGTAGCCCATCAGCCGGGGCAGCTCGACGGGGTAGGCCCGCCGCAGCCGGGTGAGCAGCCTGGCGCCCATCCGGGCCTCGTTCTCCAGCAGCTCGTAGAGGTGGTCGCGGTCACGCCCCTCCGCGCGGGGCACCCGCCGCTGCACGATCCTGGTGCCTGGGACGACGAGGGTCAGCCGGCGCTCGAAGGGGTCGTGGTCCGGCTCCGGCTTCACCTCCCAGGTCACGAGGTCGCCGTCGGGAGTGAAGAAGGTCAGCGGCTCAGGTTCCATCCTCGCTCCAGTTCTCCTCGACCGTCCCGGGGCGCAGCGGCACCAGGCGCAGGGTGCCGGCGTACTGCCCCGACCGGGTCCACACGACGTCGGGCGGGTTGCCCTGCCCCCGTACGGCCCTGGGCGCGAAGCGCACCGCGTACGCCTGCCGCAGCAGCATCGCCAGGTCACGGTCGCCGCACAGTTGCAGCATCTGGCCGTTCGCCTGGGCCCGCAGCGCGCGCACGACCTGCTGGGACTGCCGCCAGACCGCGTCGACGAGCTCCTGGCGGCCGGTGTCGCCGGTGCCGAAGTCGGGGCGTTCCTGGACGCCCCGGTGGGTCAGGTGGTCGCGGTACTGCCGCAGCGTCTCGTCGACCCGGCGCTCCAGCCCCACCTGCGCGTCCCGGTAGGCGCCCTGTTCGAGGGAGGTCCAGGCGGGCTCCAGCCAGCTCGCGACCGCGTCGACGAGGTCGCCGGTGATGACCTCGCGCAGCTGGCCGCCGCGGTCGCGCAGCCGTACGGTGACCTCCTCGTCGAGCGCCGGGCTCGCGGCGGCCTGGCCGGTCTCGGCCGTGCTCCAGTCGGTCAGCGTCCAGGACACCTGCGCGCAGATCTCGTTCAGCGCCGCCGCCAGCGTGCGGGACGCGTCGGAGGTGTGCATGCGGGCCTGGCCGAGCATCCACTCGCTGGCCGCGACCCGTTCGAGCATCGAGCGCAGGTCGTCGAGGGCGGTCCTGGCCGGTCCGAGCGAGAGCTGCTCGCGCCACCACGCCCGCGAGCGCCGCCAGAAGACGAAGCGGGGCAGGAACGTGGCGGGGAACTCGGCGGGCGCGTGCAGCGCGTTGAGCAGCTCGTCCGGGCAGGCCCGCCAGAGGTCGCCGACGAAGGCGCGGCTGCCGATGGGCGCGCTGTGGTCGGCCAGCAGGCGGTAGCGCGAGACCATCCGCTGCACGCTCTTGCGCTCGGCCAGGGCCGCCTCCAGGTCGGCGCGCAGCTCGCCGACGATCTGGGCGTGGCCCATGTCGGCGGGGACGGCGAACCTGATCCCGTGCGCGGCCAGCTGCTCGGCGGCGTTGTCGTCGGTGTGGTCGATCTCCTCGAAGAGCCGCGCGAGGGTGTCGCGGAACTTGGCGAGCTCCCGCCCCGCGGCGATCACCTTGTCGACGACCGCTGCCCGGGCGCGGGCATTGTGGACGTAGCCGAGGTCGTCCAGGGCGCGGACCGCCTGATCGATCCGCTCGGCGGCGCTCCGGTGGAGCTGGTCCAGCGGGCCCTCCGGGATGAGCGCGTCGAGGAGGTCGGAGGGCAGGTCGACGGTGCCGCTGAGCACGGGCAGCGCGGTGGCCAGCGGCGAGCTGAAGGTGGCCGTGTCCTGCTGGACGGGCCCGTCGAAGCGTTCGGCCACCTCGCGGAAGGCCTGGCCGAGCACCTCGGGGTCGATCCGGCCGGCCACGATGCGCCAGCCGGGCGAGGCGGTGCCGTACGGGATGTCGCCCAGGCTGTTGACCACCTCGTCGAAGACCTCCGGCTGGGTGAGCAGGTCGATCAGGATGGCCTCCGCGCTCACCCCGGGCCCGTGGGCCGCCTCGCCGGTGTCGGCGTTCCACAGGATGCCGAAGGGGTCGCTCACCCAGAGCACCCTGCGGCTCTCCCCGTCCAGGACGGGGGGCAGGCGCAGGTCGGGTCCCACCGCGAGGACGAGCACCGACCTGACCAGGCGCGAGCTGAAGACGTCCTGGAGCACCCGCTGGGCGCCGGCCAGGCGCTCGGTGTCGGCCACCACCAGGACCTGGGCGCCGAGCCGCTCCAGCTCACCCTTGCGCAGGTCGAGCACGACGACCATGCTCACTCCCCGAGGAGCGCGTCCAGGTCGCGCAGGTTGTAGGCGACCGCCTCGGCGACCCGCTCGAACGGCAGGTCCAGGGCGGCGGGCAGGGTGTGCGCCCAGAAGGCGATCAGCTGGTCGGCCCGGTTGCGCGCGCCCGACGGCAGCTTGGGCACCATGATCTCCAGCAGGCCGAGCTGGTCGGCGGACATGCCGGTGACGAGGTGGTAGAGCGGGTCGGGCACGGTGGGGGCGCCCGCGAGGCCCTTCGGGGTGGCGTTCATGAGCTGCTCGCTGACCAGGCTGCGGAACTCCTCGTCGCCGCCGATCACCCACTGCTCGTAGGCCCGCAGCATGCTCGGCCAGGAGGAGGCCTTGCCGTACCCGGTCAGCGGGAGCGTCATCGAGCCGCCCTCGACGTCGATGCGGATCCGCGCCGGCGAGCTCAGCTCGCCCTCGACCACGCTGACCCGGCCGTTCCACAGCAGGCAGAGCAGCCGGTGCAGGATCCGGACCCGGTGCTCCTCGGTCGTGGCCAGGTAGCCGAAGTCGTAGCCGAGCCGCTGGCGCCACTTCAGGTGGTCCTGCGGCCGTTCGTCGCGCAGCGCGTCGGCCCAGCTGTGCAGCACCTCGCGCAGCTCGCGGACCTGGGTGACGCTCATCGACGTGCGCAGCTGCACCACGGTCACCGAGTCGGCGTCGATGTTGCGGTAGTCGGGCACGCCCGGCAGGTCGATCCGGTCCTTGAGGAACCGTTCGAGGGCCGGGTCCTTGGCCGGCGCCGGATAGGAGACCAGCACCTTCAGGTCGCCGGTGCCGTCGGGGGTGAAGCCGCCCGGCACCAGGTCGGCCAGCTTGAGCTGGAACTGCCGCACGTGCGGGTCGTCGCCGCCGCCCGAGGCGGCCTGGGCGAGGATGTCGGCCAGCGAGGGCAGCAGCGGCTGCTCGCCCAGCGCGGCGGCCTCGTCCTGGTCCTTGAAGAGCTTCTTCACCTCCAGCTTGATCCGGTCGCGCACCCAGGTGAGCGCGTCGGCCGGCTTGCCCGTGCGCCAGGCCAGGTCGTAGGCGTGCCGCCAGCCGTCCGGGCCGATCAGCGCGTTGGCCACGGCGGCCTCCCCGTCGGTGGGCCGCAGCAGCTGCCGGGAGACGAAGACGTCGACGAAGCGGCGGACGACCGCGTCGTAGAAGGACTCCGCGCCCGCGGGCGGCAGCAGGTGGTAGACGCCCACGCGGGTCTCGTAGAGCTCGCCGGCCCGGCGCGCGAAGCGCTCGGCGTCGGCCTCGGCGTGCTCGACGAAGACCTGCGTGAACTCGCGCACCTCGCGGATGAGCTGCTTGCGGCGCGGCTCCCAGCGCGGCATCTGGTCGGCCCACGCCCGGTGCCAGAGCCCCTGGCTGCGCCACAGGTACCAGGTGTCCTGGTCGGCGATCGAGGCCTGGACCTCGGGGTCGGTCCACTGCACCTTGCGCAGCAGCCGGTCGCGCATCGGCCGGGGCTGCGGCGGGGCCTCGGTCATGTTGTCGTACGGCTTGCGCGGCTGCGCCCTGCGCTGGTCCAGGAGCCCGGCGAAGCCCAGCCGGTCGGCCTCGTGCACGTCGCCGGGCAGGCCGACCACCACCCGCCGCAGCCGGAACGGGTCGACCTGGCCGAGCGCTTCGAGCGCGCCGCGGCGCACGTCCATCTCCTGGGCCAGGGTCGGCACGACGCGGTTGAGCTGCCGTTCGAGTGAGGCCAGGTTGTCCTCCATCGCCCGCATCCGGTTGGCCAGCGACTTCTGGATCTCGGCCGCGCCGGTGGCGGGGCGCACGTCCGGCAGCGGCAGCGGCTCGCGGGTGTTGAGCGGCTCGAGGTTGGTGGTGGTGAACATGCGCCGGATCTCGTCGATGTTGCTCTCGGCGGCGCCCGGCGGCACGGCTTCGAGCTGCGTCACCGCGCGGGCCAGCAGCCGGGAGCTGACCAGGTCGGCCAGCTCCTCCACGGGGACGGTCATGGAGGAGACGAAGGCCGTCGAGACGCCCCGGTTGCCGATGCCGGAGGCCGCCGCCACCTCGCGTTCCACGGCCCGGTTGATGAAGTCGTCGGCGAAGGAGGACTCGCCGCGGTCCTCCATGCCGCCGCCGTCGCCCGTGGCGTGCGGCTGGGTGCCGGCCAGCGAGACGATCAGGGAGGCGATCGAGCGGTGCAGGTCGTCCCGCGCCACACCGGGCGGCATGGTGAACAGGAACGCCGTCTGCACGGTGCCGGTGGCCAGCCGCACCTCGCCCCTGCCCGGGTAGCGCACGCCGAGCTCGCCGGCGATGCCCTGCTCGTCGATCTGCGTGCCGGCGTGCGGCGCGTTCTGGTCGTCGACCAGCCGGAACAGGTCCAGCAGGCCGGCGCCGGCGTTCAGGCGGGCCCGGCGGCCGCCGCCCTTGCCCTCGGCGAAGGCCGACGGCATGACGACCAGCGGGTAGATCCGCGCCCTGATCTGGTTGCGGGCGAAGGCGTCGCCGATCAGGTGCAGATAGTCGTAGAAGATGCCGCTGCCGGTGCCGCCCGCCACCGAGTAGGCCACGAAGACGTCGCAGCTGCGTCGGAGCCGGCCGCCCAGCCCGGCGAGTTCGCCGCCCGAGTTGCTGATCGCGCCGATGGCGTCGTCGATGCCCTGCACCACCGGCCCGGGGCCGTGCCGCATCCGCTCGAACAGCGCCGCCCTGGCCACGGTGGGCAGCTGCCCGGCGCCGCGCATCAGCGGGGCGATCAGCGGCTCCTGCTCACGCGGCGGCAGCCAGTCCTTGACGTGGTCGCTCAACGTCGCCCGCAGGCTGCGGGCCACCTCCGGGTAGGAGTCGAACTTCGGCACCACGTCGTGGATCAGGTGGGCGGTCCGGGCGGCCGCCGGGAACTCCCGCTCGGTCGGCACCACCCGGCGCCGGGTGCGGGTCAGCTCGGCCTCGTTGAGGTCCACGTAGACGAACTGCAGGCAGGAGGGCAATTCGTAGGGCTGGTAGTTCTGCCAGCTGAAGTTTCTGATCAGGTCCATGCCGTCCGGACCGCACAGCTCGTCCCGCAGCCGCCGTTCCAGTTCCACTCCGACCCGGCAGCCGGTGCCGCCGAGCCCCACGAACATCATCGGATCGAAGATCCTCATGCGCCCCTCAAATCAGGTCGTCGCCTGGCATAGGTCTGTGGGTCCTGCTCTGGGACGGCTCCCGCGAGCCGTACACGGGTTGTTCCGCGCCCTTGACCCGGGCGTCGTCGACGCCGAGGAACATGCCGCCGGTCAGCGGGATCGGGCGTCCCGGGCGCAGCGGCTCCAGCTCCTGTCCGGACGGGTCGCGGACCAGGACGGTCTGGCCGCCGCCCCGGCGGGCCGTGTAGCCGGTGCCGAACGTGCGCACCAGGCGGCCGGCGGAGATCTCGAAGGTGAACTCGGGCCCCTCGCCGAGGGGCGCCTGCATCTTGCTGACGTACGGCTCGCCCGGCCGGTCGAAGAGGTAGAAGGTCAGCTCGCTCGGATCGGCCGCCCGCAGCCGCGCGCGCCTCCTGAGGAGCAGCAGCGGCAGGGCCACCGCCAGGATCAGCAGGAGGACCAGGAGGGCCTGGAGCAGCCGCTGCCACAGCGGCGTGGGCGGCTGCACGTCGACGTCGACGAACTCCTCGGCCACCACCTGCCCGGCCGCGTCCACGACCTGGACCGAGCCGCCGACCGGGCCCTTGGGCGCCTGCGCGCCGATGCGCAGCTTGAGGGCGTGCTCGGAGGCGCCCGCCGGCGCCTGGAGCCGCTGGACGGACAGGCTCACCGTGCCCGGGACGTCGACGAGCCGCAGGGCGAGCTGGGCGGGCTCGGCGTCGTTGGTCACGCGTACGGTGCCGGAGACCTCCCCGCCCGGCTCGACGGTGGCCGCGTCGAGCTGCACCTGGGCGCGGAGCCGGTCGGCGGGCCCGGCGACGCGGGTCGCGTAAGGGCGCTCGTCGCCGGCGACGCCCGGGCCGGTGACCTTGCCCAGGAAGGACAGGGCGCCGGTGGCCGTGGCCGGGATGGTGACCTGGCCGGAGTACTCGCCGTCGCTCTGGGCGCGGTCCGGGCCGTCGCCCGTGTCGCGCAGGTCGACGGGGAGCTCCTGGAAGCCGTCGCCGGACATCCGGGCGGTGAAGCGCAGGCCCTCCAGCGCAGCCGGGTCGGTGATCGTGCCGGTCCTGGTCTGCAGGCGCAGCCGGATGGCCACCTGCTCGCCCGGACGCGGCCGGGGGTTGCTCAGGGAGATCGAGGCGCGCAGCGCGCCCTGCCAGACGACGGTCGCGCTGACGTCCTGGCGGCTGACGCCCGGCGGCGAGGTCAGCTGGACCCGCCACTTGCCGGGCAGCGGGTTGCGGATGCGCAGCGACTCGACCGGGCCGGCCTCGCCGGCGACCTGGAAGGTCGAGTCGTTCTGCTCGCCCTGCTTGGGCACCTGGTTGCCGTCGGGGTCGAAGTAGGTCACCCGGATGCGCCGGTCGCGCTTGACCACCACGATCGAGCCGTCGGTCGCGATGATCGGGATGTTGACCTGGAGGTTGACGGTGGCGTTCGGCTCGAGGGAGTCGGTGACCGACTGCTCGATGCCCGCGCACCGGGCGTAGGCGAACGCCTCCAGCAGCGATCGCTCCACGTCCGCCGAGCTCGCGACCACCCTCGCGCGGGGCGTGGCCGTCTCCTGGTCGCCGCAGGGCTGCCGCCAGCCGCCCGCGGCGAAGGCGTCGAGGCTCGTCTTGTCGGCCGAGCCGAAGCCCAGCGGCCAGATCTGCACGCGCGCCTTCTCGGCGTCCCGCAGGCTCCGGTCGATCTGCGCCCGGGCGTTGCGGTTGCGCGCCTGGGCGTCGGCGCCGTACTGCGGGCTGTTCCTGACGTCGAGGACGCCGTCGGTCAGCAAGAAGACGATCTTCGCCCGCTGCTGGTCGTCGGGCGTGTTCATGATGTCGAGGGCCTGCTCCAGGGCGGCGGCGTGGTCGGTGTCGCCGCCCTCGTCGCTGGTACGGCGGCGCAGCTTCTCCACGCACCGGCTCAGCGACTCGCGGTCCTGGGCCGTCTCCACGCCGGTCAGCGGGCAGGCGATGTCCACGGCCGCCTGGCCCGGGCCGTTGGAGCTGCCGAAGCCGACCACGGCCACCTGCGACTGCGGTGAGAGCTCGCTGAGGGCGATGAGCTGGGAGGCGGCCCGCTCACGGGCGACGTCCTGGCCGGACAGGCTGCCCGACTCGTCGACCAGGACGACCACGCGGACGGGTTTGACGTCGGAGGGCTGCGAAGCGCTCGCGGCCGTAGGTAAGAGCGCCACAGCAGCGGTCATGGCCAGGGCGAGAAGGGACCTGAGGGATGAAGTGACGCGCACATTTCCTCACAGTTGCCGTTTTACCTATCCGCAGAACGGAGAGAGGCCACCAGAAGTTTCTGTCGCAGTTATGGGCGCAATGGAAGTCTGATTAATGGGGTCCGAAATTTAGCCTCGACGCAGACATATGGCAATCCTAAGGGGAGAAATGGCGGGTCAGGCGGCGGATGAGCGATGTGTGAATCCGCTGGTCACATTGGCCACATTGTTCACTTGACTCACAAAACCGACATAAGGGGCATTTCCTGTCAGGGGTGGTGGGCGCGGATGATGAGGTCGGCGGCGTCGGCGGCGATGGCGTGCCGCCGTTCGGGCCGCAGCGGCAGCGTCCCGTACGCCGTCTCGACCCGTCCCTCGGTGATCACCAGGTGCGAGAACTGGCGCGCCGCCCTGGCCGGGTCCGGGACCCGCAGCCGCCCGTCGGCGTCGCAGTCGCGCAGGTAGTCGACCACCGCGCGGTCCGCCGACGCCGAGCTCCCTCGCCAGGTGCGCTGGAGCTCCGGATGGTGCGCCACCTCCGCGATGGTCAGCCGGTGCAGCGCGGACACGCGGGGTGAGAGCGCGATGTCGAGGATCCGCCCGCCGAGCGCGGTGAGGCCCTCGCGCGGATCGCCGCTCAGGACGACGTCCGCCGTGCCGTCCGCATCGCCTGCGCTCACCGCCGACCTGGCCTCCTGGATCGCGGCCAGGAACAGCTGCTCCTTGTCCCCGAAGTGGCCGTACACCGTCTGCTTGCCCACCCCCGCCACCGCGGCGATGGCGTCCACGCTCGCCCGGGCGTACCCCTGGTCGGTGAACACCTTGATCGCGGCGTCGAGGATGGCCCGGCGCTTGGCCGGGGAGCGTCGCGGGCCGTGCTCGGCCATGGTCTGTACCCACTTTCTCCGGAGGAGGGCTAGTCTACGAGACGAGACGGTCTAGTCTAGTTTGGGGAGTGACGATGGACGCCGACGTCATCGTGGTCGGGGCCGGGCCCGTGGGGCTGCTGCTCGCCGCCGAGTTACGGCTCGCCGGAGCCAGGCCGCTGGTGCTGGAGCGGCTCGCCGAGCCGAGCGCCGAGCCCAAGGCGCGGGGGATCGGCCCGCTGGCCGCCGAGGCGCTGCGCCGCCGGGGGCTGGGCGGGGCCCTGGACGCGTACCGGGAGCAGGGGCTCGCCGACAAGGCGCGCGACCACGGCAGCGAGAAGGGACACTTCGCGCAGATCTTCAAGATCGACCCCGCGCTGCAGGAGGAGCCGGACCGGGTCGGCGCGCCGATCTGGCAACGGGAACTCGAACGGGTCCTCGCCTCGCTCGTCGGAGACGAGGGTGTCGTGATGCGCGAGTGCGAGGTCGTCGCCCTGACCCAGGACGACTCCGGCGTCACCGTCACCGTCGCCACCCCGGCCGGGGAGCGGCGGTTCTCCGCGCCGTACCTGGTCGGCTGCGACGGGGGACGCTCGACGGTGCGCAAGCGGGCCGGGTTCGACTTCCCCGGCACCGAGCCCACGAGCGTCGTACGGCGGGTCCTGGCCGACGCCCCCGGCCTCGACCGCCTCCCCGCGTCGGGCTGGACCTCCACGGGCAGGCTGATGCGGGCGCCCGGGATGGTGGCCACGATCGAGTTCGACGGGTTCCCCGAGGATCGCGGGCTGCCGCTGACCGCCGAGGAGATGCGCCAGAGCCTGCTCCGGGTGACGGGCGTGGACGTCGAGATCGCGCGGGTGCGCGGCCCGCTGCGGTTCACCGACGGCGCGCGCCAGGCGGCCACGTACCGGATCGGCCGGGTCCTGCTGGCCGGCGACGCCGCCCACGTCCACTCGCCGAGCGGCGGCCAGGGGCTCAACCTCGGCCTCATGGACGCCGTCAACCTGGGCTGGAAGCTCGCCGCCACCGTCGCCGGGCGCGCCCCCGAAGGGCTGCTCGACACCTACACCGCGGAACGCCACCCCGTCGGCGCCGCCGTCCTGCACAACACGCGCGCCCAGTCCGCGCTGTCATTGCCGGGGGAGCACGTGGCGGCCATGCGCGACATCGTGTCGGACCTGCTCGACCTCCCGGACGTCAACCGCTACTTCGGCCGGATGCTGAACGGGCTCGGCGCCCGGTACGCGTTCCCGTACCCGGCCACGCACCCGCTGACCGGCCGCGCCTGCCCGGACCTGCGGCTGGTGACGAGTCCGGGGGAGACCCGCACGATCTCGGAGCTGTGCGGGGGCGGGCGGGCGCTGCTCGTCCACGCGCCGTCGCAGCCGGAGGTCGAGCGGGCGGCGGGGCCCTGGCGTGGGGCGCTGGACGTGGTCGAGGCCACCGTGAAGGATCGCGACGATCTGGCGGCGGCGCTCGTCCGGCCGGACGGAGCGGTCGCGTGGGCGTCCGGCCCCGGTCCCGCCGACACGGTCACGCTGACGGCCGCCCTCGGCACGTGGCTGAGGCCCTGACTGGACATGTCTGGTTGCTTTGGGGTTGATGTCAAGAATGCCCTAGTTTCTCTAGTTTGCTCCCTGTCACTACGATTTCCGCGTGCCTCCTGAGCAACAGAACACGACAGCCGTCTTCGTCAACCAGAGTGGACGGCGTCGAAGGCTGATCATGATCGGCTCGATCGGCGCGAGCGTCCTGGCTCTCGCGCTGCTCGCCGTCGTGCTCGCCGGAATGTTCTCCAGCACCACCCTCTCGGTGAACGGCTGGCCGGGCGACCGCTCAGGAGCGGCGGACGGCACGGCTTCGCCGGATCGCACGCCGACGCCTTCGCCGAAGCGGTCCGAGCGGCCGACCCCCTCCGCGACCCGCCCGGAGACGACCCGCCCGCCGTCGCGCCGGCCGACCCCCAAAGCCACCGGCCAGGTCCGGCCGTCGGCGACGTCCGGGCAGTCCTCGCCGCAGCAGGCGCGGCCCACGCCACGGCCCAGCACGGATCCGGCGCCGAGCAGCGACCCCACCACGGATCCCGCGTCCGATCCCACAGCCGATCCCACCACCGGCCCCGCGGACAACGAGGCGCCCGGCCAGACCAAGACGCCGCCGGGACTCGATCCGAACCGGACGAAGGGCCCGAAGAAGTGAACGGCCCACCCTGGCACGACAAGCTGGTCTGGCCGGCCGCGCCGCTGCCCGCCTGGCAGGACCACACCGCCCGGCAAGGCGACGAACGGCCGCACAACCCGCCCGCGCCGACCGCGAGACCCCCGGCCGACCCCAAGGGCCACTGGTTCCCGCTCGCCGTCTGCATGCTGCTGGCCGCCGCCGCGCTGGTGCTCAACGGGTACGTGACCAACGTCGGCGGTGAGACCCAGGCGCCCCCGCCCTCCACGGACTCCCCGACCCCGGAGCTGGAGAAGGTCCGGCGCGGCGGCCCCGTCCTCAACATCACGGCGAAGGGGCCCGCCAGCGCCCGCCTGCCGGCCAGGACCATCGCGCTGACGTTCGACGACGGCCCCGACCCGGCGTGGACCCCGCAGGTGCTCGACATGCTGAAGAAGTACGGCGCCAAGGCCACCTTCTTCACCGTCGGCTCCAAGGTGGCGCAATACCCCGACCTGGCGCGGCGCATCGTCGCCGAGGGGCACGAGCTGGGCAACCACACCTACTCGCACGCCGACCTCGCGGCGCTGCCCGCCTGGCGGCTCAAGCTGGAGCTGTCGCTGACGCAGCGGGCGCTGGCCGGGGCGACCGGGCTGCACACGACGCTGGCCCGCCCGCCGTACTCCTCGACCCCCGCGGCGATCTCCGGGCCGCAGTGGGCCGGCATGAAGGCCCTGGCGGCCGAGGGCTACCTCGTCACGCTGACGGACCTCGACACCAAGGACTGGAGCCGCCCCGGGACGGCGAACATCGTGGCGTCCTCGCTGCCGGCCAGAGGCCGGGGCGCCGTCGTCATGATGCACGACTCGGGTGGCGACCGGCGGCAGACCGTCGAGGCCGTCGGGGCCGTCCTGCGGGAGCTGAACGGCAAGGGCTACCGCGCCGTCACGGTGACCAAGGCGCTCGGCATGCCCTCGGCGCACCAGCCGGCCGGCGGCGCGGAACGGTTCGCCGGCTCCGCGCTCAACCTGGCCCAGCGGGCTTCGGAGGCGTTCGCCGGCGTGCTGGCATGGGTGCTGCTGGCCGCGGGAGCGCTCACGGTGGGGCGGCTCGGCTTCTTCGCCGTGCTCGCCTGGGTGCACGCGGCCCGCAACAGGGGCGGCAGGCGGCGCAAGGGCCGCGCGCCCGTGTGGTCGGCGCCCCCGCCGGTGACCGTGATCGTGCCCGCCTACAACGAGGCGGCCGGGATCCAGGCGACGGTGCGGTCGCTGGTGGAGACCACGTACCAGGGCCCGCTCGAGATCCTCGTCGTCGACGACGGCTCGACCGACGGCACCGCCGAGCTGGCGCAGGCGCTGGGGCTGCCCGGCGTACGGGTGATCCGCCGGCCCAACGGCGGCAAGCCGGCCGCGCTCAACACCGGCATCGCCCAGGCCGCCCATGAGCTGCTCGTCATGGTGGACGGCGACACCGTCTTCGAACCCGCCACGATCGGCCACCTGGTCCGCCAGCTCGCCGACCCCACGGTCGGCGCGGTGAGCGGCAACACCAAGGTCGGCAACCGGCGCGGCATGATCGGGCGCTGGCAGCACATCGAGTACGTCATCGGCTTCAACCTCGATCGGCGCGCCTTCGAGCTGCTCGACTGCATGGCCACCGTGCCCGGCGCGATCGGGGCGTTCCGCCGTTCGGCGCTCGTGGCCCTGGGCGGGGTGAGCGCGGAGACGCTGGCGGAGGACACCGACCTCACCATGGCACTGTGCCGGGCCGGATGGCGCGTGGTCTACGAGGAGAAGGCCCTGGCCTGGACCGAGGCACCGACCTCGCTCGGTCAGCTGTGGAAGCAGCGCTACCGCTGGTGCTACGGCACCGTGCAGGCGATGTGGAAGCATCGGCGCGCCGTCCTCGAACCAGGCCCGTTCGGCCGCCGCTGCCTCGGCTACCTGGCGCTGTTCCAGGTGCTGCTGCCGTTGCTGGCCCCCGTCGTCGACCTCATGGCGATCTACAACACGGTCCTGGGCGATCCGCTCCCGGTCGTCGCGGTATGGGCCGGTTTCGTGGTGGTGCAGGCGCTGACGGGCTGGTACGCGCTCCGCCTGGACGGCGAACGCGCCTCCGCGCTCTGGGTGCTGCCGCTCCAGCAGTTCGTCTACCGCCAGCTCATGTACCTCGTGGTCATCCAGTCCCTGGCGACGGCCCTGCTGGGCGTGCGGCTGCGCTGGCACACCGTACGGCGGGAGGGCACGTTCAGCGACTCCGGGCCGGCGGCGCCGGCCCCGCACGGGATCGACGGCGCCGAGCGGTTCGCGGACGCGAGGTGAGACACGTCAGGCGGTGTGCGGCAGGGGTTCGAGCATGCGGTGCGGGCGCCGTAGGGCGCGGCTGACGGGGTCGTCCCGGAGGAGGTCGGCGCCGGGGCCGGGGCGTACCTCGATCTCGGCCAGCTCGGGGCGGACGCCGCAGGCCGGGCACATGCCGTAGCCGTCGATCCTGGTGTCGCAGGGCACGTGGCAGAAGATCCGCCGCGGCTTGCCCGACAGGTGGCGTTCGCCCCAACTGCTCAGGGCGAGGGCGGCCGGCCAGAGCTCCTGCCCCATCTCGGTCAGGACGTACTCCTCGCGCGGCGGCGACTCCTGGTAGCGGTGGCGGCGCAGGACCCCGGCGTCCACGAGCGTGGTCAGGCGCTGGGACAGCACGGCCCGCGGGATGTCCAGGTGGGCCAGGAAGTCGCCGTAGCGGCGCACGCCGTACAGGGCGTCGCGGACGACGAGCATCGTCCAGCGCTCGCCGACCAGCTCCAGGGAGCGGGCGAGCGAGCAGTCCTGGCCGTCGTAGTTCTTGCCGAGCGCCATGACCCCCAGGGTAATTCATTCATTGAACCTTGGCGTGTTAGCGTGTGCCTCAATAGTTCAATGAATGAACCAAGGAGACGCCGTGACACTCACCCGATCGGCTCCCGCCCCGGCGGCCCCGCACGCGGCGGGCACGGTGGCCGTGGCGGCCTGCGCCGCCGCGCTGCTCGCCTTGGTCAACTACACGGTGCCGATGGTCACGCTGTCCCAGGCCGCCGCCGACCTCGGCTCGGGCCCCACCGGTCCCGCCTGGATGCTGAACTCGATCTCGCTCGGCCTGTCCGCGCTCCTGCTGGTCGCGGGCGGGCTCGCCGACGACCACGGGCGCAGGCGCGCCTACGTCGCCGGCACCTGGGCGCTGGCCGCCGGAGCCCTGCTGGCGGCGCTCTCCGTGAACACCGTGATGTTCGTCGGGGCCAGGTTGGTGCAGGGCGGGGCGAGCGCGGCCATGCTGGCGGGCAGCCTGGGCATGCTCGGCCACGCCTACCCGGGCGACCCGGACCGCGTCCGGGTGACCGGCCGCTACGGCGCGATGCTGGGGCTGGGCATCGCTCTGGGGCCGCTGCTGTCCGGCTCGATCGCCGCCGCGTGGAGCTGGCGCGGCGTGCACGTCCTGATCGCCGTCGCCGGCGCGGTCCTGGCCGTGGCGGCCGGCCGGGTGCTGCCGGAGTCGCGCAGCGACCGCCGCCGCCCGCACGACCTGCCCGGCGCGATCACCCTGGCACTCGGCACCGCCGCGCTGCTCGCCGGGGTCACCGAGGGCCGGCTGGGCTGGAACCGGCCCGTCGTGTACGCGTCGTTCGCCGCCGCGGTCGTGCTGCTGGCCGCGTTCACGCTGATCGAGAACCGCCGCCGCGAACCCCTCATCGAGCTCGGCCTGCTGCGCCGCCCGCTCTTCCTGGTGGCCACCTCGGGCGCGTTCGTCACCGGGATCGCCGTCATCGGGATGATGAGCTACCTGCCGACCGTGCTCCAGGTGACCCGCTCACTCACCCCGCTCACCAGCGCCGTGCTGTTCTCGCTGTGGTCGGGCATGTCGTTCCTGGCCTCCCTGCTGGCCCGGCACCTGCGCGTCCACTCGGGCGTCCGCCTCGCGCTCGGCCTGCTCCTGTCCGCCGCCGGAGCCCTGCTCACGCTCGGGGTCGCGGACGCCGCCCCCTGGACGCGGGTCGTCGCCGGCCTGGTGGTGGGCGGCGTCGGCAGCGGGCTCATCAACGCCTCGCTGACCCATCTGGCCATCGAGAGCGTGCCGCTCGCCCGGGCGAGCATGGGGTCGGGCGCCAACAACACCGCCCGGTACGTCGGCTCCTCCCTGGGCGTGGCCGCCATGGCCACCACGATCGGCGCGCTCGGCTGGCAGCACGGCACCGACGTCACCACGGTCGCCTACGCCGCCATCGCGGCCCTCGCCGCCGCCCTCACCCTCACCCTCGGCCGCTCCCGCACATGAGCGCGTCGCGCCACCGGAGCGTGGCGGGCTCAGGAGGGGTTGCGCCGTCGGACCGTGGCGGGCTCAGGGGACGAGGACCAGGCGGCCGCGCAGGCCGCCCTTGGCCAGGCGGTGGTGGGCGGCGGCGACCTGGTCCAGGGGCAGCGCCTCGGCCACGCGGAGGGTGAGGGAGCCGGCCTCGACCAGCGCGACCAGGTCCGCGAGGCGGGCGCCGTCGGCGCGGATCCAGTGGTCGAACACCTGGGTGCCGCGCAACGGCAGCGGCGCCCCGCCCGCGACCAGCGCGGCGAAGACGCCGCCCGAGCGGACGGCGTCCAGGGCCGCCGCCCCGGTCACCGCGGCGTCCAGCGCCCCGTCCACGCCGCCCGGCACGAGAGCGCGTACGGCCTCGCCCAGCCGCGCCGTACGCGGCACGAACCACTCGGCGCCGAGCCCGCGCACCAGCGGCTCGTCCTCGGCGCCGGCCACCGCGACCACCCGCAGCCCGCGCGCGGCGGCCAGCTGCACGGCGAACCCGCCCACGGCCCCGGCCGCGCCGGTGATCAGCAGCGTCCGCCCGGCGGCCAGCTCCAGCCGGTCGAGCGCCTGCACCGCGGTGAGCCCGTTGAGCGGCAACGTCGCGGCCTCCACCGGCGAACGGCCCGACGGCGCGCGGGTGACCGCGTCCGCGTCGAGGACGACGTACTCGGCCTGGGCGCCGAGCGGCACGTCGAGGCGGTCCGACAGGCCGATCACCCGCTCACCCGGCACGACACCGGTCACGCCGGGGCCCACCGCGTCCGCGGTCCCGGCCACGTCCCAGCCGATGCCGATCACGTCCCGGGCGGGCAGCAGGCCCGCCTCGGTGAGCGCCCCGGACCGGGTGGCCAGATCGACGGGATTGACCGTCGCCGCCTCGACCCGGACGCGGACCTGCCGCTCCCGGACCACGGGCACCGGCACGTCCACGATCTCCAGCACCTCGGGCCCGCCGAAAGCGTGAATGACGACTGCGCGCATCGATAACTCCCTCATCAGGTTTCGCTGCAACAAACCTACGGAGAGCTGCTCTCCATCGGGAAGTGCGCACTTCAGGGTGCGTACCGCACGCGTAGGAGCGCGGCTCGGATAACCTTTCCAGCCGAACCGGCCCCCTCCAGCACCTGCTGATCATGGTCTATCCCCGACGCGGCGACCAGGTCACAGTCCTGAAAGGCGGATGACGCACAACCGGCGGTTGTCCATCGGGCGCGTCGGTTGTTTGTTTCCCGGGCGCTTCCGGGTGTTGGATCGCCTCCGGCAAAAGGGGGCGGAATGGCAGAAGACACCGGGCTGGGGCGGGATTTCGGGTGGTTGTGGCGGGCCTTCGCGGTCAGCAGCCTGGGGACGATGCTGGCGCTGGACGCGATTCCGCTGATCGCCATCCTCGCCCTCGACGTGAGCGCGACCCAGGTGTCCTGGATCGCGGCGGCCGGCGGGGCGGCCGGCGCCCTGTTCGCGGTCCCGCTGGGGCCTTGGGTCGAGTTCCGGCCCAAGCGGCCGCTGATGATCCGAGCCGACCTGCTGCGCTTCCTCGTCCTGCTGACGGTGCCCGTCGCCTACGGCCTGGGGGTGCTGGGCTACGTACAACTGCTGGTGGTGGCCGTGGTGGTCGCCGCGGCCGACATCGTCTTCGTCGGGGCCAGTGGCGCGCACCTGAAGGCCCTCGTCCCCGAGCGGCACCTGACGCGGGCCAACGGCCGGTTCGAGAGCGCCATGTGGATCTCGACGGCGATCGGCCCGCCGGCGGGCGGCGCGCTCGTCGGCATGCTGGGACCCGTCGTCACGACCGTCCTGAACGCCACCAGCTACCTGCTGTCCGCGCTGGGCCTGCGCGCGATCTCCGCGCCCGAGCCCGCGCCGCCCGTGCGCGGCGCCGGCGCGTCGCGCCTGGCCGAGGTCGTCGAGGGCTGGCGCGTCATCGCCACGGACCCCGTGCTGCGCCTGCTGTTCGCCAACAACGCGCTCGTCTCCGCGCTCATCATGGCGACCGCGCCGCTGCTGACGTACCTGATGCTGAACGACCTGCACTTCACACCCCTGGAGTACGGGCTCGGCTTCGGCATTCCCTGCCTGGGCGGCCTGGCGGGCTCCCGGTTGTCCGCGCCGCTGGTCCGGCGCTTCGGGCAGCGCCGGATCCTGCTCGGCTTCGGCGTGGCCAGGGCCCTGTGGCTCGTCGGACTCGCCTTCGTGGGGCCCGGCACGGGCGGGCTCCTCGTCGTGATCGCGGTCGAGCTGGCGATGATCTTCTGCATGGGCGTCTACAACCCGGTCTACGTCACCTACCGGTTGCGCAGCGCTCCGAACGACGCTCTGGCCCGCGTTCTCACCGCCTGGACCATCAGCGGGCGCGCGGTCACCGCCGCCGCCACGGCCCTGTGGGGCGGGCTGGCCTGGTTGACGAGCGCGCGCACGGCGATCGCGGTGGCCGGGATCCTGCTGATCGGCACCGCCGCCCTCCTGCCCTGGCGGGAACGCGCGATGGCCGGTCACGTCTGAACACGGAGAGTATTCGCAAGCGACCCGGTACCCGTATATCCGCAGATCAGCCATCATGTTGCTAAGGGGGTACACGGGTGAGCGTCACTCGTGGTGATACGGGGAGGCCGGAATGAGATGGTGAAACGGCTGTTTCCACGCTCGATCCGGGCGCGGCTGACCACGGTCGCGACACTGGCGGCGGCGGTCGTCTTCACCATCACGGCCGCCATCACGCTCGCCACCGCGCCCGTCAATCTGCGCGGGGCCGTGCAGACCAGACTGGAGCTGGCCGTCCGCCGGGTGGCCAGCGAGCTGGAGTCCGGAGAGTTCCACACGGTGCTGCAGACGCCGTCGCGGGTCCAGCTCCTGCAGGTGGTCTCGGCCCGCGGCAACGTGATCGCGACCAGCCCCGGCGTGAGCAACATCCCGACCCTGATGAGGTTCCGGGCGGACCAGCCCGAAAAGATCTACATGACCGAGCTCACGCTGTCCCCCCACCTCACCGAACCCGAGGCCCACTACCTGGTCATGGCCCTGAAGGTGAGCTCGCCGATCGGCGTCACCACGGTGTACGGGGCGGCTTCGCTGACCGACGTGGACAAGGCCATCAAGTGGGTGGAAGTCCTGATGTTCCTCGGCATCCCGCTCATCCTGCTGAGCGTGGCCGGCATCGCGTGGGCCGTGGTCGGGGCCGCCCTGCGCCCGGTCGAACGCGTACGGGCCGAGATGGCCGAGATCACCGGCCAGGACCTCAGCAGACGCGTGCCCGTGCCCGACACCGGCGACGAGATCACCGACCTGGCCACCACCACCAATCACACCCTCGACCGCCTCGAACGCACGGTCGAGACCCAGCGCCGCTTCGTCGCCGACGCCTCCCACGAGCTCCGCAGCCCCATCTCGGCCCTGCGCACCCAGCTGGAGGTGGCCAGCGCCTATCCCGACGAGACGGACTGGAGGGCCACCGGCCAGCAGGCGCTGGCCGCCGCCGACCGCCTGACCGGCATCATCGACGAGCTGCTGATGCTGGCCCGGCTGGACGCCGGCGCGGTCGGCGAGCGCCGCGTGGTGGACCTGGTCCGCGTGGCGGAGGAGCAGGTCAACCGCCGCGCGGGCGGCCGGGTGCCGATCGTCGCCGACCTGTGCGTCTCGGCGCCGGTCTACGGCTCGCCCCTGCAGCTCGACCGGCTGCTGACCAACCTGCTCGACAACGCCACCCGCCACGCCGCCACCCGGATCGACCTGGAGGTGGCCGTGGAAGGCGACAAGGTGATCGTCACGGTGACCGACGACGGCGACGGCATCCCGCCGCAGGATTGGGAGCGGGTCTTCGAACGGTTCACCCGCCTGGCCCCCGCCAGGGCCAAGGACAAGGGCGGCAGCGGCCTCGGCCTGGCCCTGTGCCGCGACATCGCCGCGGCCCACGACGGCACCCTCAGCCTCGCCGACCACTCACCCGGCGCCCGCTTCGTGGCCGTCTTCCCGGTGCCCAAGCGCTCCTGACACCGCTGTTCGGAACTTTTCGGAACACGGCGTATTCCTTGTTAGGCCCGGGCACCCGGGTCAAGGTGAAGGTCATCCAGGTTCCCGTACCTCCAGCCATCCGTGCAGAGCACAGGGAAGGAATCACCCCGATGACCGCGACGATCGCAAGACTCGCCGACAACCTGCTCCAGCGCCTGGTCCCGCGCGCCGAGGCCGCGGCGGCCTGCCCCGGGTGCGGCTCCGACTGCCAGACGCGCTGCTGCACCACGGGGGCGCGCGTCATGTACATCACGTGCTGCCCGAGGATCGGCAGCACCGGCTGCAACTGCTACTCACGCGGCGACTGCTGACCGACGAGGGCGACGGCCGTCACCCGTGCCCCGGGCTCGCCGGCTCGCGGTGATCGTCGTCGCCGCCGAGGCGCTGGTGTGCGTGCTGTGCGTGCCGGCCGCCGTCTCGGTGGCGGGGCTGGTGGCCGTACCGTACGCGACCGGCTCCCTGCCCGCGCCCGCGCTGGCCGTCACGGCCGCGACCGCCGCGGTCGCGGCGCTGATCGTCTCCCGTCTCGACGAGCTCGTGGAGCTCTTCTCGCCCACCCACAACGAAGGGGAACAGCATGACCGTGCTCGTCGTCGCCGTGGTCCTGGTGGCAGCGCTCTGCCTGCTGGATCTGCTGCTGACGTTCGGGGTGATCAGACGGCTCAAACAGCACACCGTCCACCTCGAGGACCTGCTGCAGCGCCGGTACCTCGGCCAGGACATCCTGCCGGTCGGCTCGCGGATCGGTGAGTTCGAGGCGGTGACGGCCGACGGGCGGATCGTGTCGGGTAGCACGCTGACCGGCAACACCGTGGTGGCGTTCTTCTCGACGGAGTGCGGGCCGTGCAAGGAGGCGCTGCCGGGCTTCGTGGAGGCGGCGCGGGGGACGCCGGGGCAGGTCCTCGCCGTCGTCGCCGGTGACGCGGAGCGCGCGACCGAGATGGCCGAGCGGCTGGCGCCCGTGTCGCTGGTGGTGGTGGAGGAGATGGGCGGGCCGGTCAGCCGGGCGTTCGAGGCCAACGCCTTCCCCGGGTACTGCGTCGTGGACGCCGAGGGGTACGTGATCGCGACCGGGCCCGACATCATGCGGTCGCCGGTCGTGGCGATCGGGTGAGGTCGACCGCCGGACAGGCCCTGGCGCTGGTGTGGCGGGCCGCCTCCGGCACCCTCCTCGCCTACCTGGCGAGCGTGCTGCTCGCCTCGGCCGTGCCCGTGGTCATGGCGTGGCTGACCAAGCTGATCCTGGACGGCCTCGTCACGGGCGGCGTCCTCCTGCCGCCGGCGGCGGGCCTGGCCGCGAGCGGGCTGGCGGGGGCGCTCGCCCTGCAGGCGGGGCAGTATCTGCGGGCCGAGCTGGACCGGCGGGCCGGGCTGAGCGCGCGGGCCGGGCTGTTCACGGCGGTCGAGCGCTGGCGGGGGCTGGCCAGGTTCGAGGACCCGGCCATGCTCGACCGGCTGCGGCTGGCCGAGCAGAGCGCCGCCGCGCCGGGCCGCGTGGTGGACGCGCTGTTCGGCCTCGGGCGCGGGGCGGTGACACTGGCCGGGTTCGTCGGCTCGCTCCTGGTGATCAGTCCCGCGTTCACCGCCGTCGTGATCGGCTCGGCGCTGCCCGCGCTCGTCGCGGAGCTGCGGCTGGCGCGGGGGAGGGCTCGGGTGCAGTGGGAGATCGGCCCGGCCGAACGCCGCGAGCTGTTCTACGGCCACCTGCTCGGCAGCGTGGACGCCGCCAAGGAGATCCGCCTGTTCGGCCTGGGCGGCTTCCTGCGCGGCCGGATGATCGCCGAGCGACGCTCGGTGGACGCCGCCAAACGCGGCCTGGACCGGCGGGAGCTGGCCGTGCAGAGCGCGCTCGCGGCGCTGTCCACGCTCACCGCCGGAGCCGGGCTGATCTGGGCCGTGGGGAGCGGGATGTCGGTCGGCGACGTGTCGATGTTCATCGCCGCGGTGGCCGGGATCCAGGGTGCGATCGAGGGGCTGGTCGGCTCCACCGGCCAGGCGCACCACCAGCTGCTGATGTTCGGGCACCACGCCGCCGTGCTGCGCGCCGAGCCCGACCTGCCCTCACCGGGGGCGGGCGGGCCGCCGCCGCTGCGGCGCGGCATCGAGCTGCGTGACGTGTGGTTCCGCTACAGCGAGGAGCATCCGTGGGTGCTGCGCGGGGTCAGCCTGTTCATCCCGTACGGCCGGTCCGTCGCGCTGGTCGGCCGGAACGGAGCCGGCAAGAGCACGCTGGTCAAGCTGCTGTGCCGGTTCTACGACCCGCAGCGGGGCGCGATCCTGTGGGACGGCGTGGACCTGCGCGACCTCCCCGTCGAGGAGCTGCGCGCCCGGATCGGCGCGCTCTTCCAGGACTTCATGGCGTACGACTTCAGCGCCGCCGACAACATCGCCGTGGGCGACCTGACGGTGCTGGGCCGGGCGGCCCCCGTCGAGGAGGCGGCGCGGCGGGCCGGGGTCCACGACGTCCTGGCCCGGCTGCCCCGCGGCTACGACACGCCCCTGACCCGCATGTTCTTCGGCGAGAGCGAGGACGGCGAGCAGGAGACGGGCGTGCTCCTGTCGGGCGGGCAGTGGCAGCGGGTGGCCCTGGCCCGCGCCTTCCTGCGCGGCGACCGGGACCTGATGATCCTGGACGAGCCGAGCGCCGGGCTGGACGCCGAGGCCGAGTACGAGGTGCACAGCAGGCTGCGGGAGATCAGGGCGGGCCGGACCAGCGTGCTCGTCTCGCACCGGCTCGGCTCGATCCGCGACGCGGATCTGATCGCGGTGCTGGTCGAGGGGCGGGTGGGGGAGCTGGGGCGGCACGACGAGCTGCTCGCCCGTGGAGGTCTGTACGCGAGCTTGTGGGCGAAGCAGGCCTCGGGATACATCGACGCGGAGGAGCAGCGCATCCCATGATCTTCATTGTCGTCGCGGCACTCGCGGCCATGCTCTGGGTGCTCAGGAAGCGCTACCTGGTGGTGACGGTGCGGGGCTACAGCATGCGGCCCTCCTACGTGCCCGGGGAGAAGGTGCTGGTACGGCGGACCGCCGCGGCGAAGGTCCGGCGCGGCCAGACCGTCGTGTTCGAGACGCCGGGCCGTACGGGGGAGGGGGCGGTGGCGCAGGCCGCGCCGCCGCCTCCCGGCTCCTTCGTCGTGGACGTGGGGCTGCTGATCAAGCGGGCCGTGGCCACGGGCGGCGATCGCGTGGACTTTCCCGTTCCCGGGGCGGGGCCGGTCGTGCCGGAGGGGCATCTGGCCGTGCGGGGCGACAACGTTGACGAATCCTTCGACTCCCGAGATTTCGGATATGTCCCACCAGAGCGGGTGGTGGGCGTCGTGGTGCGCCGCCTCGGAGCACGTTAGCCACGCGGGTCGCCTTTGCGCAGGTCACTGCCCGCGCGGATCGCCTTTGCGCAGGTCACTGCCCGCGCGGGTCGCCGCCTGCGCGGGCCAGGTCGGCGAGCTCGGCGATGACCTGGCGGGCCGCGGCCTCGGTGATCGGGTCGGGGGTCCGGCTCGCCGCCGCCGCGATGAGCCGGTAGCCCAGGACGGCCAGCTCCTCGCCCAGCGGCCAGACCGGGTCGTCGGGCCGTGAGGCGGCCGGGGCGCGTACGGACCGGGCGGCGACGCGGCGGTGCGCGTCGAGCCAGGCCGCCGTCTCCTCCGCGCGGCAGCCGCAGGCCCTGGTGAAGGCCACGACCAGCTCCCGGCGGGGCAGCCGGTTACGGCCGAACGCCGAGGCCAGCGTGCTGTACGGCAGGAAGTCCCCGGCGGCCGCCGCGCGGGCTTCGAGCTGCCGGTACGTCAGCCCCGCCCACGCCTTGAGGCTGCGCAGCCCCGCGACGAACTCGGCGGGTGTGCGTAATCCGATGGACGGGACGGCGGCGGCATGGTCGGTCACGGGTGAAAGAGTCGATCAAGGAATGTTGAGCCCGCGTTGAGCATGCGTCGAGCGCCCTCAGCCCGGCCGGTAGTCGCGCATGTAGCGGGAGACCTTCTCGGTGTAGTCGCGCCACCGTTCGGGGATGCCGCCCGCCCGCTTCAGCGGGTCGACGCCGCTGCGGTAGAGGGCGGCGAGCTTCAGCGCCGGGTCGCCGGGCAGGTCCGCGACCCTGGGGCCCAGCGTGCACAGGAACCGTCCCATCGACAGGATCGACAGCTCCGGGCTGAACGGCGGCGCGGGCTTCGGGCTCTGCAGGCCGCCCGGCTGCCAGTACCACAGCACCGACGGGGTCCACCTGGAGATGCCGTACTCGTCCTTCACCGGATCGGACAGGCCGGGGTCGTAGCCGGACTCCGCCTTGAGCATCGCGGCGATCAGGGCCGGGCTGAGCCCGGGCTCCTGGCAGTACGTGCCCGCCTGCACGATCAGCTCGCGGTACTGGCGGGGGATGTCGGAGTCGTCCCGCAGCCACCGGCTGGTCGAGCCGATCGCGGGCGGCGTGCTCGCGGCCGCGCGGGTGCCGCCGGGCTGGTCCGGGCTCTGGGCGAGGTTGACGGCCACGACGGTGACGGCCGCCGCCGCCACGGCGGCTGCCGCACCCCCGGCGATCGCCCTGCGCCGGCCCTTTTCGGGCGGCCGCATACGCGCTTCCCCACCCGGCGACCGCCCCCGTGCTTCTCCGCCCGACAGCTGCCCCTGTGCTTCTCCGCCTGACGGCCGCACCTGCGGTTTCCAGTCCGACGGCGGCACGGCGGTGGACGACGACAGGGCTGAGGCGTAGGCGGCGGCGTCGGGCCAGCGGGCCTCCCTGCCGGGATCCAGGGCGCGCATCACGGCGGCGTCGACCGCCTCCGGCACCTCGGGACGCAGCGCGCTCGGCGGCACCCGCTGCTCCGGCTTGGCGGGCACCCTGCCGGTGAGCATGTGGTAGGTCAGCGCGCCCAGGCCGTGAACGTCGGCGCGCGCGTCCGGCGCGCCGTCGAAGTAGAGCTGCTCGGGAGCCTGGTAGCCGGGCGAACCCGCGGGCAGCGTCAGCCCGCTCAGGTGGTCGGTGGACCGCGCGATGCCGAGGTCGGCCACCATCACCCGCTCACCGCCCTCGGGACGCGAGCAGAACAGCACGTTCGACGGCTTCAGGTCGCGGTGGACCACCCCGATGCTGTGCAGCACGGCCACGCCCTGGCAGATGTCGCGCATCAGGCCGAGCGCCACGTCGACGGTGAGCGCCCCGCCGGACAGGCGGTCCTCCAGCGTGCCGCGGTCGGCGTAGGTCATCACGAAGTACGGGCGGCCGTCGTCGAGCTCGCCCACGTCGAAGACCTGCACGAGCAGGTGGGAGTCGGCCCTGCGCAGCAGGCGCGCCTCCTGGAGGAAACGCCCGCGCACGTCGGGCCGGCGGGCCCAGTTGTCGGCGAGGATCTTGACCGCCACCGGCGAGCGCAACTCGTCGTCATGGGCCAGATAGACGGAGGCGAACCCCCCGACACCGATGAGCTGCTCGATCCGGTAGCGACCTGCTTGGGACGGAGCCGTCATTCAGCTCATCATCGCCGATCATCGTGGATCCGTCCACGCGCCCTGGTAGCTACCAGGTTACGGAAACGGCCCCGCGCCCAGGAGGATCGACGCGGATACCGACATCGGGAGGAAAAGCATGATGAGTATCCGACGGGCCGCGCTCGCCGCGGCCTTCGGGCTGGCGATCGCGGGGGTCGCCGGCCCGGTTGCGGGGACCGCCGCGGGCGACGCCAGCCCGTGCGGGAAGCCGTTCCGGCACGGTAATGACACGGTCCAGAACTGCCCCGACTGGTCGCCGAGCGGGAGCATCCCGGTCTACGAGTCGCCGGCCAAGGGCAAGATCGTCGGCTACATCGATCCGGCGGGGGACGACTGGTACCTGTGCGAGAAGGCCGGGGCGAGCTACACGCTGGGCTCGTACCGGAACTACTGGTGGGCGGCCACCATGGCCGACAACGACAGGTGGGGGTACGTCAGCGAGGTCTACTTCCGCGGGGGCGGCAACGACGAGTCCGACGGCGGCCTGCGGGAGTGCAGGCGCCCGGGTGGCAAGCCGTTGCCCGTATGACCTGGACACCTTCACCGGCACGCGAGTAGGGTCCCGCGGATGCACAGCACCATCTTGATCCAGATGGCGGCGGCGCCGACCGACGACCGGCCGTACTCGCTGGAGCTCGCGCCCGGGGAGCAGGCGCTCTTCGGGCGCGGGGCTCCCGGCTCTCCCGTGGACCTCCGGCTGGACGACGCCGCGGTCTCCCGGCGCGCCGGCGAGATCGTCGCGGTGGGGGACTACTGGCTGCTGTCCAACCTCAGCACGTCGAAGACGTACGTCGTGGAGAACCCGGAAGGGGGCGGGGAGTTCGTCAAGGTGCCGCCGGGGCGGATCGGGGCGCCGATCCCGTTCGAGTTCTCCAGGGTGAGCCTGCCCGCGGTCGACGGCACGGTCTCGTTCCTGGTGTTCGCGCCGCAGCACGTACATGTGCCGCCGCACCGCGCCGACGAGGGCGCGGCCACGCAGGTCGCCTACCCGCTCGACCAGAACGCCAAGTACTTCCGCATCCTGGTGGCGCTGTGCGAGCCGCGCCTGCGCGACCCCTCGACGTCGCGCATACCGACGATTCCCGAGATCGCCGAGAGGCTCCCCGACCTGGAGCTGAGCCGTACCGCCATCGGTTTCCACATCGGCTATCTGGCCGAGAAGAAGCTGCACGTCAAAAGCCCGCAGGGCGGTGAGGGCAAGGCCGACTGGCAGCGTCACGCGCTGGTGTCGCTGGCGCTGAGGTTCGACCTCGTGACCAGCGAGCACCTGGCCCTGCTGCCGGTGCCCGGCCGCTGAGCGTCAGCCCGGCCGGAACGCCCTGACGGCCAGGACGGACGGTACGGGCCGCTCCTGCGGCTCGTACACGCGCCCGACGGCCAGCCCGGCGTCGACGAAGGCGTTCATCAGGTCGGACAGCGGCAGGTGGCTCATCCCGACCCGGTCCCGGACCCCGCCCTCGCGCCACCACGGCGAGCGCTTGTGCCACCCCTTGATCCGGTACGTGGGATGGATGATCACCGCGCCGTCCTCGCGGGATTCGATGTGGGGGCCGTTGAAGCACGGGTGCACCCCGTAGAACAGCAGTTGGCCGCCCGGGCGCAGAACCCTGGCCGCCTCCCGCAGCAGCCCGGCGAAGTCGGGGATGTCGGTCGAGACCCAGATCGCGGTGACCGTCCCGAACGTGCCCGTGGCGAACGGCAGGACCGTGGCGTCGCCCTGGAGGAGGGGCGCGGGGTCCCGGCGGCGGGCCAGGCGCAGCTGGTCGGCGGAGCGGTCGAGGCCGATGACGGTCCGGCCGGTGGAGCGGATGGCGTCGAGATAGAGGCCGGTGCCGCAGCCGACGTCCAGGCACGGCCCCTCACCGGGGCCGAGGAGGTCGACGATGTCCTGCGTGGTGACGTGGGCGCTGGAGCCGATGTACTCGTCGTACCAGTCGGCCTGGCCGTCATAACGCGCGGTCATGGTCTATGCATACCTGCCGCGGCGGGGCGTCGAGGGCGTCCTTGCAAGGGCGGTCAAGGAAAATTACTCACCAAAGCTATACAAATCGGACTTAAGGCCATAATCTCGACATGCCCCAGCCCGGGGAGCTGGCTGGGGCACCAAAACCTCATGGTGCGTCGGGAAGCACGGCGGGCCGCCGTCAGCTGTCGCAACACCCTGCCTTGAGGTGCTCGTGCCGCCTGGTTTCCGGCCGGCACGGCGTGTCCTCACCGACCACCCTTCATGGCGTCGCACCCCTCGTGAACCGCGGTCAGAAGGTGGCGATCGGGTTGACCGGACTGCCGGACGTACCGGCGAAGCGGACCGGCGCGACCGCGAGGTGGAAGTCCCACTGGCCGAGCTCGGCGGCCGTCGTCGCGCACGCCTCCAGGTCGCAGTTGTCGAGCATCCACAGACCCATGGCGACGAGGCTCACGGCGTGAACCGGCATCAACACGTCTTCGTACCCCGACGGCTGGACGTCCTGGGGGGTGTCGGCGCCGATCAGCGCGACCTGCCGTTCATGCAGCCACGGCAGGCAGGACGCGTGCCACCCGGCCTGCGTGAAGCCGTTGACCGCGCCGGTCTCGTGCCGGACGCGGCCATAGCCGGTCCGCAGGAGTACCGCGTCGCCGGATCGCACCCGCACACCCTGGCGACGCTCGGCCTCCTCGAGATCGTCGGGAAACACACCCTGCCCCGGTTCCAGCCACGGCACATCCCGCACGCTCGCAATGTCCAGCAGGACACCACGCGTGATGATCCCGTTCGCCGCCGCCGTGACGGATGCCCACGCCGATCCCGTTGCGGCGTCGACCAGCGAGTGCGACCGCCCGTTGTACATCGTGCCGTCCCAGAAGATGTGGCACGGCGAGTCGATGTGGGTGAGGGTGTTGCCGTGGAACGTGACGCCGAGCCGCTCGGACGAAAAGCCCCAGCGCCGGTCGTTGTGGAATGCGGCCACCGGCATGTTCTCGGCACCCGGCATGTCGGCGGCGCACGGGCACGTCGTCGTCGACCGCTCCATGTCGTCCGGTACGGCGACCTCCCATGCGCACGACACGCTCCTGCCGTGGCGCACGGCCCGCGCCGCCGCCAGCCGGACGTCGTCGGTGATGTGGTTCAGAGTGCCGAGCTCGTCGTCGTCGCCCCACCGTCCCCAGTTCGACAGCGTGTCGAAGTACCCGAGCACGTCGTCCTGTGTGGGCATCGGTCGCCCTGCCGTCATCCCAGCATCGACTCCTCCGGTCACGTGGTTCGAGGCACCGCAGGCAGGGTATCCCGCCCTCTCCTTCGACACGACCTGGCTGGAGCCGGAGAGACGGTGTGACCTCGATTCGCACGGAGTCCACATCTCGGCTGAAGGTCGGCGCTCAGTGGATAGAGCTGGATGAACCCTGACACCTCACCGCTCCGCCGCCAGGTGCTGGGGGGACATGACGGCGATGTCGTCACCGAACGCGACGACCAGCCGGCCGCCCGGCGCGACGGCGACATGCGACACCGCGCCGGGCAGATCCGCCCGTCGCAGCCGGCGTCCGCTGTCCAGGTCCCACGTCCGGACGGTCCGATCCGCGCCGCCGGTCACCAGGGCGGGGCGGCCGTCCAGTTCGGTTACGGCCACGGCCAGGACCGGTGCCGTGTGCCCGGTCAGGGGGTCTCTGACCAGTTTTCCGCTGTTCAGGTCCCACACCCGGACTGTCTGATCCGCGCCGGCGGTCACCGCGACCGGGACGCCGTCCAGGTCACTGATCGCGACGGCGTTCACGGCTCCGCTGTGACCTGGCTCCGGCTGACAGACCGGGCGGCCGCTGGACAGCCACCACACCCGGATCTCGGGCGTGTCGGATCCGTGTCCGGCGGTGACCGCCACAGCGCGGCCTCGAAGCGAGCCGACGGCTGCGGCGGTGACATGGGTGTACCCGCCGCCGCGCCCGGTGACGGCCGTACACATGGAGCCGCTGTCCAGGTACCACACGCGCGCCTGGTTGTGCCTTCCGCCGGTCACCACCACGGGGCGGTCGGCCAGCCGGCCGGTGGCGAGCGCGGTGATCCGGCCGTTGTGGTCCTGCCGGTAGTGCGAGGTGGTGAACGTGATGTCCAGCTCCTGACCCTCAGGCAACCGCAGCAGCCGCGGCACGAATCGCTGATTGCAGGTGATCACCGCCACGGGGTCCCCGTGGAAGTCGGCCAGGGCGAGCTGTGCCCGTCCTTCCCCGGTGGGGATGGCGGGTGTCACCGCAGTGCCGCCGGCCAGGTCGGTGACGCACACGTACCCCTCGCCCCATCTGGGGTCGTCGGCGGGGCCGTCGTGGTGAGCCGTGACGATGACCTCGCGGCCGGCGACCTCGCAGACCGTCAGGGCGGTGACGTCGCCCGGCAGGCCGCGCGGCGCTCCGGCGACCGGTGCGGCGCATGCGGCGGTCAGGTCCCACGCCTGCACCACGGACGAGAGCATGCCGCTGGTGACGGCGATCGGATTGCCGCCGGCCTCGGCCACGCGGATCGCATCAGGTTTTCCGCGCCCTGGAGGCAGGGGAGCGCACAGCGGCTCGCCTGTGGCGAGGTCCAGCACTCGTACGTGCCCGTCGCGGTCGAGGGCGACCACGATCGAGCGGCCGTCGAGTTCGGCGGCGGCGAGCGAACCGCTGCCACGCGCCAGCACGTCCTCGGGCAGCAGTTCGCGGACGAGAGTGCCCTCGCGCAGATCCCGCACTTCGACCGGGCCGTCGTAGCCGCCGGTGACCACGACGGGGCGGCCGTCGAGAGACAGGGTGAGCAGGCTTTCCGGCCGGCCGGAAGTCTCTGTCGGCGCCGCGACCTCCGTCCCGTCGAGGGGATCCCACACACGCACGAAGCCGTCGTAGTCACCGGTGACCGCGACCGCGCGGCCGTCCAGGGTCGTCGTGGCGATCGAGACCACCCTCGTGTCGCCGTGCGCCTCGAACGGCGTGCCCAGAGGGCGCTGCGCGAGCAGGTCCCAGACTTTCACCGCCGATCCGCCGGAGATCGCCACCGGACGGCCCGCCACCGTGGTGACGGCCAGCGGATCGCTTACGTGACCTTCGGTGACGAACGGCGAACCGACGCGCTCCCCGGAGCCGACGTCCATCACCCACACGCTCGCCCGTACGAGGTCGTCGACGACGCTGTACCCGCTGACGACCAGCGATCGACGGCCGTCGAGCACCACGCTCTCCAGGGCTTCGACTCCTCCGTCGTCGAACACGGGCCTGCCGAGGCAACTGCCCGACGCCAGGTCCCAGGTCCAGCCGTCACGGCCGAAGGCCGCGACCGTCACCACGGCTTGGCCCGGCGGCCCGCCGACCGTCATCGCCCAGACTGCGGCCGGCCCGAGTCTTTCGTGGTCCGGCAGATCGGCCGCCCACAGCAGCGCGCCCTTCAGCGACGAGCCCGTCGCCCACTCCACCCGGTACGGAGCGGCCGCGCCGTGCTCGTCCGGCGCCTCGGCGAGCCGCCGTCCCAGATCATCGGCTTGCCACCGGGCGGCGTCCACGGTCAGGACCTGACGGCGCGCGGCGGGAGGCAGGTCACGATGCCGGCCGGCGGACGTGCGGTAGACCGCCGCGGCCAGCCGCGCCTCGGCGCTGTCTGCTCGCGACGCGAGCGCCATCACCTCGTCGGGGTCGGCGTGGATCAGGAAACGCGGATCGCCCAGCATCTCGTCCGCCGACGCCTGGCCCGTGGCATGTGCCTGGCCGGGGCCGCGTAAGTCATGATCGCCAGTAGACACGACGAGCAGGCTAACACCGGCCCGCGCCGGTGGTGCCCGGATGCGGCAACCACACCTCGTCCACGACCTCGACGATCGACTCGCCCGGCACCGCGCGCAGCCGGATCACGATCCCTTGCCCTCGCCCGTGGCGCGCCTACACCATCAAGACCCCCTGCGCCTGTGCTGTGCGAGCAGTCAGCACGCCTTACGCGCCAGAAAAGATCGTCCCGCTTTGATCTCGTGTCCTCATCAAGGCCGCCGACCCAAGCCGCGACACCCGCTGTACGGCGGTGCCGGAGAACCTCGGCGAGACGATCACCATCGCCGATCAAGACCTGCGCCTGCAAGGCAGTAGTGCCGCTACGACATCATCTCGCGCTGACGCCGACCGATGCCGGGTGATGGCTGCCGCGCGAGTGGCAGCCATCACAGGGTGACGCCCGCGCCCGGCCGACCTCGCCCATCCGCTCCAGAATCGTGGCGGGGATCATGGCGTTCGCCTCGGCGCGGTTACTGGCGTCCAGGTCCTCCAGCGTCGTGTGGCCGAGCGAGTTCAGCTCCTCGTCGGGTTGGGCACGCCCGGGCTGCGCCGGTTCATGACGCCCCGAGAGTGAGTTCAGCCCGCTATGCCCTCCTCCTCACCCGTGGGCTCGGTGCCCGTCATGAGCCCGGCGTTCGTGGTGCCGAACTCGTACAGATAGACCGGCTTCTCCTCGCGCAGCAACTGCAGGATCCCGGTGAGCTGCGACAGGTTGAGATGGATGAAGATCTGGCCCGCGGCCGCGTCGATCACCGGCGGCGCCAGCGGGGTGCCGTCAGGGTAGAAGTAGGCGTAACCCCGGTAGGTGCCGCCCTCGTACAGGTAGATCCCGGTGACGGCGACGCCGGGGCTGAGGTTCGTGGTCGGCCTGGAGGACCAGACTCGCACGCTGTAGCTGTCGATCGTGTAAGTGGCCATCGTCTCGCTCCTTTCCGCTCCTTAGGAGGGACGCCCACGACGGCTGATACGTGATGCGCGTCCGCATGCGGCCAGGACGCGCGGCCCTGGACGTCTGTGGCGGCAGCGCGCGGGGCGGCGCAGGGCGACCTCGGAGATGCCGACCGCGGTGACCTGCCAGCCACGGTGGGTCAGCCACGGTGGGCCGGCCGTGGTGGGCTGGCTCCAGTGGGTTGGCTGCGGTGGGCTGGCTCCAGTGGGTTGGGTGCGGTGGGCTGCCCGGAGCGCGTCGCCGCCCTCGCCGCATCCCACGGCGAGTGTCTGGCACGGCGGCAAGATCCTCGGGCCTGGCTACGAGCACGCCGTCGGGTTGGCACTGAATACCTGGTCACGGCTGCGGTGCATCGTGTCCGAGTGCTGGGCGTCCATGCTGCGTGGACCTTGCGAGGGACGTCGGGGGCTCGCGTGTGGTGCCCGCTACCGTCCCGACGACCCTCGTTTCCCCTGAACAGGCCCCGCAGACGCATGCGACAAGGGCACCCGAGCCCCGGACGTCCCCCTGCCAAGGGGAGCTCCCCGCCGAGCGCCTGGTAGAGGCCTTCCTTGGGCCTGCTTCCCTGGACACCACCGCCCCGTAGTTCCGCCCCGGTACCGTCGAACAGGCCACCGTCGCCGACCGCATCTCGGGCAGCAACAGCCCCTCGGGCCGCACCGCCAGTTCCTGCGCGGTTCCTCCTCGACCCCGAGCCAGGTCACAGGCGATATGTCAACGTCCCCGGCAGGTGCGGAGCATGTTGAGCAGAGCTTTCTTCTCCTTTTTTGTCACGAAGAGCCGGTAGTGGTGCTTCACGGTGATCCATGAGGTCGCGTAGCGGCACCAATAGGCACGGCGCGCCGGACGCCAGCTCTGCGGCCCCTGGCCACCCTTGGCGATGTTGGCGGAGTGGCTGACGACGACCAGTTCTGGTCGGGTGAGATCGTTGGCGAAAGCGCGCCTGCGTGCCTGGCTCCACCTGCTGGCGCCGGAACGCCAGGCATACGACAGTGGCACGACGTGGTCGACGTCCACATGCTTCTCGCTCTTCAGCCACTTGCCGTCGTACGGGCTGTACCAGAGGCCCTTGACGGGGTAGCACGTGGCGTTCCTGTGCACGCGTCGCCCATCGCGGGCCAGCACGGTCTCCCGGGTGTCGCACTTACCCCTGTGGTGCGCCCATCGGGGCAGGAAACGCCGGTGTGCATAGCCGCGGAGCGATAACGCCCTGGCGACCTTCAACTGGGACAACATACGGCGGGCGAGTGCGGCGCCGGCTTCGGCCTGCGGCCGCTTGCGGGTGTCGGCCGCCGCCGGCGGGATGGCGATGATCGGGAGGACCAAGAGGGCAGCGAGTACGGTCACGTGGATTGTCCGCCTCAAAAGGATCATGGTTCCATCCATACCCGCTAACTCCCCGTTGCGGGCGGCGCTACTCAGTGCGTCACGTTCATGTGGCGCGGCGGCACACTGTGCCCTGCGAGGCTGATCAGTACGGCCCGCCGAAGACGGCTCCAGGACACGTGCGCAGCCCGCATCCTCGCTGAGCGTGCGACTTTCCGGCTGCTGCCCGCCAACCGTGCCCAGCACCCCCCACGCCGCCCCGAGCGCTCCAGCCAAGGAGGTGCCGGTAGCGCATCAGCCTGGCACGCCGGCTCGTCGAGATCACCAAAGTTCATGTCCGTATCGGGCACTTCTGCGTTGATGGGCAGCCGGGTTCGGGGCGGCCCAGGTGAGGTTCACGGGGGTGTGCCCTCGGTGAGGGCGACGCCGACGCTCCAGCTCGCCCCGCCGAGGACCGGGCTGCGCTGGGCGCTCATCCAGTCAGTCGTAGCCGCGGCACAAAGAACCGTACGGCCCTGGAGCCGGCCAGCCGGGACACCGCGTCCCGGCGTGCCGCCAGGGCGCTCACAGGAAGGCGCTGACCTGGGTGGCGAACTCCTCCGGATCGACGATCCGCACGCCCAGGCTCTCGGCCTTGGCCCGCTTGGACCCGGCCTTGTCGCCCGCCACCAGCAATGATGTCTTGGCCGACACGCTGGAGGACGCCTTGCCGCCCGCGCGCTCGATCAGCTCGTTCATCTGGTTGCGGCTCAGCGCCTCCAGCGCTCCGCTCATCGCGCCGGTCACCACGACGGACATCCCAGCCAGTGGCAGCTCGAACGCGCCGTCGGCCTCCGCGTCACCAGGCTCGGCGGGTGGTGTCCAGCCCGGCTCCGTCATGGTGACGCCGGCCTTGACCAGCTTGTCGATCAGCGGGGCCAGCTCGATCAGCTCGGCCACCACGACCGGGGCCTTCTCCGGGCCGATGCCGTCCACCTGCTGGATTGCCTCGGCGTCGGCGGCGCGAATGGCCTGCATGCTGCCGAAGTGCTTGGCGATGCGGCGACTCATGGACCGGCCGGTGCCACGCACGCCGAGCGCGCAGAACACCCGGCTGAGCGGCTGGCCCTTGGCCCGATCGAAGGCGGCCAGCAGGTTGTCGGTGCTGGTCTCGCCCATGCGCTCCAGGCCGAGCAACTGATCGCGGGTCAGGAAGAACAGGTCCGCGAAATCGGCGATGAGGCCCGCGTCCAGCATCTGCTTGATGCGGTTCTCGGCCAGGCCCTCGATGTCGAGCTGGTCGCGGCCCACGGCGTAGACGATGGAGGCGATTGCGCGGCACTGGCGCCCGCGCACGCACCTCCAACGCTCCTGGGAGCTGTCGATGGCGTCGCCACAGGACGGGCAGGCCGCCGGGATCTCGATCGGCTGCTCCTCACCCGTGCGCAGATGCACGACCGGCGCTTCGACCCTCGGGATGACGTCGCCCGCCTTGTAGACGGTCACGCTGTCACCGAGCATGAGGCCACGCCGGGCGATGTCGGCGGGATTGTGCAGGGTGGCGTAGGTGACGATGCTGCCGTCGAGCTCGACCGGCTCCAGCACGGCGCGTGGGGCGATGATGCCGGTGCGGCCGGTGTTCCACTCCACAGCGAGCAGCTTGGTGATCTTCTCCGTGGCGGGCAGCTTGTAGGCGATGGCCCAGCGGGGTGCTCGGGAACTGAATCCGGCCTCGGCCTGGTCGGCGGCCAGGTCACACTTGATCACGATACCGTCGATGCCGAACGGCAGGCCGGCTCGCGCCGCCGCGATCTCCCCCACCCGCTCCTGCACGCGCTCAACGCTGTCGGCCACGATGCCGGCGACTGGCGTGGCGGCGGTGGTCTGCACACCCTGCGCGGCCACCCAGCCCATGATCTGGCTGTGCGGCAGCTCGCGCAGCCGTACGGCCAGCTCGGAGTGGTCGTCGGGCGGCGGCAGCACGCCGTAGCCGAAGAAGGTCAGCTCGCACACGTACGGCCTGTCCTGCGCGCGCAGCGTGCCCGCCGCCGCGCTGCGCGGGTTGGCGAACGTGGTGCCGTCGTGGGCTTGCCGCTTGGTGCAGGCCTCCTCGAACTGGGAGGTGGTCATCATGACCTCGCCGCGCAGCTCCACCGTGACCGGCTCGGCCAGCCGATCGGGCAGCCCGACGATGGTGCCGATGGCGTGCGAGACATCCTCGCCCGCGCTGCCGTCGCCCCGCGTGACCAACTGGGCCAGGCGGCCATGCCGGTAACGGGCCGAGATCGCCAGCCCGTCGAGCTTGGGCTCCACGCTCCACGCCGTCACCGGGCGGCCCAGCCTGCGCTCCAGCGAGGCCGCCCAGTCGGCGAGCTGCTCGGCGCCGAACACGTTGTCCAGGCTCAGCATCGGCACCGTGTGCGGCACGTCGCCAACCACGGCCCCGCCGGCCACCTTGCCCGTCGGCGAGGACGGCAGCACCGCCTCGGGGTGGGCCTCTTCGTACGCCTGGATGCCCCGCACCAGCCGGTCGTAGGCGTCGTCGTCAAGCGTGGAGGTGCCGTCGGCGTAGTAGGCGGCGGCGGAGTCAACGGCGAGCTGAACGGCCTCGGCGTAGGCCGTGTCATCGGCGAGGACGGTGAAGGGCGGCGTCTCGGTCATGGCACCACCATGCCGGTAGCCACCGACAATTCCGAGACCCAGATCCCTTCCAAACCGGCGATCGCACTCCGGCACCTCGGACGCTGCCCCGGCACGGATCGGCGGTCATGACGGCGCAGCGGCCGCCAGGCCACCCCGCCCCCTACACCGAGCCCGAACAAGTCTCCTCATGCACCATGAAGTGGTTTGCGATGGTGACACGGCGCGAGCGAAGTGGGTGCGTTCCGAGACCCCGGAGATGTCATCAGGCTGATGACAACCGACCGCGACGCAGCCGGGCCCGGCTGCGTGCCGACCGGGGCAGGTGGCGAGGACGCTTACCGTCTCGCGGGATCCACCACCCCGGCGACGTCGGAGATGTCGATGGTCCCGTTGCCGGGATCGGCGAGGTGGGTGCGAGAGTCCAGAGCGGCGTGACGATTGTCGCTCATCACCCAGAGCCGGCTGGGCGGCACCTGAACCTCGAACCGCAGATGCGAGGCCGGAGGAGCGGCAAGGTAGGGCTCGTCCAGCGCCTTGCCGTTCACCTGGAGCCGCCCCTGGGGATCGCAGCAGTTCACCGTGCTCCCCGGTACGCCGATGACCCGTGATACGTGTAGCTCACCTGGCGTGGCATTGGCCCAGTTCTTGGGGGTTCGATAGACGATGACGTCGCCGAGGTGGGGAGCGTACTGTCCATCGGTGCTGCGTGGCGACAGGTTCGCGCCCGCCTTGATCGTCGGCTCCATCGACTCACCCGACATGGTGATGGTGAACGTGCCGACACCTCCGCAACCAGCAGTGGAAGCCAGTAAGAGGAAGAGGGATAAAGCGGTTGTACGTACGCGAATCACCGGGGCATTATCCCGAACGGTGAGCCCCGCGAGGGCTATGCCACGGCCACGCCTGCCGAACCGCATGGTGACTGGCTCACGACCGCGAAAACCCACAGCAACCTGGCCGTGGCCAAGCTCAGCGCCCGTGACCGCGCCCAATTTGCGGTTTTCGCATTCAACGCCTGATATCCCGGGCACGGCTCGGCAGATCCGCGCGGTACGACAGCGATCATGGGAGCGAACAGGTCGGCTGCGACGGCGGCCTCGTGGTGCTCGGCCGCAGGTACCGGGACGCAGGGTGACGGCGGTGATCAAGCCGGTGACGAATTCAACGGCTGGGCGGGCTGCTCGTGACCGTGCAGAAGTCTGCCACCGACAGGATCGACCAGCCCGTATCTGGTGCTCGAGTGCGATCTGCCGATGAAGGACTCCGCGTTCACCAGGTCGTGATCAAGAAACGGCAGAATCTGCGATCTCCATGGAAAGGAATCTCATGAATCGGATGATCGTGGGGGCCGTCGTGTCCGCCATGACCATGCTCATAGCCACTACTCCCGCCCAGGCCGCCTCGGCGGACCCGGTCAAGGCGTTGCAGGGCAAGCTGAAGGTGGGCAAGGGGGTGAAGTTCACCGACGTCACGTCCTTACTGCAGGACTCGGAGAAGATCACGTTCCTTCGGCGGTCCGGGAAGTGGCAGTTCGGCAAGAAAGGCATCGCCGCGTCCGACATCACCACCGACTACAACAAGCACACCGGCGGCATCTTCGACTACATGTACTCCCTGAGCGGCGGGCGTACGATCTGGGTCGACGGCAAGAGCTGGACCACGCACCCGATGTACGGCGAGGTGCCCAATGGCAAGAAGTACCTCGTGGACCCCCTGCGCATGACAGGCAGCTACATCGGCACCTTTTCGCAGCTCGTGAACCCGGCCGAGCCCGCCACGCTGAAGGTCCTGCTCAAGGGCAAGAAGCAGGGCCGTACGTACTCCGGCAAACTCACCTACGCGGCGCTGGCGAAGGCGTCACCCTGGTTCCGCGCGTCGTCGCCGCTCAGCGAGGGCGACAAGACCGTGGTGGAGTACAGGCTCATGCTCGGCCCTGACAATCTCCCTCGCAAGCTCCTCACCTCGCACCTGGCCTCCTCCCACGTCGCCGACGGCGTCGAGGTAGGGGACGGGCGCTTCAGCACCGAGACCAGCTACTCGGGATGGGGCTCGAAGGTCAGCGTCTCCGCGCCACCGAAAAGCCAAGTCGCCGGCTGAGCCCGGAACCGGCTTCGCTACTTCCGGGTACCACTAAAGGCCACTTACCAGTACGAATCCCGGAGAACGTCCGCCACAACGGCCACGCCGGGACATCGCGCCTGCTCGGCCTGGCGTCCACGTGTATGGACCGGCCACGCCGAGCTCAGCCGGCTCGGCGTGGCCCGGTTCGCTGCGCGACCGCGACGGGTCCACCCTCAAGGTCCGTCACTCCTTCAGCAACGGTCAGCCGCCGCTGGGTCGATCGTCCAGGCGGCACTGCGTGGGGGACGGTTGGCGGGGTGGTACTCGGCAGCGATGCGGGCTGAGGCCTCCTCACCCAAGCGCATGTACCGGCCCAGACCAGTCAGGCCCTGGTGGGGACTCTTGGCCTGCAGACCGGGATCAGTGCCAGCGCCGCGTGGGTCGCTCGCGCCCGCGAGGGGAAGGCCGCTTCCGATTCGGGCAGATGCCGACCGCGCTTCCAGCCGCTGACCCGGCGATCTGACACCGGGCGACCTCGCCCGCCGTGACTCAACCGGTATCACCCGTCACGTAGTGGGGTGCGTCAATCGGCGGTAACTGGCACTCACGTCCGCGACCACCCACCTGCCGACAGGAGCACCCTGTGTCCACGACCATCCTCAAACCTGATCGGCGCCCTCGCCGCCGCTGCCTGTCTTCCCCGCGCCGCCACCCACCTCATCAAGGCCCGCGTCCCGCTCGTCGCCGCACTCACCGAACTGCGCGCCGCGATCATCCACACGACCCGTCAGGACGCTTCCACCGCCTCCAACAGCCGGGCCGATCTGCCGGCAGGCGGTAAGCCTCAAGGCCCCAAGGTGTGAACGTCTGCGCACCCGGGCTCGTCAGCCCGCAACGCCACCTCGAGAGCCTGGCCTCCCGCGGGTCCATAGCGGCCACCACAGGTCGGCGTCACACGGCGTACGCACGAGTCTTGACGCATGAGCAGAACCCACAGCTCCAACTCGACGCTCTGCGACGGACTCAGGCGTGCGGTATCACGGCGGAGGGCTTGCCATGCGCTGTCCCCGGATCGCACTCTGTAGCAATGACGTCGCCCTCTGAAGACGAGTCTCCGGCCGACAATCCGTCCAGCGGCCAGCCCGGCGCTTCTGCCGAGAAAGCGCAGCATGGGTCTGCGGCTGATGACGACACCAAAGTCGGCCTCTGGCTTGTGGGCGGCCTCATCGCATGGGTGGTGGTGGGCACGCCGTTCGTCATCAGCCTGGTCGGGTCGCTGGCAGGCGTTGACATGGAGAAACCGGCGGGGCAGGCGCTGCTCGACAGGTTCTACTGGTGGGTCGCGCTCGGCGTGCCGGGAGTGATCGCCGCGGTCGGCGGTTCCTTCTGGGGGGTGACCACGCTGCTGGCCCGTCGCCGGGAACGGGTGGCGCGGCGGGAACTTATCCTGACCGAGCGCGTCAAAAGGCTGCAGGACATGGTCAAAGAGGCGCAGGCGGTCTCGCGCGAGCTCGAGCGCTACCTGCAGGAGCGGCTGGTCGCGCTTCAGCAGCTCAGCGCGCAGGTGGACAGTACCGAACGGCTGGCGGCGCTCACGCCCGAACAGGTCAAGGCGCTCGACGACGTCTTGCGACGCCAGTTCACCGGACAGAACCGCAGGGGGTTCGTCACGCAAATCGTCTTCTTCCTCTTGGGCATCCTGGTCGCATTCGTCGTCAATTGGCTGTCCAGCCCGATGCTCGCCCTCGTACGAAACTGGCTGTCCTGAGCAGCTGGTGCAGGCGTGGCGCTACGAGCCGACCAGGTATGCGGGTAGGTTTCGCGCTGCAGATCGCCGATGCGTACGGCGCGTTGTCGCACGGCCGCGACATGCCTTGAAGGCCGGTCCACGTGCTTACGTACCTGAAAAGATCATCTCGCTCTGACCTGCGAGAAGGGACCTCGAACCCGAGGAGGAGCTGAGCTGCCCTTTTTCTGTGTTGGAGACCTCTACAATGCCGCGGGTGGATCGTGACCAGATTCTCCTGACCCATCCCGGTACCTCGAAGCCCAAGTACCTGGAACTCCGGATCGACGGGGCTGAGCTGCACCGGAATTGGTGGGCCGGCACTGGGAAGCCTCAGGGGCGCACGAAGTCGTTCGATCACGGAGACGCGGCGCGCGAGGCCCTGGAGAAGGTCGTCGCCGAGAAGATGCGCGACGGGTACGCCCTGCTCCGCGACGTCGCGGCAAGCGAACCGGGCGACGTCGTCGTACAGTGCGTGACACGGGCGACGAACGGCGTCGTGGCCATCGCTCTGCACCCGGACGGCCAAACCGTCGCGGTCGCCCGCGGCATCCCCGACCGGATCGGGGCGGCCGGCTCCGATGTGCAGACAGTCGACGTACGGACCGGCGCGCGCCAGGTGGTGTACACCGATGCGTATCAGTACTCACTGATCCATACCGTGATGTTCGAACCGGACGGATCGCACCTGACGTTCACCGTCCGCGACACGATCTCCATGGCGGAGGTGAGCTACACGGTGGCGCTCGCCACCGGTCATGTCCAACGCCTGCCCTACACCCGACCCGGGTGGGACGCCGCCCGCCGGCGGATGCTGGTGGTCGACAACGATCACGCGCTGCGAGTGCTGGGCCCGGACGGCGATTCGTGCCTCGATCTTCCGGCAGGCAAGCGCTTCCAGACCACCGCCGCGCTGTCGCCGTCGGGCCGGCTCCTCGGCCTCGCCCACGACCCGGACAACCGCGATACGGAGTACGACCTCGAGATCTGGGATGTCGACGCCGGTCAGCGAGTGCTCGCCGCCCCGTTCCCCTTCCCGGCGGGCTTCCAGGGGATCAGCCACCGGTTCGACAAGCTGGCGTTCGACGGGGCCGAACAGATCCTTGTCGCGAGCGGCGCGACGTCAGGATGCTTTGGCGTCTCGGTGGAATCCGGTGACTTGTGCTGGGCGATCGAGGACGAGTGGGAGGGGTGCGAGCGGTTGGGTGACTTCGCGCTGTCACCCAACGGCACGCTGCTCGCCGGCGTTCTTCACCGCGGCCCGGTCGTCGTTTATGACGTTGCGACCGGACAACCGCTGGAGCCGCACTTCGCCGTACCCGGCGAGCGGTCGGGCTGGTACCAGGAGGTTGGTTTCTCCGCCGACGGCCGGCTTCTGGCGGTCAGCGACTACCCCGGCCGCACCACGGTGTTCCGGTTCGACGGCGTGGAGTTCACCAAGCCCGGCGGCTGATCGCCGGCACCCGGGCGACTGCGGTCGTAACCGCATCCGTTGACTGTGTGGTTGCCGTTCTTGGCGAGCGGTGGGCGATCTGCTTCCTCCTGCGCAGGTCCGCGAGACGTGGATCCATCTCGACCCACCACCAGACGAGCACGCAAGCCGTTCGGTCCACGTCGCGGGCACCCGACCGGAAAGCTGCCGTCCGGCGCGGAGGCGGTGGTGCCGCTGGCCGCCGAGGTGTGGACGCATCTGGCCTTCCATCGCGCCCAGCTCGGCGATCCCATGGCGGAGCCTTATGCAGTGGGTGCGACCGGGCCGGTCAGCTGGCCCGGTCGCGGAGGAGGATCAGCCGGGCGGCACGATTCCGTTCTTGGAGACGGGGACGGCCAGTTGCGCGGCGCCGGTGAGTCTGAGCTCCTCGGGGGGCAGGCTCCCCAGCACCGGGTTCAGGTGTCTCAGGGTCAGCGGCACCGGGGAGATGGCCGGGCTGCCGATGTCGAACTTCTCCAGGTCGACCCACCGTACGACGTCGAGCACGTCCGACGGGATATCGTCACGGGCCTTCTGCACCGGGACGCAGAGCTGGCGGGCGGCGGTGACCTGGACGGTCTGGGTGGGGATCTGGTTGACCAGCACGGGGTTGAGCTGGGTGAGGGTCAGGGGCAGGTTCATGGACGGGTTCGGCTGGTGCGCGTAACACAGCAGGTCGATGTGCGAGATGACCCGCAGGATGTCCGGGGCGGGGACCACGCCGTTCTTGGCGACCGGCACGCACAGGTGCTGGGGCGCGTTCAGCGTGACACTGATGCCCGGCACGTTCTGCAGGACCGGGTTCAGGTGGCGCAGCCCCAGATTCTGGTTGATCGAGGGCCCGGTCACCCGGTAGCACGACAGGTCGACGAACCTGACGTAGTCGAGGACATTCGGCGGTGGGATGACGTTGTTCTTGGCCACCGGGACGCAGAGCTGCTCGCGCTGGCCCAGCGTGACCTGCACCGTCGGCAGGTTGCCGAGCACGGGGTTGAGGTGGCGCAGCACCAATGTGGTGGCCGGCGGCTGGTACGCGGTGGTCTTGAAGCACTCCAGGTCGAGGTTCGACACGAATTCCTTCGGCGTCGGCAAGGCCAGGGCCGCTGCGGGCGGCGCGACGAGGAAGGCGGCGGCGAATATCGCGAGGCCAGCGGATAAGAGACGTCTTATTGCGATTCTGCTGCGGGGATTTGGTGCGCCCTTTTTGTTCATGTGTCCTCCGAGGGCCGGATTGTTTGCTTTGACTGTGCGCTTGTGAATCCGGCTTGACAAGGCTCGTGTCCGCAATGTGCCACGGGTTTGTAAGCATGCATATCCGGCAATTTAGAGCGACCTAAAATTTCAGCCGTCCACTTCCCCCAATCCCTCATTTCGCCTGCCATTGTTTACTGCTCGGACATGGCAGCCGTGGCCCGGCTGAACCCGACCGCCGCCAGGGAGACCCGGCCGACGGCGCCTGCCAGAGGAGATCGGTGCAGGACGGCGTTCGGCTGCTGAGCGACCAACTGGACATTCGGGGCGTGATCGCGCCGGGTCAGGGAGATCGCGGCGCTCCACGGGAGTCGTGCTCGCCCTCTGGGAGCAGTTCGATGGCACGACGGGGGTGGACCAGAGTGCCACTCGCGGGCCGGCCGTCGGCTTCTCGGGTCAGCCCGACGCGATCGAAGCAGTCGCGTCCACCAGGCGCCGCGCGGGCCGGGCACGCCGGGCTACGGCGGCCGATCGGCAGGATCTCGATCTCGATGGGAGGCGTTGTAGGGGCTGCTCGCCGATGGACTGGTCTTCATCGACCACAATCAGCCCGGAAAATCACCTGCATCCGATCGCCCACCAGAACCTGCAGGAACAATTAGGCGCGCCACTCCATTGCGGCTGGTAGTTGTCGTCGATGATCGGCTGCTTGCACAGCCTGACTCCACTGTATGAAGCGAGTTTGCGAGGACGCCTTTTTCGAAGTCGATGCCACTCGCGGTTGCCGCCATTACCAGGTCATACTGATCCATCACGGTCAGCCCTCCTTCGAGGTAAGCGCTGCCGCCGGCGGTCAGCGTGCTGTCGGTCGTGAAGCTGCCCGTGTTGTGCGTGGTGTTTGCCTCGAGGTGGTTCGTGATACTGGCGGTGCTCGCTTCGAGGTTGTTCGCGACGGTGAGGTCGCTGAGCTATACAAATGCGGTGGTATGAGACATCGCCAAGGCCGACAATGATCGCATGCCTGACGCTGCCATCGCTGAGCGCAAACCTCGGCTCGCGGTCCTCACGGGAGCCGGGATCTCCGCCCCCTCGGGGCTGCCCGTGTACCGAGGTGGCAACGGCATGTGGGACCGCAACCCTGACATCGCGAAGCTCACGACCGCCTCCCGCTGGCACGGCAAGGCCCAGCAGGCATGGGAGCACTGGAACGAACTACGCCACGCCGCATCCATCGCCCAACCGAACCCGGCGCATGAGGCGCTGGTCGCCGCCGAAGCCCATTTCGACGTGCACATCGCCACCCAGAACATAGACGGGCTCCACACCCGGGCCGGATCCGCGAACGTCACCGAACTCCACGGCAACGCATTCGCCACCCGCTGCTCCCGGAAGGCATGCCACGCTCGCAACGGCGCCTGGTTCGACGACGACATCCACGAAACCGTGCCCACCTGCCCGCACTGCGGACGCATCGCGCGTCTCGACGTCGTTCTGTTCGGAGAGCAACTCCCCGCCAAGAAGATGCGCGCCTCGATCGAGGCTTCCCGCCGCGCCGACGTCTGGATCGCCATCGGCACTTCCGGCACGGTGTTCCCTGCCGCCGGGCTCATCGAGTTCTGCCGACCCGGCACGGTCCGGGTGCTCGTCAACGCCCAACCATGGAGCGACAGCGCTTCGACGTTCGAGAAAGAAGTGCTCGGCGACGCCGCCGCCGTTCTCGGTGATGTGCTCCGCGAACTGCACGTCGCAGCCCTGCGGTGACTGGCTGGTCGGCGTGCGCCCGCTACCGGCACCGAGCCGGTCGCGGCGGTCGGCGGACCGGGGCCCGCCACAACAGCGAACAGCGGGGAACCTCGCCGATCAGGAAGCCGGAGTGTCCCGGTCGATCGCGGAACGCAGCACTCCGACCATGGCGGCGAGCTCGGCCAGCAGGCCCGACACGGTGGTCCGGTCGCTGCCGTTGATCGACACCATGCGCAGCTCCTCCGGCTTGGGGAGCTGCGCCATGATCTCGGGCAGCAAGCCGATCAGCTTGGCCTGAAGGCTGGCCGGAGACTGCTGGTTGTCGATGTCGGCCCGCATCCGCAGCCGCTCCACGTCCAGCAGCGCCCGCTCATGGTCGGCCAGCGCCCGGGAACGCGCCAGCTCCAGCTCGCCGGCGAGCTCCAGGCTCTTGAGCTCCCGTTCCCGCTCGATCCGCAGCCTGCCGGTCTCGGCCTCCTCGGTGTGCCGTTCGCGCTCCATCCGCAGCGCGTGCAGGGTCGTCTGGGTCTCCAACTCCGCCACCGCCCTGGAGTCGTCGTGCCGGCGCTGGGTGCGCCGCAGCCGCTCGGCCACCTCGGTGTCGAACTGCCACGCCTCATTACGGGCCCGCAGCCCGGCGAGCTCCCGCTCGTTCTCCAGGCGCTGGGTCTCCTTGAGCCGTTCGGCCGCCATCTCGCGCTGGGTGATCGCCTCTTCGGACTGCAGCTCGGCCAGGCGGGCGAGCTGCCCCTGCTCGGCCCGGTAGGGCTTCTGTAAGTTCTCCCAGAGCCGCGACGAGCTGACCACGGCCTCCTTGATCTGGACGGTGACGATGCGCAGACCGAGCCCCTGGTCGCTGTCGTCCTCGCCCTCGGCCACCGCGCGCAGGCGGGCGGTCAGCTCCTCGATGATGGGCTGCTTGTCGCTGAGCACGTCGCGCACGCCCATGGTCGCGACCTTGTCCTTGATGGCCGCCTCCGCCTGCTCCCGCAGTTGGAGGTTGACCAGCCGCATCGGGTCCTGCGGGTCGCTGAAGTCCAGTTTGCGGTACGCGACGGGGAAGGTCTGGATGATCCACTGCACGTACCCCTGCACCAGCACACCCTGGAGCTCGCGGCAGACGCAGTAGGCGTTGATCAGGATGGTCTGGGTGGCCCCCGGCACGACCAGGAACGAGTCGGTGGACGGGTTGAAGCGGAACGACACGCCCAGGCCGACGTCCAGGGGCTTCTCGCGGCCACGCCGGGTGTGCACCACGAAGGCGTTGGGCGGGACGAGAACGTTCTTCCAGCGCCAGAACCCGGTGATCCGTACGTCCACCGGGCCCGGGGCCGCCGTGTCGGGCGCCGCCCCGCCGATGGCCCGCTCGCGCTTGGCCAGCGGCCCCGCCGGGGGCGCCGGCTCGCCGGGGGCGGCGCGGCGTGCCCTGAGGTCGTCCTCGAGCACCGCCTGCTGCGCGACGACCCGTTCCAGATAGGCGTTGCCCTTGTCAGCGGTGCTCATCGTCCCCTCCGCCCACCTCACGACTGCCGCCGAGTCTTGCCTACGCCGCCGGAGCACCGCAACCCGCGATCCGCTCGCGATGCCCTACGCCGTTCCGCGCGGCGACGGCCGTGATCAGCCGGGCCGGTTGCCCGTCGGAATCACGATCTTGGTCTGTGCCCCCTTGGTGAGGTAGTACGTGGTCCACTTCTTGACCGCCTCGTCGAGGAGCCAGGCGGCGGCGGGCACCAGCGGCAGCCCGATCAGACCCTCCCGGAACTGCACCAGCAGCGGCCAGGCGGTCTTGACCACCGGGTCCCACAGCGGCTCGCGCCGGATGCCGTTCCAGTCGGCCACCTGGTTACCGGTGAGGTACCTGGAGAACGCGTTGACGAGAGGCTTGTCGACGCCGCCGGGGCTGGTCAGCTCCGCGAGCATGTCCCGCAGGATGGCGTTGAGTTCCACCCCCTCGGTGGTCGGCCCCATGTTCCTGGGCAGGACCAGGTCCGACTGGGTGTAGGAGGTGTCCCAGGTGGCGGGGAGGAACTCGTCCCTGATGCCGAGCATGTGCCCCAGCATCTGCACCGAGTGCAGGTACCCCGCGGCCTCGGTGGAGGAGATGCGCACCTTCCACTCCCGCATCCCGCGCATGGAGTACGTCGCCAGGGTGTGCCACGTGACGAGCATGTCCTCCTGGCTGATCGGGATAGGGCCGGACCAGTGGGGAGACGACTTCAGCAGGTGCCGCACCGCCGCGTGCACCAGCCGGGTCTTCACGGCCTCGACCACGGCCGTGCCGCCGGCGCCCCAGGCGTTCTGGGGTCTGACCGCGTACGCCAGGATGTTCGTCTTGGCGATCCGGTCCTTCAGATCCGCACCGCCCGCGGAGTAATAGACGGCGCGGGCCTCCTTGGGGATGGCGGTGGCCAGCATCCCGGCGCCGACGATGGTGAGGACGACGATGTAGTTCCCCTTGAGCGCGTGGAAGCGCGCCCCTGCATCCAGCAGGGCGGGGTCGGCCCACGACGGGAGCTGACGCGCCTGCTCGATGAAGGCCCGCAGATCCTCCGGCAGCCCCGCGGGCAGGGGCTGGTCGTTGCGGTTCCAGTCGTACAGCAGCCGGTTGACCTCGGGTATGACACCGCGGTCGAACAGTGAGGCGAGGAGCGGATCGGCCACGTCGTCCCACACCCATCGGGGGTCGGCGCCGCTGCCGGAACCCGCGATCGAACCGCTGGCCGGCCAGGTCCAGTCGCCGGACAGGGAGTCCGCCTGGGCCGGGGAGATCATCCCTAACGCGCCGAGCGCTCCCATGGCGGTGCCCGAGATCAGCACCTTGCGCCTGCTCAACTCTGCCATGCTCTGCACTCCTTCGAGGTGGGGGGTTCCGCTCCGGGCATGCGAGAAATGGATGATACTGAGAAACAAATCATGAGTCTGTGTATCATCATCAGAGCACAGTGTGACGAGCATCACAAGACCCACGTTTGAGGCAGAATTCCTACAGGAGGCGATCGTGGAATCGGTGCTGTCCGGATTCATGGCGCTGTCGGACTCGGATTCGTTGCTCCAGCGCGCCTATGTCGATGCCGTCGAGCGCGTCGACGACAGCGACGAGCTGCGGACGCGCATCCTTGACGCGGCGTACGAGCAGTTCTGCCGGATGGGCATCAGACGCTCCACCATGGAGGACGTCGCCCGGCTGGCGAAGGTGTCGCGGATCACGGTCTACCGGCGGTTCGACACAAAGGACACGCTGATCGAACACGTGGTACGCCGGGAGTTCCGCCGCTATTTCGACCAGTTCCTCATCGACATCGAACAAGCCGGCACCGCTGCCGACAGGGTGGTGCTGGGCTTCGTGAGCTCATTGCGGGCAATTCGCGGCAACCCGCTGATCGGCGGACTCATCGCCACGGAACCGGACCTGCTCGTCCCCTCCATGACGGCTGACGGGGGACAGACCCTCGCCACCGTGCGGCATTTCGTCGCCGGCCAGCTCCGCAGCGAGCAACGCGCGGGTAACGTGTCGAGCGGCCTGGACATCGACCTCGTGGCCGAGATGATGGTGCGGATCTCCACCTCTTTCCTGACGATCCCCAGTGCCGTCATCAACCTGGATGACGACGAGCAACTGGCCGCGGTGGCCCGGCGGTTCCTCGTCCCCATGCTGGAGCCACCAGCCTGAGCTTCGGTCCCGCGCCGGCTTCGACGCGGCTGAACGGCCCGCCCGTCGAGCATCTGCCGGAAACAATCGCAAGGTTTGAGGTCATCGTGTCGATCGGACAGGGGGTCGTTCGTGTAAGGGGCAGGAAAGCCGGGCTGCGGTCGGTGCGGTCGGGCGAAGTGAGGAGGCGTCATGTCCAAGCCGAAGGTGCTGCTGACGGGCCTGGGGATTCCCGAGTCGCCGCGGTGGCACGAGGACCGGCTGTGGTTCTGCAACTGGATCGACAGGGAAGTCGTGGCCGTCGACCTTGACGGCAAGTCAGAGGTCGCATCCGTACGGGGCCCGGTGCCGATGGGATACTCCATCGACTGGCTGCCCGACGGCAGGCTGCTGATGACCGGGGACAAGTTGCGCCGTCAGGAGCCGGACGGGTCGACGGTCACCGTCGCCGAGCAGGGCGGCAACGAGATCGTCGTGGACGGGCGCGGCAACATCTACATCAATGGGGCGGACTTCGACTTCGCCGGTGGCGGCGCGCCCAAGCCCGGCTACATCAAGCTCGTCACGCCAGACGGCGAACTGCGCCAGGTCGCCGGCGACATCCAGTTTCCCAACGGCATGGTCATCACGCCCGACGACCGGACGCTGATCGTTTCCGAGTCGTTCGCCGGGCGGCTCACCGCGTTCGACATCGATGCGGATGGAGGGCTGTCCAACCGGCGGATCTTCGCCGACGGCGTCGCCCCGGACGGCATCTGCCTGGACGCCGAAGGCGCGGTATGGGTCTCCACCGGCGGGTCCTCGATCGCCCGCGTCGCCGAGGGCGGCAACATCCTCGAACGCATCGAACTGCCGGAGGACCGGGCACCGTTCGCGTTGATGCTCGGTGGTTCGGACCGGCGTACGTTGTTCGTCCTGACCGCCGAGTGGCGCCAGTCCGATGGCGTCACGGACAACCTCCAGCGGCTGACCACCGGACCTCGTACCGGACAGATCCTGACCTGCTCCGTTTCTGTGCCTGGTGCCGGCAGGCCCTGATCGTTCCCCGCAACCACGCGAGTGGCCGAGCGTCCCGGATGTCGAGTTGCCCCGCTCTCGGGTGCGGCGCCCGGGCTCAGCGCCGTGGCCTCGCGACACCGTCTGCGTTTCCCGCTTAACCGATCATCCCAGTAGGTGCCACGGCAGGACGGTCGGCGAGGTCGGGACGTCCCCGACCGCGAGCCGCGCCACCAGTGGGCCGAGATCCCGGGGCACGACCTCCTCTCCGTCCGGGGGCGGCCCGGCCAGTTCGGCCTGGGTCCACCAGTGGAAGCGGTCGGTCACCGCCCGCTCCTCCTCATCCATGCCGGAGGTATCCACGTCCAGCCCATTCACACGCAGCAGAAAGTAGAAGTCGCGGGAGAAGAAGCGCCGCCTGCCCTCGGACCACGGGCCCTCGCTCGTCGCCACCACCGGGCCGAGTGCTTCCGGGGCCACGACATGGCCGAGTTCCTCTCGCAGTTCCCTGGCGGCGGCCTGCTGCGCGCTCTCGCCAGGATCCACGCCTCCTCCCGGCGTGAACCAGGCGTAGCGCAGACCCTCTACCTGCAGAAACCTGCCCCGGTAGAGCAGGATCCGGCCGGCAGGGTCGATCAGCAGAACCCGGGCTGACGCCCGAGAGATCACGTCGCTCATCGCGTCATCTCCACACGGATGTTCAGGATGGTGATACGAGGGTGCGAGAAGACCCCGGTCAGGGTGGGATCAGCGCATTGCGCTCATGGCGCGTTCGATCTTCTCGCTCGGGTACGGCGTTGTCCTGCGGGTGCCGTACAGGTCCCAGTAGAAGTCGTTCATGGCCGCCGCCACGGGTGCGTACCGGCGGATCACTGCGGCTACAGCCGGCGGGGCACCGGCGGGGTCCGTGCCGTCCGCGCATGCGCGGATGTACTCGTTGCGTTGTGCCGGTATGCCGTTCTGCGGCACCGTCACCCCGCAGATATTGGTGACGAGCCAGTTGACCAGCCGCATCAGCGCGTAACCGAGATCGTGGGTACGGTTGCGTTCCAGGAATTCGATCTCCTGCGTGGACAGGTCGAACCGAGAGGAGGTCGCCAGCCCGAGGTCGGCGATGTACAGGCGTTCACCGTCGGTGAGGATGTTGCCGAAGTGGCCGTCGAAGTGCATCAACTCCTGGCCGTTCATGAAGGCCACGTCGGTGCGCAGGCACGACTCGACCATGGCGCTCGCCGCGATCGCGGCGTCCTGGCCGGCGGTGAGCTGAGTGGCGAGCCAGTCGTCGAGGTTGTAGGGGATGAACTCCTGGAACAGCACGATGCCGGCCGAGGCCCGGGCAACGGCGTGGAGACGATCCCGTACCGCCGGCGATCCTTCCCAGTACCGTACGACCGCCTCGACGTCGGCGTGCTCATCGATGGGTGGCGGCGCACCCGGCAGCACCCGCCAGTGATACAGCAGCGGAAAGGCCGCACTGCGCCCGGCCAGGACCCAGTTGGTCGTCATGACGCCGGCCGCGAGTTCACGCCAGGCGCCGAAGCCCGGCGTGCCGACAGCGGCGAGTCCGTACTGGCAGAACGGAGGCAGCCCGAACAGGTTCGCGGTGGACATCACGTTGCCCCCGCGGCGCTCCAGGTCGGTCAGGGGGATTCGCTTGGCGAAGACCGGCACGCCGTCGATGTCCAGCAGCACCGAGGTACCGCCGATCCCCGAACCCAGAGTCTGCGCCTGCTCCAGTGACTCGCCGAGCTGCCGGTCACTGTGCAACGCCAACGCGCTCGCGACCTCGCTGTATCTCCTGACACGCTCACCGTGAGACATGTCCAGCCGCGTGTCTTGCAGGTCCAATGGCAGGCACCCTTCGTGATCAACTTCGCGTGTCAGACGCTACACCTGTCGGGGATGGGCCTTTCTGGGTTCATTCCGCGGCGATCTTGAGTGTCGGAGAACAGTGATGCCGGTCGTGGAGGCTTGGGCGGAGGTGGCGCTTCGGTGGGTGCCGCGGACGACGTAGGTCTCGATGGGCGCCCCTGCGCAGGACAGGTCCTGTCAGGGTCGCGTCAGATCCAGGAGTACTCGTCGTCCGTCACCGCAGGCAGTCCGACGGTGCTCGGCCTCGCGGTCGGACTGGCCAACTGCGCAAGCGCCGCCCCTATGGGAGGGAACATCGGCAGGTCGGCGGCCTGCCGGTAGTCGATCCACTGCACATGGCCAACCTCGTGGCCGCCCTCGGCGAGTTCGTCGAACTCGAGGGTGGCGAGAGCGCGGCGAACGTCCGGGCTGACGTGGAGGCGATAGATCAGGTGGAGCTTGCGGGGCGAAGGCGTGTTTCCCGGCCGGGTTACCCTCGCATCCATCAGCCACAGCAGTTCCGGCTCCGTTCCCGAGCCCGGAGCGAGGGCGAGCTCTTCCTCCAGTTCCCGGGCGAGGGCGGAATCGAGCGGCTCACCTGCGGAAACGTTCCCACCGATCGTGGTGAAGAAGTGGATGTCGTCGGGGCGGTCCCTGCGCAGAAGTGCCACCTCGTCGCCGCAGAACACCAGGGCGCTGACACGGATCTTGATCCTGCCGAACGGGGCCTCGGGCGAGTAGGACTGATCGTCGCTCACGTGCATGCCCTTCCCAGCGCATTTGCCAGATCGGGGGTCATCTCGACGAGGCGAGGTGAACCCTACAGATCCATTCCCGGCCTCTACCCGGCCTAATGAGCACCGGGTGGGGTGTGGTGCGAGCCGGTGGGCCGGTCGCGGCGGATCAGTGCCACGTCGCCGCAGAACACCAGAGTGCCGGTGCGGATCTTCATGTGGGGGAAGGGTCGCGACCACACCCGCGACGCGCGGCGGACCAGGCACACCGCGGCCGCCGTCAGCGAGTCCCTCGTCGCGGTGGGCCCGCCGGTCAGTGGGATGAGCGGATTGTCATCGCGATCATCGGTTCCGTGTTGGGGTATGGGTGACACGTGCCGATCACGTGCGGTCGGAGGGTTCCGATGTGGGGAGGAGCCGGGCGAGGGCCTGGCGGGCGCGCTTTTCCTCGCCCCGGTTGTTCAGCTCCACGGCCAGGTCGAGGGCGGCAGTGTGCAGGCGTACGGCCCGGCCGGGGTCGCCCGTGGTCGCCGCGACCTCGGCCAGGTTGTTGAGTGCCTTGGCCTCGCCTCGGCGGTAGCCGAAGCGCCGATACAGCTCCAGCGCCTGCTCGTGATGGTCACGGGCCTCGGCGTGGCGGCCCAGCCGCGTGCAGGCCACGCCGAGATTGTCCAGGGCGTCGGCCTCACCGCCTCGGCTGTCGATCTCCCGGGACAGCTCCAGCGCCTGCCGGTGCAGGTCGGCCGCGCGTGCGTACTGGCCCAGCCGCTCGTGGACGATGCCGAGGTAGTCCAGCGTCACGGCCTCGCCGAACCGGTCGCCGATCTCGCGGAACAGTTCGAGGGCGCGCAGGTTCGCCTCCCTGGCCCGCTCGTGCTCGCCTTCGTCCGTACTCACCTGGCCCATGCCGACCAGCGCCCGAGCCTGACCTCGCAGGTCCTCGGACGTACGGCAGGCGGCCAGGGCTTGTTGGAAATGGTCACGGGCGACGTCATGGCTGCCCTGCACCTGGTGTACCCAGCCGAGATCGGTCAGTGCCCGCCCTTCGCCGGTCGGATCCTCGCGGCGGCGGGCGGCCTGCAGTGCCTTGCCGTAGAGAGCGAGGGCATCGTCGTGGTGGGCGTGGTCGTAGAAGTAGCGATACAGCGTGGTGGCCAGCAGGCCGGTGTGCGTCAGGTCGCGATCGGCGGCCAGGACGAGGTTGGCCCGTTCGGCGTCCAGCCAGGCCAGTGCCTGCGGCGCGTCCTGGAGGGGGACCGGCGGCGGTGCGGATCGCTCGATGCGCGGTCGCCGGTGGGCGCTGTCGGGGTAGAGCACGTCCATGGCGGCCGACGCCGTGGACAGCTGGTGGCCGAGCAGCCGGGTCAGCGCCGCCTGCCCGACATGCGGCGGCTCCTGCTCGGCGGCGAGCTGCGCGGCGTAGTGACGGAGCAGGTCGTGGAAGGTGTAACGGCCGAAGGCGCGCTGCTGGAGCATGTGCGCATCCAGCAGGTCCTCCAGCAGATCCTCGGTGCGTTCCACCGGGAGATCGGCGAGCGCGGCGGCCGCGTGGGGTTCGGTGTCGCGGCCGGGGTGCAGCCCGAGCAGGCGGAAGAGCCGCTGCTGGTCGGCGGTGAGCTGCCGGTACGACAGGGTGAACGCGGCCGCCACGCCGCGCTCCGACCTGGCCAGCTCGGTGAGCCTGCGGCGCTCGTCCCGCAGGCGTTCGGCGAGGTGGGCGACGCTCCAGCGGGGGCGGTGCCGCAGGCGGGTGGCGGCGATCCGGACGGCCAGCGGCAGGAACCCGCACAACAGCAGGACCTCCGTGACCGCCTCGGGTTCGGCGGCCGCGCGCTCGCCCACGATGCCGGTGAAGAGCGCGACGGAGTCGGGCAGGGGCAGCACGTCCATGGACAGGGTTCGCGCGGCGTCCAGGTCGGTGAGCCGCTGGCGGCTGGTGATGAGCACCAGGCTGTTCGAGGCCCCGGGCAGCAGGGGGCGGATCTGGGCGGTGTCGGTGGCGTTGTCCAGGACCAGCAGCACGTGGCGGCCGGCCAGCTCGGCCCGCCATAAGGCGGCCCGTTCCGTCATGGACGCGGGGATGCGCTCGGTCGCCACACCGAGCTGCCGCAACAGCGCCTCCAGCGCTTCGGCGGGCCCGAGCGGGCGCTGGCCCGCCGTGTGGGCGTGCAGGTCGATGAAGAGCTGGCCGTCGGGGTAGCGGTCGGCGAGCCGGTGCGCGGCGTGGACGGCCAGTGCGGTCTTGCCGATGCCGGCCATGCCGTCGATGGCGGCGATCGTCACCGCCTGGGAGGCGTCGCCCTCGCACAGCTCCACCAACTGGACGGAACGGCCGGCGAAGTCGGCGATGTCGTACGGAAGGAACGCCGCCACCGGCCTGGCCATCACCGGCCCGGCCGCCACGGGCCTGGTCGCGGTGGCGGGCGGTTCGGCCTGCGCTGGCCGGATGCCGGCAGCCGTGGCGGGCTCCGCCGGCCGGATGTCGGTGGACGTGGCGGGCTCTGCGGGCCGGATGGCGGTAGCCGTGGTGGGCTTCGCGGGCCGGATGGCGGCAGCCGTGGGTGGGTCACCGCGCAGGACGGTCTTCTCCACAGCCAGGAAGGCGTGGCCCGGGTCAAGTCCCTGCTCCTCGGCCAGCCTGCGGCGGTAGTCGCGGCCGACGGCGAGCGCGTCCGCCTGACGCCCGGCGCGGTGCAGGGCCAGCATCAGCTGCCCGGCCAGCCGTTCCCGCAAGGGATGCGCGGCCAGCTCGGTGGCCAGCAGGTCGATGAGCTCCGCGTGCCTTCCGGCGGCGAGCTCCAGCTCCACCAGCCGCTCGATCGCGGCCAGCCGCTGGTCCTCCAGCCGGGCCCTGGCACCCTCGGCGAAGTAGGCCTGAACGTCGGCGAAGGCGGGCCCGCGCCACAGGGCGAGCGCTTCCCGCAGCGTCCGCACGGCCGCACCCGGCCCGGCATCCGCATCCGCATCCGCATCCGCATCCGCCACGAGCCTGGCATCCGCATCCGCCACGAGCCCGGCGTCCGCCTTGGCCACGAGCCTGGCGAACTCCCGCAGGTCGAGCTGCCCCGGCTCCGGGCTGATCACATATCCCGCCGGCCGGGTCTGCACCAGGTGGACCGCGTCCGCGGCGCGCAGCGTACGCCGGATCGCGGTCAACGCGGCGTGCACCTGCGCACGGGCCGTGTCCGGCGGCGTCGGCCCCCACATCGCGTCGATCAGCCGCTCGACGCTCAGCACGACGTCGGCATGCAGCAGCAGGTAGCCCAGGAACGCGCGGTGACGCGGGGCCAGGGCGGGAAGCGATCGGTCACCGGCTGACACCTCGACCGGGCCGAGGATCGTCAGCCGCACATCCACCCGCGAATCATACATTTGCCCCTTTGGTAACAGAGGCCCCCATAGGCGATGCATCGACATCGCATCGCGATCGTATGGATCGCCCTCCCCATGCTGGTCACATCAGCTGATCACCACACATGAGGAGGCTCCCATGCAGGCACGCATGAAGAACCCCGCCCTCGTCCTCCCCGGCGCCATGAAGGCGCTCCTGGACCTCGGAAAGGCCGCTGACCAGGCCGGGCTGCCCAAGGTCACCGTGGACCTGGTGCTGCTCAGGGCCAGCCAGATCAACGGCTGCAGCGTCTGCGTCGACATGCACGCCAAGGACCTGCGCAAGGCAGGCGAGAGCGACGAGAGGCTGTTCGCCGTGGCGGCGTGGCGCGAGGCGCCGTACTTCACCGACGCCGAGCGCGCCGCGCTGGCACTCGCCGAGCAGGTCACCCGGCTCGCCGATGGCGGCCAGGTCGGCGACGAGCTGTGGGACGAGGTCGCCGACCTCTACTCCGAGACCGAGCTCGCCGCGTTGATCATGACGATCTCCACCGTCAACCTGTGGAACCGCCTGAACGCCTCCACCCGGCAGATCGCGGGTGCGGCATGGTAACGGTCGCGCTCGTCACGGGCGCGAACAAGGGCATCGGCACCGAGATCGCACGCCAGCTCGCCGACGCGGGCGTCACCGCGATCATCGGCGCCCGTGACGAGGAGCGGGGGCGCGCCGCGGCCGAGCGGCTCGGCCTGCCGTACGTACGGCTCGACGTCACCGACGCGGCCTGCGTCCGAGCCGCGGCACAGTGGATCGAGCAGGAGTACGGCAAGCTCGACATCCTGGTCAACAACGCCGGGATCACCTTCGACGACGGGCCGCCCAGCCAGGCCACCACCGCGCAGGCCCGCCAGGTCTACGAGACGAACGTGTTCGGCGTCATCGAGGTCACCAACGCGATGCTGCCGCTGCTGCGCCGCTCACCCGCGGGACGCATCGTGAACGTCTCCAGCGAACGCGGCTCGATCGGCCGCACCCTGGACCAGGCCCATCCGCTGTGGCCGATGCTCAACCTCGTCTACTGCTCCTCCAAGGCCGCCCTCAACATGATCACCGTGTCCTACGCCAAAGAGCTGTGGGACACCCCGATCAAGGTCAACGCGGTCGACCCGGGCTGGGTCAAGACCGACATCAACCACAACGAAGGCATCAAGCCCCCTGAAGAGGGCGCCGCCCCGATCGTGGCCATGGCGTTGCTGGACGCCGACGGCCCCACCGCCGCCTTCGTCCAGCACGAAGGCCCTCTTCCCTGGTAACCCCAGGTGATCCCGTAAGGAGACGACAGCTATGGATCTACGTCATGCGGTCCGGGGGCGTGTGCTGCTTCCCGGCGAGGACGGGTTCGACGAAGCGGCCCGCCCGTGGGCGGTGGGCGTCCACCAGCCGGTGTCCGCCGTCGTCGAGGCCGAGGACGCGGCGGATGTGGCGGCGCTGGTGCGCTACGCCCGCGAAGCCGGGCTGACGGTCACCGCCCAGCCGTCGGGCCATGGCGCCTCGGGTGACGCGCAGGGCGTGATCCTGCTGCGCACCGGCCGCCTGGACCGGGTGGAGGTCGATGCGCGGGCGCGCGTCGCCCGGGTCGGCGCCGGAGTGCGGTGGGGCCGGTTGCTGGCCGAGACCGGCAGGCACGGCCTCACCGGCCCGGCCGGCAGCAGCCCGGCCGTGACGGTCGCCGGGTTCGTCGCCGGCGGCGGCGTCTCGTGGTTCGGCCGCATGTACGGCTGGGCCGCCGACTCGGTGCGCGCCTTCGAGATCGTCGACGCCGACGGCGAGCAGGTACGGGTCACCGGCGACTCCGACGCCGACCTGTTCTGGGCGCTGCGCGGTGGTGGCGGCGACTACGCGCTGGTCACCTCGATCGAGCTGGCGCTGTACCCGGCGCCCAGCGTGTACGGCGGGCGCATCACCTGGCCGGCCACCCGCGCCGGAGCGGTCTTCGACGCCTTCCGCCGGATCACCGCGGACGCGCCACGCGAGCTGTCGGTGTGGATCAACCGGATGGCGCCGCCGCCGCCCGCGCCGCCGCTGGTCACCGTGGACGTGACCTACCTCGGCGGCGACGCCGAGGCCAAGGCGCTGCTGACCGCGTTCGACGAGATCGGCGGCAGCCTCTCCGACAGCCGCGGCTCCATGGACATCGCCGACCTGGGCACGATCGCGGCCGAGCCGGTCGAGCCCAGCCCCATGCTGGCCCGGACCGAACTTCTGACCGACCTGCCGGTGCGGGCCCTCGCGGAGGCCGAACTCGCACCCTTGCTGAACCTGCAGGTCCGGCATCTCGGCGGGGCGCTGGCCGAGGCCGATCCCGCCGGCGGCGCGGGTGGCGCGCTGGCCGAGCCGTACATGCTCTACCTGCTCGGCCTGCGGCTGCCCCACCTGGCCGACGCGGTACGGGCCAGGCAGGCGGCCCTGGTCGAGGCGCTGGGTGAGGCGGTCAGCGGGCGCAAGCCGTACACCTTCCTGGCGCCGGCGGACGACGCCGCGCAGGCCTTCCCCGCCGACACGCTGGCCCGGCTGCGCGAGATCAAGCGCCGGCGCGATCCCTACGGCGTCTTCCGCGCCAACTTCCCCGTCCTGGACTGAAAAGAGCACCAACATGCTGAAAATCGCGACTGCCGCCGCGCTGGTGGCCGCCCTGGCGGCGGCACCGGCACCCGCCGACGCGGCGACCGGCAGGTGGGCGGCGGCCTGGGCGACCGGCGTCCAGCAGCCGTCCCCCGACGTCTGGTATCCCACCTGGGCGGAGAAGGGCTTCGCCGACCACTCCGTACGGCAGGCGGTTCGGGTCACCGCCGGCGGCTCGGCGGTCCGGATCCGGCTCTCCAACGCCTACGGCACCACCCCGCTCCGGCTCACCGGCGCCAGCGTGGGCAAGGCCGGCGCGGGCGCCGCCGTACAGGCGGGCACGCTCCGCCCGCTGACCTTCGCACACGCCGCCTCCGTCACCGTCCCCACCGGCGGGCAGGCCGCCAGCGATCCCGTCCGGCTCGCGGTCGAACCGGGAGAGCGGCTGACCGTGACGCTGTACTTCCAGGGCGCCACAGGACCGGCCACCTACCACAACCTGGCCATGGCCACCTCCTACCGCGCCTCCGGCGACCACACCCGCGACCTCGGCGCGGCCGCCTTCGGCGAGACCAACAGCTCCTGGTTCTACCTGTCCGGAGTGGACGTGTACGGCGGCGAGGCCGCGGTGGCGACCTTCGGCGACTCCATCACCGACGGATACGCCGCCACCCAGGACGCCGACGACCGCTACCCGGACGCGCTGGCCCGCAGGCTGAACGGCAGGCGGCCGGTGCTCAACCTCGGCATCGCCGGCAACCGCCTGCTCAACGACTCGGCGTGCCTGGGCGAGCGCGGGCTGACGCGCTTCCGCTGGGACGTGCTGGGCCAACCTCGCGTCAAGACCGTGATCGTGCTGGAAGGCATCAACGACATCCTCCTGGGCATGCAGGACCCCACCCCCTGCACCACCCCCGCGGTCAAGGTCGGCGCCGCCGACCTGATCGACGGCTACCGGCGGCTCATCCGCACCGCCCACGCGCGAGGAGTCCGGATCATCGGCGGCACCCTCCTGCCGGCCGGTCTCCCCGGCGAGGCCGAGGCCGTCCGCGACGCGGTCAACGCGTGGATCCGGACCGGCGGCGAATTCGACGCGGTCGTCGACTTCGAACGCGCGGTCGCCGACCCCGCCGACCCCGATCGGATCCGGCCGGCCTTCGACAGCGGAGACCACCTCCACCCGAACCCCGCCGGCTACCGGGCAATGGCCGACGCCGTCGACCTGCACACCCTGTGAGGGCTGGGTGATCAGCGCCGGGGAAAATGCGCCTTGGCGTAGTCTTTCGCACGTCTGAACCTCCGCCCCCGGACGGCTGGATGTCGCCTTCGATACAGAAGCGGCGAGTGACCTTCGCGCCGTTGACGCTCCGCGTCCGGCAGGGCTCCGCGGTTCGTCCGTGCCGTGACTGAGATATACGGAAGCCACGGCCATTATTGCGAGGACGCCGTATGAGCGGGCCCGCCGGCGACGGCTTTCGATTGTCATCGTCATGCTTTTTTGGATAGCCCGCTCGATTCCCTTGCTTGCAGCGAGACCGAGCCCTTGATTTCGGGCGGCCGAAAACGGGGACTGGTAAACGGAAATAGCCTGGGGCCGATCCCGAACATAAGGTGGACACCTGTTCATTGCCGTGCGCGAAAGGGCGACGATGATCGAGACAATGTTCGATGAGGACTATTTCCGTGACCCGCATCCCGTATTCGCGCGGCTCCGCGAAGGGCGCCCCGTCTATCGCACCGCGACCCCGCAGGGCGTACGGGTCTGGGTGGTGAGCCGGTACGAGGACGTCAAGGCGGCCTGCACCGACCCGCGCCTCAGCAAGGACTTCACGAACAACCCGGACATGATCAAATCGAACGAGCTGGAGGGCGGCGACAGCAGCGGCTACGAGGCCGTGGTGCCCCACAACATGCTCTTCGTCGACCCGCCCGACCACGCGCGCCTGCGGCGGCTGGTGGGCAAGGTGTTCACGGCGGGCCGCGTCCAGGCGTTGCGGCCCCGCGTCGAGCAGATCAGCGCGAGCCTCCTCGACAAGGTGGGCCCGGAGTTCGACCTGCTGCACGACTACGCCGTGCCCCTGCCCGCGATGGTGATCGGGGAGCTGCTCGGCATCCCCGAGAACGACTGGCCGCAGCTCATCAAGTGGTCCAACACCACCATCGAGGGCGCCGTACTGGATCCGCAGGTGGTGGTGCGGGCCGCCACCGAGTTCATCACCTACCTCGGCGAGCTCTGCGAGGCCAGGCGGGCCGCGCCGGCCGATGACCTGTTCAGCGCGATGGTGCAGGCCCAGGACGAGGAGGGCGCGCTGAGCGGGCGGGAGCTCGTCGACACCGCGTTCCTGCTCACGGTCGCCGGCCACGAGACGACCGTGCATCTGATCTGCAACGGGGCGCTCGCGCTCCTGCGCCACCCCGACCAGATCGCCAAGCTCCGCGCGGACCCCGGGCTGCTGCCGGCGGCGGTCGAGGAGTTCCTCCGTTACGACGGGCCGGTCAGCACGTCCACCCTCAGGTTCACCAAGGAGCCGGTCACCATCGGGGGCACGGAGATCCCGGCGGGACAGCTCGTGCTGGTGTCCTTCCTGTCTGCCAACCGGGACGCGGCGCAGTTCGCCGACGCCGATCGCCTCGACGTCACCCGCGCTCCGGGCCAGCACGTCGCGTTCGGGCACGGCATCCACTACTGCCTCGGCGCCCCGCTGGCCAGGACCGAAGGCGTGGTGGCCTTCCGCCACCTGCTGGAGCGTTTCCCCGGCCTGCGGCTCGCCGTCCCCGAGGAGCGGCTGGCCTGGCGTCCGGGGCTGCTCATGCACGGTCTGGCCAGCCTGCCTGTACGGAGCTCATGAGGCGCGGTGAAGCACGCCGCATTCGACGCTTGTGTCCGGGTCGTGAATCATGGAGGGCCGAGTGGCTGAAAGGTGCTGTGCATGCGTTACCGTCTGCTGGGCCGGACCGGGCTCAGGGTCTCCGAGCTGTTCCTCGGCGCGATGACCTACCGCGAGGTGTCGCCGGAGGCGCGGCGCATCCTCGACCTGTACGCCGAGTCCGGTGGCAACGTCGTCGACACCGCCTCCATGTACGGCGAGAGCGAGAACGTCGTCGGCGAGCTGCTCCAAGGACGCCGTGACCGTTTCGTCCTGGCCACCAAGTACACCGGCACCCGCGACCGCACCGACCCCAACGCTGCCGGCAACCACCGCAAGAACCTCGTGCTGTCGCTGGAGCAGAGCCTGCGCCGGCTGCGCACCGACTACGTCGACCTCTTCTGGGTGCACGTCTGGGACCGGCACACCCCAGTCGAGGAGACGATGCGCGCGCTGGACGACGCCGTCCGCGCCGGGAAGATCCTTTACGCCGGCATCTCGGACGCCCCGGCCTGGCTGGCCAGCCGGGCCAACACGCTGGCGGAGTGGCGCGGGTGGACGCCGTTCGCGGGGTTGCAGGTGCCGTACAGCCTGCTGCGGCGGGACGCGGAGCGGGAGCTGCTGCCGATGGCGCAGGCGTACGGGATGAGCGTGACGGCGTGGGGGACCCTCGAACGCGGCGTGCTGTCGGGCAGGTACAACGAGCCCGGCGCGCAGGCCTCCCGGGTGTCGCCCGACACCCTGAGCGAGCGGGACCGGACCGCGGCGCGCGCGGTCGTCGAGGTGGCCGGCGAGCTGGGCGTCACGGCCTCGCAGGTGGCGCTGGCCTGGGTGCTCGGGCGTGGGGTGCATCCGATCGTCGGGGCGAGCAGCGTGGACCAGCTCAAGGACAACCTGGGGGCCTCGGGGCTCGTGCTGCCGGAGGAGGCGGTGCGGCGGCTGGAGTCGGCGGTGGACTTCGAGCTCGGCTTCCCGCGTGACTTCGTCGAGGAGGTGGATCGGAGCCCGGCCATCTACGGCGATGCCGTCCACCTGCTGGACGGCCGCTGACCGCCAGGCCCCCGTGGCTCAGGGCGTCGGGGTGGCGGTGGGGAGCAGGGTGCGGGCCAGGCGGTAGGCCTCGGTGAGGTCGTCGCCGCGGTAGTCCAGAGCGGCGAGGTCGGCGAGGTGGTGGTCGGCGTTGACGGCGACGGTGTGCGGCAGGTGGCGGAACAGCGGCGCGTCCGACATCGAGTCGCCGTAGGCCAGGCACTGCTCGCGGCCGAGCCCGAGCCGGGCGCGGGTGCTGTCGGCGATGCGGACCTTGTCGGCGGGCGTCAGGACGCCGCCGGGGTCCAGGGGCGCGGTGAAGGGCAGGGGCGGGAAACTGGAGGCGGCGACCTCGTCGAAGCCCAGCTCCAGCAGGTGGCGGGCGAAGAAGTCCGGGGCCATGGTGATGACCAGGGAGTGCTCGCCGCGGGCCCGGATGTCGGCGCAGACCTCGGCGATGCCGCCGAGCCAGGGGGCGGCGGCGTAGGCGGCGGCCACGACCTGGGGGGTGAGGTCGGCCCAGAGACCGGGGAGGGCGGCGGAGAAGCCCCGGGTGTCGAGCTCGCCGGCGGCGAAGCGGGCCTCCATCTCGAGGAGCCGCGGCGTGGTGCCGGTGTGGCGGGCGATCTCGAGGCTGGCGGTGGATCCGGCCAGGAGGGTGCCGTCCATGTCGAAGATATGCAGGATGCCCATGGTTGTCCGATTATGTCAGGGCACCCCGCTCGGAGATCAGACGGTGTTCAGCTTGCGGAGGGCCCGGGAGATGCCGTCGAGCGCGGCGTAGCCCGGCGCGGTGGCGTGCGGCGGGATGACGGACAGGTTGCCTGGTAAGTTGCCAGCCAGACTTTCTTGCCAAATCGAGTGTGCCAAGAGAGGGAAATGTAAATTACGCCGCACTTGTCCTGTCAGGCGTGCCGGAACCTGTCAGACAACCTGACTTCGCGACATCGCATGCGGGCACGACGAAGACCCGCCTGTCGCTACAGGCGGGTCATTGTCGTGCGGACGCGGGTCAGCCGTCGGTGGCGGCGGTCCCCAGGATCTCGTTGCGGTAGGTCAGGAGGTGCCGGCGCCATACCTCGGCCGCCTCGGCGGCATTGCCCTCCCGGATGTGCCTGATGACCGTGCGCGACTCCTCGACGTGGCCGTCGCGGGCACTGGCCTCGGCCGGCGCGCGACGTCGCAGCTCCTGCCACAGCGGCCCCGCGACGTGCCGCAGCGCCTCTTCGAGGGCCTGTTCGAGCAGGGGGTTGCGGGCGGCGCGGGCGATGGCCCGGTGCACGGGCAGGTCGCTCGCGTAGGCGCCGGTCTCGGCGTACTCGGTCTCCAGCTTGGCCAGCGTGGCCTCGAGCAGCTCCAGGTCCTCCGGGTAGCGCTTCTCCGCGGCCAGCGCGGCCAGGGCGGGCTCGATCGCGAGCCTGGCCTCGAACACCTGCGGCGGCAGCACCTCCACACCCCAGGTCGCCACCGTGGCCGCGGTGCCGGTGATCACCGTGCCCCTGCCCTTGTGGGACTTGGCCAGCCCGGCGAGCTCCAGGGCGGCGAGCGCCTCCCTGATGGTGGGCCTGCTCACCGCGAAGTTCTGCGCCAGCTCGCGCTCGGAAGGCAGCTTGTCGCCGGGTTTGAGCTGCTCGTCGCGGATCGCGGCGACGAGCTGGTCGGCGACTTGGACGGCCGCGCTCCTCTTGACCACCGGAGTCACCGAGAACCCCGCGCTGCCACTTGCCACTACTCGATGCTCCTCTTTTGTGACCATTTGTGCGCTCGTTCGCATCCTATCAAGCGGCTAGGCAACCTGACATGCTGACCAGCGACCACCGTCATACGGAGCTCAGCACGGCATCTCACCAAGGTCAACCACCGTGGCCGTGGTCGGCATCATGCCCAAGGGCGCTTGGGACGGGCATGACCGGCCCGATCGCGGCTGGCGCAGGGTTTGCGTCCGCACTGCCATGACGTTGCCTGCCACGGGTAGCAATAAGCCGAGGCCTGCGAGGGCGCGCACGGGTGACGAGGTTTGTGGAAGCTATGGGGGCGATGGCGCGGTCACGTGCGGGGAATCTGCCACTGGAGCTCACGAGCTTCGTCGGTCGCAGGAACGAGATCGCCGAAGGCAAGCGCTTGCTCACCTCCGGCCGGTTCCTGACGCTCACCGGAGTCGGCGGGGTGGGCAAGACGCGGCTGGCGCGGCGGATCGCCGCCGAGATGTCACGCGAGTTCGGCGACGGGGTCTGGCTGGTCGACCTGGCCCCGCTGGTGGCGGGTGCGCTGCTCACCGAGACGGTCGCCGACGCCGTCGGATGCCCCCGGCAGGATCCGGCCTCCCTCGCCGAGTACCTGCACGACAAACGGCTGCTGCTGGTGCTGGACAACTGCGAGCACCTGCTGCCCCAGGTCGCGGCGCTGGCCGGCGACCTGCTGGCGATGGCCCCCGAGCTGCGCGTCCTGGCCACCAGCCGGCAGGCGCTGCACGTCCCGGGGGAGCTGGTCCTCGAGGTCCCGCCGCTGAACGTGCCGGGGACGTCCGAGATGTCGATGGACGGCGCCCTGGAGAACGAGGCGGTGCGGCTGTTCGAGGACCGGGCCGCCTCGGCCGTGCACGAGTTCAGGGTCACCGAGGCCAACAGCGCGGCGGTGGCGCGGCTGTGCCGGCGGCTGGACGGCATCCCCCTGGCCATCGAGCTCGCGGCGGTGAGGGTGCTGGTCCTGTCCGTGGAGCAGATCCTGGAGCGCCTCGACGACCGGTTCCGGCTGCTGACGACCGGGCCCACCACCGCGCCGCCGCGCCAGAAGACGCTCCGCGCGCTGGTGGACTGGAGCTATGACCTCTGCTCCGAGGAGGAGCGGACGCTGTGGGAGCGGCTGTCGGTCTTCTCCGGCGGCTGCGGCCTGGACGCGATCGAGCACGTGTGCTCGGAGGGCGGGATCGCCCCGGAAAGCCTCATGGACCTGCTGACCCAGCTGGTGGACAAGTCGATCGTGCAGCGCCGCGGGCAGGCCTCCAACGTGCGCTTCGAGATGCTCGACACGCTGCGCCAGTACGGATGGAAGCGGCTCGTCGCCTCCGGCCAGGACCAGGCCCTGCGGCTGCGCCACCGCGACTGGTGCCGCCGGCTGGCGGCGCGGGCGGAGGACGAGTGGTTCGGCGAGCACCAGATGGACTGGCTCGGGCGCCTCATCCAGGAGCAGGGGAACGTGCGCTCCGCGCTGGAGTTCTGCCTGGGCGCGCCGGGCGAGGCGTGGGCCGCGCTCGAGATCGCCGCCGCGATGTGGAGCCACCGGCTCTCGTGGAGCTCCCCGAGCGAGGGCCACCACTGGCTGGAACGGGCGCTGGCGCAGGAGTCCGGCGCCAGCGCCGGGCGGGCCAAGGCCCTGTGGGTCGACGCGTGGCTCGTCCTGCTGCGGGGCGACCCGCAGGCCGCCAAGCCGCTGCTGGAGGAGTGCCAGGCGCTGGCGGAGCGGCTCGGGGACGAGGCCCAGCTCGCCGGGGCGCTGCACATCACCGGGTTCGCCGCGTTGCTGGCCGGCGACTTCTCCCGGGCCATGAAGCTCCTCGACGAGGCGCTGACCCGCCGCCGTTCCCTCGGTCACCGGGGGCACGCGTGGGTGGCCCTCTTCCAGCTGGCCATGACCGCCGTCCTCATGGACGACCCGCGGTCCACGCCGCTCTGCGAGGAGGTGCTGGAGACGGCCGAGCGCGCGAACGCCGAATGGTCGATCTCGTACGCGCTGTGGGTCGCGGCCCTCGACCGGCGGCGCCAGGGCGCGCTCCGGGAGGCCGTGACCATGATGCGGGACGCCGTGCGGCTCAAGGTGCGCTGCAACGACCACCTCGGCCTGGCCCAGTGCCTGGAGGGGCTGGCCTGGATCCTGGCCGACGACGAGCAGTACGAGCAGGCCGCCCAGATGCTGGGCGCCGCCCACATGGTCTGGCAGTCGATCGGGACGTCGCTGCCCGGGCTCGGGCACCTGGTCGGCGCCCACGACCGGTGCGAGTCCGGCCTCCGGCGGAATCTCACGGAGCGGGCGTTCAAGGCGGCCTTCGACCGCGGCGCGGAGCTCACCCTCGAGCAGGCCGCCGCGTACTCGCTGGACGAGAAGCCCGCACGGCGCGCGGAGAGCGCCCAGCCCGAGTCCGACGCCACGTCCCTCCTGACCCGCAGGGAGCGGGAGATCGCCGGCCTGGTCGCGAAGGGCCTGAGCAACAAGCAGATCGCCGAGACGCTGGTCATCGCCCAGCGCACCGCGGAGTGCCACGTCGAGAACGTCCTGCGCAAGCTGAACTTCTCGTCCAGGTCGCAGATCGTCAAGGCGTGGGAATCGCGCCGCCCCGATGGCGAGTGACCCGCGTCCCCGGCCGGGAACGGCGGCGGACCCGGATCCGCTCGTCCGGATCCGGGGGCTGCGCAAGAGCTTCGGCGGCATCCGCGCGCTGTGCGGAGTGGACCTCGACCTCCGCCGCGGCGACGTGCTCGCCCTGCTCGGCGCCAACGGCGCGGGCAAGTCGACGCTGATCAAGATCCTGGCCGGCGTCCACCACGCCGACGGGGGAGAGGTCGTCGTGGCCGGCCACCCGCTGGGCAGCCAGGCCGCCTCCGCCGGCATGGCGTTCATCCATCAGGACCTCGGCCTCGTGGAGTGGATGACCGTCGCGGAGAACATCGCCCTCGGCAGGGGATACGCCCGGCGCGGCGGCCTCATCTCCTGGCGCGCGGTACGCCGCCGCTGCGTGGACGCCCTCCGGATCGTCGCCTCCCGCCTCGACCCGGACGAGCCGATCGCCCACCTGACGCGGGCGGAGCGCTCGCTGGTCGCCATCGCCCGCGCGCTGGCCACGCACGCGCGGATCATCGTGCTGGACGAGCCGACCGCCTCCCTGGCCGCCGCCGAGTGCGAGCGCCTCTTCGACGTCCTGCGCACGCTCCGCGATCGGGGTCACGGGATCCTGTACGTCAGCCACCGGCTGGACGAGGTCTACCGGATCGCCGACCGGGTCGCCGTCCTGCGCGACGGACACCTCGTCAGCCAGGGCCCGCTCGCCGGCCGCGACCCGGCCGATCTGGTGCGCGAGATCGTGGGGCGCGAGGAAAGGGCCCAGCGGCGCCGGGTCCGCCGGCCGGGAGAGGTCCTGCTGAGCCTGGACGGCGTGCGCGCCGGCCGGGCGGGCCCGGTGGGGTTCGACCTGCGGGCTGGCGAGGCGCTCGGCCTGGTCGGGCTCACGGGAGCCGGGCACGCGGACCTCGGCCGCGCGCTGGCCGGCGCCTACCCCATGGCGGCGGGCCGCGTGCTGCTCGGCGGCGGCCCGTACCGGCCGGCCTCGGTCGCGGCGGCCGTCGGCGCCGGGGTCGGCTTCGTGTCCGGCGACCGGCAGGAGGAAGGGGCCGCCGCCGACCTGAGCGTGCGGGAGAACCTGCTGGCCAACCCCGGCGCGCGCGGCCGATCGCCGCTGAGCCCGCTGAGCCCGCGCCGCGAGCGCGCCGAGACGGCGGCGATCGTCGAGCGCCTGCGCGTCCGCCCGGCCGACCCGGAGACGCCGTTCGCCGCCCTGTCCGGCGGGAACCAGCAGAAGGTGCTGATCGGCCGCTGGCTCGGGGCCCGCCGCCGGCTCCTGATCCTGGAGGAGCCCACGGCCGGCGTCGACGTCGGCGCCAAACCCGAGATCCTCCGGCTGCTCGACGAGGCCCTGGCGGCCGGGGCCGCCGCGCTCCTGGTCTCCGCCGACTTCGAGGAGGTCGCGAACCTGTGCGACCGGGCGCTCGTGTTCGCGCGCGGGACGGTGACGGCCGAGCTGAGCGGCGACGCCCTCACCGTCGCCGCCCTCACCCGGGCGGCCACGGCCACCCCAGGGACGGGCCGTTGCTGACGGACGACCGCACGCCCCGGAGACGGCCCTCCGCCGGCCGGCTGATCGGCGGGTACGGGCTGCTCGCGCTGGCCGTCATCCTGTTCGCCGCGTTCGCGCTCGTCCTGCCGGACACGTTCCCCACCATGGCCAACCTGACCGCGATCGTCTCCGCCTACTCGATCATCGCGGTCCTGGCGCTGGGCTCCATGATCCCCATCATCACCGGGAACTTCGACCTGTCCCTCGGCTACGGCCTGGGCCTGTGGCACGTCATGACGCTGCTGCTGATCGTGAACGCCGGCTGGCCGTGGCCCGCGGCCTGCCTGGCCGTGCTCGCCGGCGCGCCGGCGGTCGGCGCGGTCAACGGCCTGCTGGTGGAGTTCGCGCGCATCGACTCGTTCATCGCGACCCTCGGCACCGGCAGCATCCTGTACGCCGTCACGGGCTGGGTGACCCAGGGCGCCCGGATCTTCCCCGGCCCGCAGGGCCTGCCCGAGGGCCTGACCGGCCTGTACGACTCGACGCTCCTCGGCCTGCCGGCGCCCGCGTTCTACGTGCTCGTCCTGGCCGCCGCGCTGTGGCTCGTGCTGGAACGGCTCCCCGTGGGCCGCTACCTCTACGTCATCGGCTCGAACCCGCGGGCGGCGGAGCTGGTCGGGATCCCGGTCCGCCGGTACGTCGTCCTCGCCTTCGCGGGATCCGGCCTGGTGACCGGCTTCGCGGGCGTGCTCCTCGCGGCCCAGCAGCAGATCGGCAACCCGAGCGTCGGGCTGGACTACCTGCTGCCGGCGTTCGTGGCCGCGCTGCTCGGCTCCACCACGGTCAAGCCCGGGCGGGCCAACCCCTGGGGCACGGTCGTCGCCATCGCGGTCCTGGCCATCGGGCTGTCGGGCATCAGCCAGCTCGGGGTGGACTTCTGGGTCACCCCGCTGTTCAACGGCGCCACCCTGCTCGTCGCCGTCGGGCTGGCCGGCTACTCCGCGCGGCGCCGGGCGCACACCGGCCGGGTGCGGAGCCTTCCATGAACCTCGCCCGCCTCGTGGCGCTCGTCCTGGTCGCCGGCGGCTGCTCTCTCGGCACCCCGCCACCCGCCCCCGGAGGGGGGTGCCACGACGTGGTGCACACCGCCAGGCGGGCGGTCGCCCGCGCCGAGGCGACGGACGTGCCCTGGGGCGGTCCCACGAGTGGGCCGCGCGCCGTCCCGGGCAAGAGCATCGTCTTCGTGGCCTCGACCATGACCAACCCCGGCGTGGCCGGCACCGCCGACGCCGTACGGACGGCCGCCCGGTCCGTACGGTGGAGCTTCCGCGTGATCGACGGCCAGGGCACCCCCGCCGGGATCCGGGTGGCCCTGGGCGAGGCGGTCGCGCTCCGGCCGTCGGGCATCGTCATCGGCGGGTTCGACCCGGGAGCCGTGGCGCAGCAGGTCAGGCAGGCCAACGCCGCCGGGATCCAGCTCGTGGGATGGCACGCGACCAAGTCACCGGGCCCCAGCGCGAACCCCCGCCTCTTCACCAACGTCACCAGCCGGGTGGAGGACGTCGCGCGGATCAGCGCGTACTGGATCATCGCCAGGTCGAACGGCCGGGCAGGCGTGGTGATCTTCACCGACTCCTCGATCCCGTTCGCCGAGAACAAGTCCCGGCTCATCAAGCAGATCCTGGCGACCTGCTCCGGCGTCCGGCTCCTGTCGTACGAGAACATCCCGCTCCCCGACGCGGGCATCCGCACGCCGCAGGAGGTCTCGTCCCTGCTGTCCCGCTTCAGGGACCTGTGGACGTACTCGGTCGCCATCAACGACGTCTACTTCGCCGACGCCGCTCCCGCGCTGCGCGCCGCCGGCAAGCCCGGGGAGGGGCCTCCGTACTCCATCGGCGCCGGGGACGGGGACCCGTCGGCGTTCCAGCGGATCCGCGCCCGGCAGTTCCAGCACGCGACCGTCCCGGAGCCGCTGAACGCGCAGGGCAGCCAGATCGTCGACGAGCTCAACCGCGCGTTCGCCGGGCACCCGCCGAGCGGGTACGTGACGCCGGTGCACCTGACCACGACGGCGAACGTCGACGACGCCACGTCCTGGGACCCGCGCGGCTACCGCGACGCCTACCTGCGGATCTGGCGCGGGTAAGCGCTACCAGCCCCGGGAACGCAGGAAGGCGGCGCAGCGGCCGGTCCAGTCGCCCACGACGGGATCGGCCTCGGCCAGCCCCAGCCCGTGCCGGCCGCTGGGATAGACGTGCACCTCCAGGGGGATCCGGTGGCGGGCGAGCGCCCGGGCCACCTGGAAGGTGTTCTCGACGGGGACCGCCTCGTCGTCGGCCGTGTGCCACAGGAACATGGGCGGCGTGGCCGGGCCGACGCGGTCGCCGAGCGACAGCTCCGAGCGTACGGACTCGGGCGCGTCCGGGCCGAGCAGGTTGGCGGCCGAGCCCTGGTGGGCGGCCGGCCCGGTGAGCGCGGCGACGGGATAGCAGAGCACGGCGAGCCCGGGGCGGGGATCGGCCCGGTCGACGGCGTCGTGTGGACCCTCGGGCAGCATGGAGCCCGCCTCGGTGGCGAGCAGCCCGGTCAGGTGGCCGCCCGCCGAGAAGCCGAGCACACCCACGCGGGCCGGGTCCACGCCGGTCGAGGCGGCGTGGTGCCGCACCCAGCGCACCGCCCTGGCGGCGTCGAGCAGGGGCAGCGGGTGGCGGTGCGGCGCGATCCGGTAGCGCACGACGAACGCCGCGATGCCCAGCGAGTTGAGCCAGTGCGCGACCGGCGCGCCCTCGTGGTCGGCGAGGTGGTGGTAAGCGCCGCCCGGGAGGACCACGACGGCCGGGCTCGGGCCGTCGTGCCGTACGGGGAAGGCGGTGATGGTCGCCTCGCCGGTCGTGGGCCACAGGGGGTGCTCGCTCATGCCGTGCCTTTCTGGGTTGTCCGAGACGGATGTTAGCGAGGGCCCGATGTGAGCCGTTCGGTTAGGTTGGTCGGGTGCGTGATCGGGACCACCCGTTGAGCAAGGATGCCGCGCGGCCGCTGAGCGGGCTGCGGATCGTCGAGCTCTCCAGCTACGTGGCCACGCCGCTGTGCGGGATGACGCTGGCGCAGCTGGGCGCCGACGTGATCAGGGTCGAGCCGATCGGCGGCGCTCCCGACCGTACGCGCTGGCCGCTGGCCGAGAGCGGGACGAGCCTGTACTGGTCGGGCCTCAACAAGGGCAAACGCGCCGTCGAGGTGGACCTGTCCGCCGAGGACGGGCGCCGGCTCGTCGCCGACCTGGTCGTCGGCGGGGGACGGCGCGGCGGGATCGTGATCAGCAACGCCGACCGGCACCCGGAGCTGACCTTCGAGGCGCTGCGGGCCCGCCGCCCCGACGTGATCCACGTGCTGCTCACCGGCCGCCGCGACGGCGGGACCGCGGTGGACTACACGGTCCAGGCGGCGACCGGGTTCCCGCTGCTGACCGGCCCGGAGGACGCCGGGCAGCCGGTGAACGGCGTGGTGCCCGCCTGGGACCTGGCCGCCGGCCTCTACCTGGCGGTCGGGCTGCTGGCCGCGGAGCGGCACCGCGTACTCACGGGGGAGGGGCAGCAGGTGCGGGTGGCGCTGGAGGACGTCGCCCTGGCGACCGCCGGAAGCCTCGGCTACCTCGCCGAGGCGCAGCTGAACGGCACCTCGCGCGAGCGGATCGGCAACCACGTCTACGGCGCCTTCGGCCGGGACTTCGCCACCGCCGACGGCGGGCGCCTGATGGTCGTGGCACTCACCGAACGGCACTGGCGCGACCTCCTCGCCGCCACCGGCCTCACCGGCGTGGTCTCCGCGCTGGCCGCCGCCCTCGGGGTGGACTTCGGCGCGGAGTCCGAGCGCTACCGGCACCGCAGGGTGCTCGGCGACCTGATCGCGAGCTGGTTCGAGACCCGTACGCTCGCCGAAGCGGAAGAGGCGCTGCGGGCCACCCGCGTGCTGTGGTCGACGTACCGGAGTTTCACGGAGCTGGCCGCGACGCTGCCCGGGAACCCGCTGATGGGCAAGGTCGCCCAGCCCGGGGTCGGCGAGCACTGGGCGCCGGGCTCGCCGCTGGTGATGGACGGCGAGCAGGCCCCTCCTGAGGCGTCGCCGGAGGTCGGCGGGCACACCGAGGAGGTGCTGCGGGCCGAGCTCGGCCTGTCCGCTGCGGAACTGGCGGAGCTGCGGAAGAACGGCGTCATCCGGACGACACGGGGAAGGTCCACGTGAGCTGGGAACCGCACACCCTCACCACCCGGGAGACGGTGGAACCCGGCCCGGTCGCCGCGCTGTCGGCGCTGTTCGACGACGGCACGCCCGCGGTCGGCCCGGGAGACGCGCTGCCGCCGCTGTGGCACTGGCTCGCCCTGGCCCGCTGGCCCGTCTCGTCCGTGCTCGGCGCGGACGGCCATCCGGCGCGCGGGTCGTTCCTGCCCCCGGTGGAGCTGCCGCGGCGGATGTTCGCGGGCGGCGAGGTCGCCTTCCACGCCCCGCTCGCGGTGGGGAGCACGGTACGCCGCGAGGCGCGTGTCGAGTCGGTCACCGAGAAGCCGGGGCGCTCGGGCCGGCTGGTCGTCGTGGTCGTCGCCATCCGGCTGTACGACGAGCACGACCGGCTCGCCGTCGAGGAACGGCAGAACCTCATCTACCGGGAGGCCGGTGCCGTCCCGGACGAGGCCGCTCCGGCCGGGCCCGCGGCGGCCCTGGCGCCCGTCGGCGCGCCTTTCGCCCGGGCGGGGGAGGGTTCCTGGCGGTTCGCCACGGACCCGACGCTGCTGATGCGGTTCAGCGCGGCGACGTCCAACCCTCACCGGATCCACTACGACTGGCCGTACGCCACCCGCGTCGAGGGCTACCCCGGCCTGGTGGTGCACGGGCCCCTGATGACGCTCGCCCTGGCGGAGGTCCTGCGCCTGGAGGGGCGTGACGCGCCCGTGGCGCGGATGCGGCACCGGAACCGCAAGCCCCTGTTCTGCGGCCGGCCGGCGCTGCTGCGGCGGATCGACGCGGCCACGCTGGGCGTGTTCGGCCAGGACGAGGAGCCCCACAGCACCTTGGCGATCGAGTTCGGGGAAGGCGCCGGCCGTGCGTGAGATGACCGAGCCCGGCCGCGCGCGTGCCGTCGTGGAGGCGCTGCGGGGCGTCGTCGGCAGGGCCGCCGCCCACGTCGCCTCCGCGGACCGGGACCAGGCCGTGGCCTACGACGTGGCGTCGATGTCGGCGGCGGTCGCGGCGGCCGGAGCACTCCTCGACCACGTCGCGGACCCCCGCCCGGGCCACGGCGCGGACCTGGCGCTGCTTTATGCCGCCGACGTCGCCGCCGATCTGGCCGGTCGCCTGACCGGCAGGGAGTCGCTGTGGGGCGTGGACGGGGCGGCCCTGGACGGCGTCGCCGCCCACGTCGCCGCGGGACGCGACCCGGCGTTCCTGGAGCGCGTCGCCGAACGCGTGCTGGCCACCCGCGAGGCGGGGCCCCGGCACCTGTCCGCCGAGCTGCAGCTGGTCCGCGCCGCCTTCCGCGAGTTCGCCGCCGACCGCGTCGTCCCCGTCGCCGACCGGATCCACCGCGACGACGAGGACATCCCCGCCGACATCATCGACGGGCTCGCCGGCATGGGCTGCTTCGGGCTGTCGATCCCGGCCGAGTACGGCGGCGGCGCCGAGGGCGACGAACTGGCCGCCATGGTGGTCGTGACCGAGGAACTGTCCCGGGCCTCGCTGGGCGCCGCCGGCTCGCTCATCACGCGTCCCGAGATCATCGCCACCGCGATCGCCCGCGGCGGCACCGAGGAGCAGAAACGGCGCTGGCTGCCGATGATCGCCTCGGGGGAGCGGCTGTGCGCCGTGGCGGTCACCGAGCCCGACTTCGGCTCCGACGTCGCCCGGATCACCACGAGCGCGACCCGCGACGGCGACCAATGGGTGCTGAACGGCGTCAAGACCTGGTGCACCTTCGCCGGCCGGGCCCACTACCTCCTCGTCCTGGCCCGCACCGACCCGGCCGGGCACCGGGGCCTTTCGCTCTTCGTGGTGGACAAACCCTCCTTCACCGGTCACGAATGGCGCCTCACCCAGGAGGGCGGCGGGTCCGTCGAGGGACGTGCCATCCGTACGCTCGGCTATCGGGGCATGCACTCGTTCGAGGTGCGCTTCGACGGCTGGCGCGTCCCCGCGGCCGACCTGATCGGCGGGGAGGGCGGTCTCGGGCGCGGGTTCTACCTGCAGATGCAGGCGTTCGCCAACGCGCGGCTGCAGACCGCCGCCAGAGCCGTCGGGGTCATGCAGTCGGCGCTGGAGCTGGCCGTGGACTATACGCGGCAGCGGCCGGTCTTCGGCCGGCCGCTCGCGGACTACCAGCTGACCCGCGCCAAGATCGCCAGGATGGCCGGGTCGATCGCCGCGTGCCGGGCCTTCACGTTCGCGGCGGCCCGGGCCGTGACGGCCGGCGACGGCCAGCTGGAGGCCGCGCAGGTGAAGCAGCTCGCCTGCCGGGCGGCCGAATGGGTCACCAGGGAGGCCCAGCAGCTGCACGGCGGCTACGGGTACGCGGAGGAGTACGGCATCTCCCGGCTGTTCGTGGACGCGCGCGTGCTGTCCATCTTCGAGGGCGCCGACGAGGTCCTCGCCCTGCGGGTGATCGCCCGCAGGCTGATGAAGCCCTGACGACGAAATCGGTTGGCGGAGGCCGCTGATCGGCCGAGATCATGGCCCTCATGTCGATCCGTACGGCCCGTGAAGCCGATCTGCCCGCCCTGCTCGCCCTCGCCGTCGCCTTCTACGAGGAGGACGGCTTCACCACGCCGGAAGGCGACCTCAGCGTCAACCTCACCACCTTGATCACCTCGCCCGCGGCCCGGGTCGCGGTGAGCGAGGAGCACGGCCGGATCATCGCGTTCGCGATCACCACGACCTCGTTCGGGCTCGAGTCCGGCCTGATCGCCGAGCTCGAAGACCTCTACGTCACTCCGGAGGCGCGCAGGCGCGGCGAGGCGAACCGGCTGATCGAGGACAGCCGCAGCTGGGCCGCGGAGCTGGGATGTTCCCTCCTGGAGATCGTGATCGCCCCCAACGGCAACGACGTGAGCCATCTCTTCGCCTTCTACGGCAAGCGCGGGTTCCAGGACGAGGGGCGCCGCCTGCTCAGCCAACCGCTGTCCAGGACGTGATCACGCTCTGGTGGCGACCTGGAGAGGCCGGCGGACGCCGGTGGCGGCGGCGCGGTCGCGCCACCAGTGCAGGCCGGCGGCGTCGGCCTGCTGTTCGAGGGCGGTGAGGTGGGCGGTGGCGGCGTCGTGATGGCCGGTGGCGGAGGCGAGCAGGGCGAGGTACCAGTCGACGGGGCCCAGGCAGAGCACGGCTGATAGGGCGGAGATGCGGCCGCTGTAGGGGAGCAGGGCGGTGTAGGCGCTACGGCATTCGTGGGTGCGGCCGAGCGCGGCGACGGCGGCGGCGCGCAGGCAGGTGGCCGACAGCCAGGACCAGTCCCGGGGAGGGGCTTGACGGGGGCCGCCGTTGAGGCGCCGCGCGTGGTCGAGGTGGCCCTGGGCGCACAGGTTCAGGGTGGTGGCGTCGTGGTGCAGGGTGGGATGGACGCCGCGGACGGCGGCGATGAGCGGCGCGGCGTCGGCGATGGCGCCGCAGTGGTAGCTGAGCGCGAAGCGGCCGGTGGCGACGGTCTGGCGGGCGTGCCAGAGGTTGAGGCGGCGGGCCTGGTCGTCGGCGTCGTCGTAGAGGCGGTCGGCCTCGTCGAAGCGGCCGTCGAGGGTGAGCCGGTTGGCGTGCCAGAGGGTGTGCTGGAAGCGGGGCCAGGGCAGCGGGTGGAGTTCCAGGAGGGCGTCGCAGCGGGCGGCGGCCCGGTCGGCGCCGGCCACGTCGAACGCCTCCAGGCGGCCGCAGGCGTCCACCATGCCGGCGAGCAGCTCGACCTGAGGGTTGTCGGTGTGCTCCGCCAGGTCGTGTAACTCGCCGGTGAGGTCCGTCAATCCGGTGAGGGCCCGGGGCCGGGGGATGGTGAGACGGCGGTCGTCGCAGGTGCCGGTGCGGGTGCGGGTGAGCGGGCGGGGGTCGTCCGCCGGGTGCTGGCCCGCGTGGTACTGGGCTGCCGGGTGCCGGTCCGCCACGGGCAGGCCCGCCAGGTGCCGGTCCGCGAGTGGCCGGTCCGCGAGGTGCCGGTCCGTCAGGGGCCGGTTCGCTTGGTACGGGTCGCGCAGCAGCGACAGCGACGGCTTGCCGAGCGCGGTGAGGGCGCGTACCACCAGCCCGGCGCCCGCGTCGGCGCGGTCGGCGGCGCGCAGGGCGGCGGCTCCGGCGCGGCGGGCGGCGTCCCGGTCACCGGTCGCCTCCAGGGCCTGGACGTGGTGGAGCAGCAGCTCCACGTGCTGGGCGGGGTCGCCGCCCGAGGCGTCGTGGGCGGCCACCGCATGGCCCCACCACCCGGCCGCCTCCGCGTACGCCAGGCGCAGGCCGGCCTGCTCCGCGGCGGCCACGGCCCAGCGGACGGCCTCGCCGTGCGAGCCCGCCTGGACGGCGTGCCAGGCGATGGCGGCCACGTCGGCCGACGGGCGGGCGGCCAGGGCGGCGGCCAGGTCGCGGTGGACGGCGGCCCTGCGCCGGGGCGGCAGGCCCCCGGCCAGCGCCTCCCGCACCAGATCGTGCACGAACACCAGCCGCCCACCCCCGGCGACGGCCGGCTCCACGCGAAACGCGCGCCCGCCCCCGACGGGCAACCCCGCGCCGGCGGCCCGACCAGGCGCATCCTGCGCGCCGGGCAACCCCACGTCGGTGGCGAGGTCGAGGGCGGCGTTGGGGACGGGTAGTCCCGTGCGGGCCGTCAGGTCGGCGGTGGGGGAGAGCAGGCCCGTGTGGGTCGTCAGGTCGGGGGTGGCGCTGGGGGAGAGCAGGCCCGCGCGGGTTGCGCGGTCCAGCAGGTCGGCCGCCTCGGGGCCTGCGACCTGCGTCACGATCGCCGGGTCGAACTCCCTGCCGAGCACCGCCGCGACCGCCAGCACGTCCGCGACCTCGGCGTCGAGCTGCGACCGCACCAGCCCGGCGACCGTCTCCGGGACGGCGTCCACGGCGTGTCCGCCGGCCCGCAGCCGGAGGCATTCCCGCACGAAGAAGGGGTTGCCGCCGGTCCGGTCGGCCAGCCGCGCCGCGGCCTCGGCGTCGAGCTCAACGCCCAGGCCGGCCGCCATGGACCGTACGGCCTCCGGCGCCAGGCCGCGGACGCGCAGGCGGACGAGGTCGTAGCGGGCCAGCCGGCTCAGCGGGTCGTCGAAACCCGGGCGGAACGCGGCGACCAGCGTGACGGCGGCGCCGTCCAGCCGCAGGACCAGGTCCCTGAGCAGGTCCAGCGACGCGGAGTCGGCCCGCTGCAGGTCGTCCAGGACGATCACCAGCGGCCGGACGCGCGCGGCCGCGGCCAGCCACCGCGCGACGGAGTGCGCGTCGGCCGGGCGGTCCGCGTCGAGCAGGCCGGCCAGGGTCTGCCGGTCGCCGGGCGGGCAGTGCTGTTCGAGCGTCCGCAGCACCTGGACCCACGGCCACAGCGGCGGCAACCCTTCGGCGTCGTGGCAGCGCCCCCAGAGCACGAGCTGCCCGAGCGCGGCCGAGCAGTGCTCGCCGAACTCCTCCAGCAGGAACGTCTTGCCGATCCCCGCCTCGCCGCTCACCGCCGCCAGCCGCAGGCCGGCGCGGGCGGCCCGCTCGGGCAGCGCCATCAGCTCGGCGAGCCGGTCGTCCCGGCGAGCCGGTCGGGGCTGGGGAGGCACGACCAGGGTGGCCGGGGCGGCCGGCTCCAGGGAGTCGGCCTGGCGGAGGATGTCCTGTTCGAGGGAGCGCAGCTCGGGGCCGGGGTCGAGGCCGAGCTGGTCGGCCAGCTGCCGGGCCGCGCGGCGCAGTACGGCCAGCGCCTCCGCCTGCCGCCCGGTGCGGTACAGGGACAGGGCGAGCAGGCACCACAGCCGCTCGCGCAGCGGGTTCTCGGCCGTCTCCGCCTCCAGGTCCGTGATCACGGCCTGCGGGCGGCCCAGGTCGAGCAGCGCCCGGGCGCGCCGCTCGAGCGCGACCAGCCGCAGCTCGCGCAGCCGGCTCACCTCGGTGAGGGCCCAGGTCTCGTCCCCGAACTCCCCGTACGGCATGCCCCGCCACAGCCCGAACGCGGCGTCCAGGCAGGTCAGCGCCTCCCCAGGCGACTGGAACTCCGACCGGCCCACCAGCTCCTCGAACCGCGACGCGTCCACGTCATCGGCGGCCAGCAGGTAGCCGGGAGGCCGGCCGATCAGCACCTTGGGCTTGGCCCACGGGCCGCGGTCCGGCTCGATCGCCCGGCGCAGGTTCGACACGTACGAGTGCAGCGACGACAGCGCGCTGGGCGGCGGCGTGTCCCCGTACATGTCATGGATCAGGGTGTCGGTGGAGACCACGACCCCGCGTGCGATGAGGAGCCGGGCCAGCACCGCGCGCGGGCGGGCCCCGCCCAGGCCGACGGGCTCCCCGTCGTCGGCACGGACCTCGAGAGGTCCCAGAACTTGAAATTCCACAGCACGTCCGGTTCGCTCAGGCGGATCTGGAGAAGTCAGGCGGATCTGGAGAAGAGGGTGGCCGCGGGCCGCAGGGCCATCAGCAGGCCGAGCGCGGCGTACCCGATGACCAGGTGGGTGCCGCCGACCCAGCGGGCCAGCTGCTCGCCGACCAGCAGGTAGCAGGGGACGGTCACGACCGCCCAGCTCTCCGCGATGAGCGGCCACCAGCGCAGCACCCCGCGCCACCGCGCCGTGAAGGCGAGCTTGACGCTGATCGCGGCCATGCCCAGCATCGACAGCGGCCAGCAGATGTCGAGGAAGGCCAGCCAGGTCTCGTCCTTGACGCCGTCCGGCAGGACGCCGTGCAGCAGCGACCAGACGCCGGCGAGGCCGAGCACCGCGGCCTCGAGCTTGAGCGCCACCGCGGCGCCCCGCGAGGTGCCGATCGCCCGCGTCTTCATCTGCACCCAGAGCAGGCAGAAGATGCCGAGCTGGAACACCAGCCCGGTCAGGTCGATGATCCGCTCGCCCACGCCGACGCCTTGCGTGCCGTGGATGTAGATGGCCGTCGCCCAGGTCAGCGAGCCGACCATCAGCCCGATCCCGGCGCGGCGGACGGCGCTCTCGCTCACCGCCGGCGCGGCGCCGGTGTCGGGGGTGGAGTTGAGCACTTGGGTGTCCGTACGGGCCCGGGCGGGCTCGTTGCGGATGTGGGAGTCCATGGGGTTCCTTCCGGTTTGTTGCGATGCCCCAACGATGTCCGCCCGCTGTCCCGGGCCGGCAGAGCCGCCCGTCCCTGATCCGGTCCCGAGGCGCCCCGCCGCGTCCCGGGACAGGCTGTCCCGGGACAACGGGACACATATCCGGCGACAATGCTCAGGTGACAAAAGCCAGCCGCCTGTCCGCGATCCCGGCGGCGCTCGCGGTCGTGCTCACGGTCGGCACGGTGCTGCTGGACGTCCGCAATTCCGGGATCTCGTTGCCGCCCGGCGCGGGCCTCGAAGCCGTGAGCTGGCCGGCCGCGGTGTCGGGCCTGGCCCAGGCGGTGCCCGGCGCGCTGCTGCTGCGGCGGCTGCCCCGGCATCCCGTCGCCTGGGTGCTGACCCTGTCGGGCGTGCACTGGGCGCTGAACGGCTTCTCCGGCGCCTGGTCGGTGTACGCGATCTACACCTCGCCCGGGGGTTTCGCGGCCGCGCCGGCCTACTGGTTCTACGCCCGGTTCGGCGCGGCGCTGCTGGTCGGGCTGCCGCTGCTGATCCTGCTCTTCCCCGACGGGCGGCTGCCCGCCGCCAAGGGCTGGCGGCGGCTGTCGATCGCCGGTCTGGGGCTGGCCGGCTACCTGCCGCTGGTGTGGCTGTTCGTGCCGGCGTCCGCGATGATGCGGTTCGAGAACGCCCCGCTGCCCCCGGAGATCCTGCGGCTCGGCCTCGACGCCGTCAGCCTGGAGCTGTCCTACGAGACGTGGGCGGTCCTGCTCGGCCTCGCCCGAGCAGGGGCGGCGGTGAGCCTGATCATCCCCTGCGCGGTCATGGTGCACCGCTACCGGCGGGCGGACGCGGAGCGGCGCGCCCAGATCCGCTGGCTGACCTGGGCCGCGCTGGCCGACATGTTCGTGCTCCTGGTGCCCCTGGAGCAGCTGTCGTCGGTGCTCCTGTGCGTCGGGATCGCGCTCACCTCCGCCGCGGTGCTGATCGCGGTGACCGAATACCGCCTGTACGACATCGACCGGCTGCTGCCGGCGACCTTCCTGTACGGGATGCTCGCGGTCCTGGTAGTGGCGATCGACGTGGCCGTGTTCACCGTCGCGGGCAGCGTGCTGGGCGAGCGCGACTCCGCGCTGGCCGCGATCGCGATCGTCTCGGTGGCCTACGCGCCGCTGCGGACGTGGTTGTGGCGGGCGGCGCGGCGGCTGGTGCGCGGGGCGCGCGACGACCCGTACGCGATGGTCTCGACGCTCGCCGAGCGGCTCGAGGTCACCACCGAGCCCGACGCGCAGCTCGCCGCGCTGGCCCACACGGTGTCGGAGGCGTTCCGGCTGCCGTACGTACGGGTGGAGATCGAGCGGCCGGGCGGCGTGCGCACCGTGGTCGAGCACGGTGTCCCGGACGGGCCGCAGCTGTCGCTGCCGGTCGCCTACCGCGACGAGGCCGTGGGCCGGCTGGTCCTGTGCCGGGCCGACCTGACCGAGCGCGACCAGCGGCTGCTCGGCGACCTCGTCCGGCAGGCCGCCCAGGCGGCGCGGGCCAGCGAGCTCAGCGCCGACCTGCAGCGCATCCGCGCCAGGCTCGTGACCGCGCGCGAGGAGGAGCGCCGCCGGATCCGGCGCGACCTGCACGACGGCCTCGGCCCCAGCCTCGGCGCCGTCGCGCTGCGCATCGAGACCGCCCGCAACCTGGCCGCCACCGCGCCCGCCGAGTCCGACCGCATCCTGGAGCAGACCGCGGCCGAGGTCTCCGTCGTGCTGGCCGACGTCCGCCGCCTGGTGCACGACCTGCGCCCGCCGGCGCTCGACGAGCTCGGCGTGCTCCGCGCCGTGGAGCAGCAGGCCGACCGGGTCCGCTCCGGCGGCCTGCAGATCGCCGTGACCGGCGACGACGCGCTCGGCTCGCTGCCCGCCGCGGTGGAGGTGGCCGCGTACCGGATCGTGTCGGAGGCGCTGGCCAACGTGGTGCGGCACGCCGCGGCGACGCAGTGCGAGATCATGCTCGGTGTGCGCGGGCGAACCCTGGAGATCACGGTACGCGACGACGGCCGCGGCATCGGCCACGACGTCGAGGCCGGGGTCGGTATGTTGTCCCTGCGCGAGCGGGCGGCCGAGCTCGGCGGGGAGTGCCAGGTCACCTGCCCGCCCGGCGGCGGGACGCTCGTCCGCGCGCGACTTCCCCTCGAACAGACCACGGAGGTGGCCGGTGTCCGATGAGACGATCCGAGTGCTGCTCGCCGACGACCATCCGGTCTACCGCGACGGGCTGGCGGCGCTGCTGGCCTCCCTGCCCGGCATCGACGTCGTGGGCACCGCCGCGGACGGCCGGCAGGCCGTCGCGCTGGCCGCCGACCTGCAGCCGGACATCGTGGTCATGGACGTCAGCATGCCGGAGCTGGACGGCATCGAGGCCACCCGCCGGGTCGTCGCCGACAGCCCGCACATCGGGGTGGTCATGCTGACCATGTCGGAGCAGGACGCCACCCTGTTCGCGGCGATGCGCGCCGGAGCCCGCGGCTACCTGCTCAAAGGCGCGAACCAGGCCGAGATCGTCCGCGCCATCCAGGCCGTCGCCCACGGCGAGGCCATCTTCGGGCCGTCGATCGCCCGGCGGGTGACCGAGTTCTTCACCGCGCCGCCCACCGAGGATTCGGCGTTCCCGCAGCTCACGCCGCGCGAGCTGGAGATCCTCACGCTGATCGCGGCCGGCCGGTCGAATCCGCAGATCGCCTCGGAGCTGTTCCTGTCGCCCAAGACCGTGCGCAACAACGTGTCCAACATCTTCGCCAAGCTGCACGTGGCCGACCGCACCGAGGCCATCATCCGCGCCCGCGACGCGGGCCTCGCCCGCTGAGCCCCTTCGAAAAGAGGGGGTTGTCAGGGGTTGCGTTCTCTACGTGGACGACTCCAGGTGCTGCTGGATGACGGCCATGACGTCCTGGGGCGAGGCCGCGCGGCTGAAGGTGGCGACGACGATCTGGTCGCCCTTGTCCTGCGGCTGCTCCAGGTGGCGGAAGGTGGCGATCACGTACCGGAGCGCGTGGTCGAGGGGGCCTGAGGGGTCGTACGTGCCGCCCGCGCGCAGCCATCCCCGCAGCACCTGGTTGTGCGCGGCCACCACGGAGGCGGCCATGAGCTCGGCGCGCAGGCCGGCGTCGGGGGAGTCGCCCAGCCACTCGCCGACGAACTCGCGGAACAGCCGCTGGTAGCGGGCCACGCTGGCGATCTCCCTGTCGCGTAGCGCCGGCACGCGGCGGACCAGGCGATATCGGCGCAGCGACACCTCCGCGTCGTCCACGTAGTGGGCGAGCACGATGCGCACCGCGTCGGTGATGGCGACGATCGCGGTGTCCGCGGTCGAGGCCCGCAGCCGCGCGGCGATCCTCTCCAGCAGGGTGTCGTGGTCGGGGAAGATCGCGTCTTCCTTGGAGCGGTAGTAGCGGAAGAACGTGCTGCGGCTCACGCCTGCTCGCGCGGCGATGTCGTCGACGGTGGTCTCGTCGTAGCCGCGCTCGTCGAACAGCGCCACGGCGGCTTCGGCGAGGCGCTGGCTGATGGGCGGTTTCGACATGTGGTCATTCTCTCGAAAGTTAGGGGTATCCAAGCTATCGAAACTGAGTATCGTCAATATGAAACTGAGTCTTATTGGCGGTGGTGCATGTCAGCGCAGGGCACAGCGGGTAGCCTGGCCCGCCTCAAGGAGCGGTTGGACGAGGCAGTCCACGTGGGCGAGGCCCGGGCGGCGGCCAAGCAGCACGCGAAGGGCAGGCTGACCGCCAGGGAGCGGATCGAGCGGCTGCTGGACGCGGGCTCTTTCGTCGAGCTGGACGCGCTGGCCCGCGGCGGGCTGGTGTACGGCGACGGCGTGGTGACCGGTTACGGGACGGTCGACGGTCGCCAGGTGTGCGTCTTCTCGCAGGATTTCACGGTGTCCGGCGGAAGCCTGGGGGAGGTGTACGGGCAGAAGATCTGCAAGGTCATGGACCTGGCCATGAAGAACGGCGTGCCGATCATCGGCATCAACGAGGGCGCCGGGGCGCGGATCCAGGAGGGCGTGGTCTCGCTCGGCCTCTACGGCGAGATCTTCCGCCGCAACATCCGGGCCTCCGGCGTGATCCCGCAGATCTCCCTGATCATGGGCGCGTGCGCGGGCGGCCACGTCTACTCGCCGGCCCTCACCGATTTCACGATCATGGTGGACGAGAAGTCCCACATGTTCGTCACGGGACCCGACGTGATCAAGACCGTCACCGGTGAGGATGTCACCTTCGAGGAGCTGGGCGGCGGCCGGGTGCACAACAGCCGCAGCGGCATCGCCCACTACCTGGCCCATGACGAGGACGACGCGCTCGACTACGCCCGGGCGCTGCTGTCGTACCTGCCGCAGAACAACCTGGACGACGCGCCGCACCCCGAGTTCGAGGCCGATCTGGAGGTCGGCGCCGACGACCTGGCGCTGGACGCGCTGGTGCCGGACTCGCCGAACCAGCCGTACGACATGCACGAGGTCATCGCGGCCCTGCTGGACGACGGCGAGTTCCTGGAGGTGCAGCCGCTGTTCGCGCCGAACATCGTGGTCGGCTTCGGGCGCGTGGAGGGCCGGTCGGTGGGCGTGGTGGCCAACCAGCCGATGCGGCTGGCGGGCACGCTCGACATCGACGCCTCCGAGAAGGCCGCCCGGTTCGTCCGCACCTGCGACGCGTTCAGCGTCCCGGTGCTCACGCTCGTGGACGTGCCTGGCTTCCTGCCCGGCACCGAGCAGGAGTGGAACGGCATCATCCGGCGCGGCGCCAAGCTCCTGTACGCCTACGGCGAGGCCACGGTTCCGCTGGTCACGGTGATCACCCGCAAGGCGTACGGCGGGGCGTACGACGTGATGGGCTCCAAGCACCTGGGCGCGGACGTGAATCTGGCCTGGTCCACCGCGCAGATCGCGGTGATGGGCGCCCAGGGCGCGGTCAACATCCTGCACCGCAAGCGGCTGGCCGCCGCCGACGACCCCGACGCGCTCCGGGCCGAGCTGGTGCGCGAGTACGAGGACACCCTCGCCACCCCCTACCTGGCGGCCGAGCGCGGCTACGTGGACGCGGTGATCGCGCCGAGCGAGACCCGGCGCGAGGTCACCCGCGCGCTGCGGCTGCTGCGCGGCAAGCGCGACGCCCTGCCGCCCAAGAAGCACGGGAACATCCCGCTATGAACGTAATTAAGGGCGACCCCTCGCCGGAAGAGCTGGCCGCGCTCGTCGTGGCGCTGCGCGCTCTCGCAGATGACGACGTTTCCGAGCCGCCCGTCGGTGGCTCGTCTGCGCGCCGCCGTGTGCTGCGCCGCCCGTTGGTGACCGGCCCCCGCGGATGGCGGGAGTCGAGCTGGAGTCTTGGAGGATCCCTGTGAGCACGACCTTGCGCAAGGTGCTCGTCGCCAACCGCGGCGAGATCGCCGTCCGGATCGTCCGGGCCTGCCGCGACGCCGGGATCGCCTGCGTGGCGGTCTACGCCGACCAGGACCGCGACGCGCTCTTCGTCCGGATGGCCGACGAGGCGTACGCGCTGGGCGGCGCCACGCCGGGGGAGACGTACCTGTCGATCGAGAAGATCATCGAGGTGGCCGCGCGGTCGGGCGCCGACGCGGTGCACCCCGGGTACGGCTTCCTGGCCGAGAACTCCGGCTTCGCCGAGGCGGTCATCGACGCCGGGCTGGTGTGGATCGGGCCGCCGCCCGCGGCGATCACCGCGCTCGGCGACAAGGTGCAGGCCCGGCACATCGCCCAGAAGGTCGGCGCGCCCCTGGTGGCCGGGACACCGGACCCCGTCGCCGGGGTGGAGGAGGTGCTGGCGTTCGCGGCGGAGCACGGCCTGCCCATCGCGATCAAGGCCGCGTTCGGCGGTGGCGGGCGGGGGCTGAAGGTGGCGCGCACCGCCGAGGAGATCCCCGACCTGTACGACAGCGCCGTGCGCGAGGCCGTGACCGCGTTCGGGCGGGGCGAGTGCTTCGTGGAGCGCTACCTGGACCGGCCCCGCCACGTGGAGACCCAGTGCCTGGCCGACGCGTACGGCAACGTGGTCGTGGTCTCCACCCGCGACTGCTCGCTGCAGCGCCGCCACCAGAAGCTCGTCGAGGAGGCGCCCGCCCCGTTCCTCACCGGCGAGCAGGAGGCCCTGCTGCGCCGGAGCTCCAAGGCGATCCTGCGCGAGGCCGGCTACGTCGGCGCCGGGACGTGCGAGTTCCTCGTCGGCCAGGACGGCACGATCTCCTTCCTGGAGGTCAACACCCGCCTTCAGGTGGAGCACCCGGTCACCGAGGAGGTCACCGGCATCGACCTGGTGCGCGAGATGTTCCGGATCGCGGCGGGGGAGGAGCTCGGCTACGACGATCCCGAGCCGCGCGGCCACTCGATCGAGTTCCGGATCAACGCCGAGGACGCCGGACGCAACTTCCTGCCCGCCCCCGGCACCATCACCGGCTGGCGGGCCCCCTCCGGCCCTGGCGTCCGCCTCGACGCCGGGTACGAGCAGGGCGAGACCGTGCCGGGCGCCTTCGACTCGCTGATCGCCAAGCTGGTCGTCACCGGGGCCACCCGCGAGCAGGCCCTCCAGCGGGCCGGCCGGGCGCTGGCGGAGTTCGGGATCGACGGCATGCCGACCGTGCTGCCGTTCCACCGGGCCGTCGTGGCGGAGGAGGCGTTCACCGCAGAGCCCTTCACCGTGCACACCCGCTGGATCGAGACCGAGTTCGACAACCTGATCGCCCCCTACGACGGTGTGCCCGGCGAGGCCCCGGAGCAGGGTGAGCGCGAGCGGATCACCGTCGAGGTGGCGGGCAAGCGCCTGGAGGTCGTCCTCCCCGCCGGCACCGCGAAGCCGCGCGCGGCCGCCAAGGCCGCCCCCCGGCGCGAGAAGAGAGGCGCGGCCAAGGCCGCCGCCGGTGGGAACGCCCTGGTCAGCCCGATGCAGGGCACCATCGTCAAGGTGATGGCCGCCGACGGCGACGACGTGGTCGCCGGGGCCACCATCGTGGTGCTGGAGGCCATGAAGATGGAGCAGCCGCTCACCGCCCACAAGGCCGGGACCATCGTCGGGATGTCCGCCCAGGTCGGGGCCACGGTGGCGGCCGGGACCGTGATCTGCGAGATCAAGGACCCGGCCTGACGCCGAGGCGGACCCGGCCGATCAGCGCTTGAGGCGCAGGCCGCGCAGGAAGCCCCACAACCCGCCGGACCGGGACGAGTCCGCCTGGGCCTCGCCCGCCGCGGACGGCTGAGCCGCGGGCGCGTCGGCGCCGTCGGCGGCGCGCTCGCCCGCCGGTACGTAGCCCTCGGCCAGCTCGAACTGGACCGGCAGGGACCGCAGGGCGCGCATGAAGGGGGAGGGGCGCCAGGGCAGCTGGTCGGCCGGGAGCGCGAGCTTGATCTTGGTGAGCCGGCTGAACAGCCGGCGTACGGCGATCGTCGTCATCTGGGTCGCCAGCCGGTGCCCCAGGCAGCTGTGCGGCCCCGCGCCCCACGCCAGGTGCGCGCGGGTGCTGCGGATCGCCTCGTGGTCGAGTGCCCCGGCGAAGCGCGGATCGGCGTGGGCGCCCGCGACGGAGAGCATCACCGGGTCGCCGGCGGCGATCGTGTAGTGGCCCATCTTCACGTCGGTCTTGGGGAAGCGGAAGGTCAGGTTGGCCATCGGCGGGTTGAGCAGCGCGACCCGGTTGACCGTCTCGTCGATCGCGCCCACCGACAGGCTCGCCCGTACGTCCCGGTTGGAGACGACCTCGACGACGACGTTGCAGACGAGGCTGGCGGTGAAGTCGAGCAGGCCGGGAAGCATGAGCAGCTCGCGGGCCAGCTCGTCCAGCGTGAGGTCCGGAGCGGCCGCGATCATGTAGGAGGGCAGGTCCTCGCCGGGCCGCTCCCGCTTGGTGGCCGCGAGCTCCGTCATGGCCGCGTACAGCCGCTCGAACGCCGCGGCCGCGTCGGGCCCGGCGTCGATCATCCGCCAGATGTCCATCACGACCTCTTCGCCGCGTGCCGCGGAGAAGCCGAGCATGCGGTTGGCGACCATGAGCGGGAGCGGCCGGGCGTACTGGGCGGCCAGGTCGGCCCACCCCGTGGAGCCGCCCTCGGCCAGCACACCGATGAGGTCGTCGGCGTACTGCACGACGGCCTGTTCGAGCAGCTGGGACTGCGGCTGGGTGTGGTCCTGGAACGGCGCCAGCGCCTGCGTCCACGCGTTGCGGAACCGGCGCTGCGCGGCGCCCTCGGAGAAGGCCGAGTTGTTGATCTGGAAGACGGGCAGCAGCGGCCAGTCCGCGGGGATCCGGCCCTCGACGTTCATCCGCCATCTGTCCACGCTCTTGGTCCAGATGCCGCCCGAGTTCTGCAGGACGCGGAGCACCTCCTCGTAGCCGAGGACGAACCAGACCGGCACGCCGAGGACGTCGACCGGGGCGACCGGGCCGTACCTCTTGCGCAGGCGTTCGTGGACGAAGGCGGGGTCCGCGTCGTAGTCCCTGGTCAGCAGCGGTTCTACGGACATCGACAGCAAGGGTTCTGCGGGCTGCTGGGCCCATGGGCCGTGGGTCACGGGGATGAACTACCTCTCTGGGAGCTTTGGGCCGGTTCGCTCAAGAGATCTGAAAGCATCACGCAAAGCGCCCGTCATGGCAAGAGGAAAGTGTACGGCGTGTCCTGAATCATGGACGCTGCGTGGTCTCGGCGGCCTTTCAAGTGATCTGCTATCAAACGTCATGCATCGACGATCACAATCCTCAGGTGAGCCCTGAACCCCAGCAAATAGGCCCATACACCATCATCCGCCCCTTGGGCCAGGGCGGTATGGGGGTCGTCTACCTGGCCCGGGACCAGGGATCCCGGCTCGTCGCGCTGAAGAGGCTGCGCGAGGGACCGGCCGGCGACGCGGGCTTCCGCCGTCGGTTCACCAGGGAGGTCGAGGCGGCGCGCAGCGTGGCCCGCTTCTGCACGGCGCCGGTGCTGGACGCGGGCATCGACGGCGAGAGCGCGTACATCGTCACCGAGTACGTGGACGGCCCCGATCTGGCCACCGCCATCAGGAAACGCGGTCCGATGGCCGGGGCCGACCTGGAGGCCCTGTCCGTCGGCGTGGCGACCGCGCTCACCGCCATCCACCAGGCCGGGGTCGTGCACCGCGACCTGAAGCCGCAGAACATCCTGCTCAGCCCCGTCGGCCCGCGAGTGATCGACTTCGGCATCGCGCAGCTCGTGGAGCCGGACGCGAGCCGGTCCACCGGGATCGTGGGGACTCCGGCGTACATGTCGCCGGAGCAGGCCACCGAAGGCCGGATCACGGCCGCGAGCGACGTGTTCGCCTGGGGCGGCGTCGTGGCGTACGCGGCGACCGGCCGGCCGCCGTTCGGGTCGGGCGGCGCGCCCGAGGTGCTGTTCAGGGTGGTGCACTACGCGCCCGAGCTGACGGGGCTGGACGAGCGGCTCAGGCCCCTGGTGGAGCAGGCGCTGGACAAGGACCCGGCGCGACGGCCCACGGCCCAGCAGCTCCTCGACCGCCTGCTCGGCCGGGAGTCGGTGTCGGTGGACACCGGGGTCCGCACGGTGAGCAACTCGTGGGCCGCCTCGCGTGCCCGCCGCCGGGACGCGCCGGCGACCGGCCGCTGGAAGGCCCCGGTGGCGGTCGCGGCCGCGCTCATGGTGACCGGGGCCACGGTCACCGCGGCCTGGCATCCTTGGGAGACGGCCGCCCACGGCGGAGGAGCGTCCCCGGTCACCGCAACCTCCCCGGCGGCGTACGACGGCGGCGTCCCCCCGCTCGCGCAGCAGGACACGTCCGTGCGGAACCTGGACGGCCAGCGGGTGCCCGTCCACATCACGATCGACAACCTGTACCGCGTGGACGGAGACCTCCGGCTTGAGCTGACCGTGCGGAACGACGCCAAGGACGGCGCGTACGCGGACCTGTACACGATCCTGGGCCGGGACTCGGAGGATCTCTCGAGCATCGGCCTGACCTACAAGGGCGCGCCGAGGACGCTCCGCCCCTTCATCGAGAAGGACGGTTTTTGCGTCTGCTCCAGCTGGACCTCGGTCAACAACATCGCCCCGGCCAAATCCCAATTCCTCGTCGCGGAGTTCGACAACGTGCCGTGGACGGCGAAGAGGGCGGACCTCGACCTGCTGGGGCTCGGGGAGTTCAAGGACGTCCCCATCACCTGATCCAGGCAGCATAGTGGAGCCTTGGCGGGATATGTCCTACTCTGGGGCTGCGAGGGGAGTACTTCCCAAGTGCCGATCCGGTCAGTACGGACGTACCATGCGTCCCCGGACGGCCGCCCGCTACCCCCGGGTGAAGGAGACCTCGAACGGCTGAGCACGTTCGAGGAGGTTTCATGTCCGCGGGGACATTTCTGGCTGCGCCCGATCAGGGCAGCATCGCGTCCGTCACCCTGTGGGCGGTCACTGTGGCCGCCCTGGTCCTGCTGTTGGTGATCGACATCCTGCTGACCCGGCGCCCGCACGAGGTCCACATGCGCGAGGCCCTGGCTTGGTCCGCGTTCTACCTGGTGCTCCCGCTGGGCTTCGGCGCGTACCTGTGGGGCTCTTTCGGCACCGGAGTGGCGGTGGAGTTCTTCACCGGGTACGTGGTGGAGAAGTCGCTGTCGGTCGACAACCTGTTCGTGTTCATGCTGCTGCTGACGGCCTTCGCCGTGCCGAACGAGCTCACCCAGCGGGTGCTGCTGTACGGCATCATCGGGGCGCTCGTGCTGCGCGTGATCTTCATCGCGCTGGGTGCGGCGGCGCTGCAGAGCGGCACGTGGGCGTTCCTGCTGTTCGGGGCGGTCCTGATCGTCACCGCGGGCAAGGTGCTCAAGGAGGCGCTGAAGGGGGAGGAGCAGCACGTCGACGTCTCCTCCATGCGCAGCGTCCGGCTGCTGCGCCGGTTCGTCCAGGTCACCCCCGACTACCGCGGCTTCCGCTTGATGGTGCGCGAGCACGGCCGCCTGGCGATCACCCCGCTGGCCCTGGCCACCGTGGCGGTGTTCGCCACCGACATCGTCTTCGCCGTCGACTCGGTGCCCGCCGTCTACGGGGTGACCGAGGACCCCTTCCTGGTCTTCGCCACCAACGCCTTCGCGCTGCTGGGCCTGCGGGCGCTGTACTTCGTGCTGCGGGACGCGCTGGCCAAGCTGCGGCACCTCAACCACGGCCTGGCCGTCATCCTGGCCTTCATCGGCGTCAAGCTGGTCCTGCACTGGGCGCACGGCATCTGGGCGTGGGTGCCCGAGATCCCCACCCTCGCCTCGCTCGGCGTCATCGTCGGGGTCCTGGTCACCGTCACGCTCACCAGCCTGTACGCCGGCCGGCGCGCCGATTCGGCGCCCGAGCCCGGCGAGGACGCCGAGCGCCCCAAGGCGCTGCAGCACGACCCGATGGACTCGTGAGATCGGTCGTCAGGGGGAGGCGGCGAGGCCGTCCAGGGTGACGGTGATGTGGCGGTCGGCGGCGGCGGGGGACACCTGTTCGTGGAGCCAGGCGGCGGCGGACGTGAGGGCGGTCACGTCCGCGCCGGTCGCGTCGGCGCGCAGGGCGCCCGATTCGCGCCCCCGCGCGACGATCCGCTCGCCGATCTCGGCCATGCGCACGCACGAGGCGTGCAGCTCCGACGCCTCGTCGTCCAGGCCGCCGGCGATCAACGCGGCCAGACCGCGATAGGTGGCGGCGTGCGCCGTGGCCGCGCGGACCCAGGCGGCGAGAGCGTCCGGCGCCGGGGCGGTCAGGAGCCGCTCGCCGAGCTCGAACAGGGTCGCGTTGCGGTCCCTGAGCAGCGCGCCGATCAGGGCGCGGCGGCTGGGGAAGTGGCCGTAGAGCGTGCCGATGGCCACCCCGGCACGCCGGGCGATGCCTTCCAGGCTGGACTCCACGCCCTGCTCTCTGAAGGCGGCGTCGGCCTCGGCGAGCAGGCGCTCGTAGTTGCGGCGGGCGTCGGCGCGGGGCCGTCGGGTCGTGGTCATGCGGCCTTCCCTAGTAATTCGAGGCTCCCTCGATATAGCCTTATTCGAGGTTGCCTCAGTTTAACGGAAGGCTTGTCATGATCTTGGTTACCGGAGCCACCGGATCCATCGGCACGCACCTCGTGCGGTTCCTGGGGGAGAAGGGGGTGGCGTTCAGGGCGCTCGTGCGCGACGAGGGCAAGGGGTGGGCCCTGGGCTGCGACGTCGTGATCGGGGACTTCGACGACCCCGGCTCGCTCACCGCCGCGATGGAGGGCGTCGACCGGCTCTTCCTCAACGCGGGCGGCGCCCAGCCGGTGGACGGCGAGCAGCCGATGGTCCGCCAGCAGAAAGCGGCCATTGACGCGGCGCGGGCCGCCGGGGTGTCGAGCGTGGTGAAGGTGTCGGTCTCGGGCGCCCGGCGGGGCGGCCGCCTGGCCCAGGGCGCGCACTGGGAGATCGAGGAGTACCTCAAGGCGTCGGGGCTCGGCTGGTCGATGCTGCGGCCCGGCGGATTCATGCAGAACTTCATCACCGGGATGGCGGCCTTCACCGCAGACGGCAAGCTCCTCGACGTTTACGGGGGCACGCCGGTGTCGTACATCGACTGCCATGACATCGCCGCCTGCGCCGCCGCCCTGCTCGCCGGATCGGGCGGCCTCGGTGAGACGTACGAGCTCACGGGCCCCCGGGCGCTCACCTACGCCGAGCTCGCGCAGGAGTTCTCGGCCGCGCTGGGCCGGAGGGTCGAGCACGCCGAGCTGTCCCTGGACGAGCTGGCCGCCGGGGTGCGCGCGCAGGGGCTGCCCGCGCGGTTCGCCGACGACCTGGCCGAGCTCTCCCGGCAGGTGGCGGGCGGCTCGCTGGCCGCCACGACGACCGCGGTCCGGGACCTGACGGGTCGCGAGCCCCGGACGTTCGGGGAGTTCCTGGCGGCCAACGCGGAGGCACTGCGAACCACGGTGGGCTGAGCGGCAGTTGTACGCCAGATTGACGCGAGCATTGACACCTCGTAGGCGATAAGTGGAACAATGCGCGTTTTGTGTTATCGGAACGGTGACACTCCTGTCTCCTGATCGGAGCAGCGGAGGCTCCGGATCGAGGTGCTGGATGTACGCGCGGCCGACGTACGAGGTCGAAACGGTGCTCGCCGCCATGGCGGGCGACCGTGACGCGATCGACGAACTGGTCAGGAGCCACCTGCCGCTCGTGTACAACATCGTGGGCCGCGCCATGAACGGCCACCCGGACGTGGACGACGTCGTTCAGGAGACGATGGCCAGGGTCGTGACCGGCGTGTCCGGGCTGCGCGACCCGGGCAGCTTCCGCTCCTGGCTCGTCGCCATCGCCCTGAACCAGGTACGCGAGTGGCGGCAGGCGCCGGGCGCCGCGCTCGCCGCCATCGACGAGGCGATGGGCCTGGCCGACGCGGCCTCCGACTTCGCCACCCTCACCGTCACCCGGCTCGGCCTGTCCGGGCAGCGCAAGGAGGCTGCCGAGGCGACCCGCTGGCTCGACGCCGACGACCGCGAGGTGCTCGCGCTGTGGTGGATGGAGGTGGCCGGCGAGCTGGCCAGGGCCGAGCTGGCCGCCGCGCTGGGGACGAACGAGCAGCACGCCGCCGTACGCGTCCAGCGCACCAAAGGCCGCCTGGAGACCGCCCGCGCGGTGGTGCGCGCGCTGGCCGCCCGCCCGCCCTGCCCCGAGCTGGCCGCCGTGGCGCAGACCTGGAACGGCGCCCCGTCCGACCTGTGGCGCAAGCGGCTGTCCCGGCACGTGCGCGACTGCCCGGTCTGCGGCGAGCACGTCTCCGACCTGGTGCCGGCCGAGCGGCTGCTGGCCGGGCTCGGCCTGGTGGCCGTCCCCGCCGGCATCGCCGCCGGTCTGCTGGAGATCGCGCGTACGGCCGCCGCGCCGGTCGTCAAGGGCGGCCTGCTGGCCAAGGGCAAGGCGGCGGCGGGCTCGGCGCTGGCCGCCAAGCCGATCGCGGTCACCGCGGCCGGCGTCACGCTGATCGCCGGGGGAGCGGTGGTCGTCCAGACCCTCCTGCCCGAGCCCGCGCCGCCCCGGCGGGCCACACCGGTGGTGGTGTCGTCCTCGCCCGCCCCTTCGCGCCGTCCGGTGAGGCCCGCGCGGAGCCCGTACGGACTGACGGTCGACGCCGTGGACCAGGCGCCGCCGAAGAACCGGCCGCCCGCCCCGCTGCCCCGGCGCCCCGGCGGCACGGTCGCCATCGGCGGCAAGCACGGATACTCCAGGTACGGCGGAGCCCCGTCGATCACCCACAGGGGCGACTACGTCACCGTCACCGGCCGCGGCTACGTCCAGGTCCGCTGGGGCATCCTCTACCGCAACCGCGTCGGCCCCTTCCCGCCCGCGACCTGGACCGGGCTCAAGGGCAAGCTGTTCCACGTCGCGTCGGGCGGCGGCCGGCGGATGGACGACGAGCAGGCGCCCGGCGTCACCTGGATGGGCTCGCCGGAGACCGGCTTCGCCCGGCTGCCGCGCGGCCAGCAGCAGATGTGGCAGAACGAGTTCTACTACCTCGACGGCCGCGTCACCTTCCACAACAACGAGAGCGGCACGGACATCGACCTCACCGTCGCGCCCAAGTCCTGGCAGGAGGTCTGGGCCGACCTCTCGGCCAGGCCCGACCCGGCCAAGGGCATCGTCCGGTACGGCCTGACCCGCGACACCGGCGACGACCGCGCCCCCGTCCCCCAGTACGTCACCAGGGCGGCGAACCCGGAGCGGGTCCCGCAGCGAAGCCGCGTCTGAGATTTGTGTTATCCGGGCCCGGCCCGGGGGTCTCCTGTGACGAGAGTGACCCCTGAGGAAGGATTCACATGACCACGCAGCCCTCCCGCCGGAGCGTGCTGAAGGCGGCCGCGACCGCGGGCGCCGCCGCCGTACTGCCCGCCGCGCTCCCCATCGGGCCCGCGGCCGCGGCGGCCTTCAGGCACCCCGGCCTGCTGCACACGCAGGCCGACTTCGACCGGATGCGGGCCCAGGTGAACGCCGGCGCCCAGCCCTGGAAGGCCGGCTGGGACAAGCTGACGGCCAACGGGCGCTCCAGGAGCACCTGGAAGCCGCGCCCGCTCGCGACGGTGGTCAGGGGCGGCACGGGCGCGAACCACGTCCAGCTCGCCATCGACGTGGCCGCCGCCTACCAGAACGCGCTGCGCTGGAAGATCAGCGGGGAGAAGGCGCACGGCGACGCCGCCCGCGACATCCTCAACGCCTGGTCGGCCGCGCTCAAGGCGGTGACCGGCAACGCCGACCGCTACCTGGCGGCCGGGATCCTGGGCTGGCAGCTCGCCAACGTCGCCGAGATCATGCGCGGCTACCCCGGCTTCGACTTCGAGCGCTTCACGAAGATGATGCTGACGGTCTTCTACCCGATGAACGACCGGTTCCTGAAGGAGCACAACGGCGCCTGCATCAGCAACTACTGGGCCAACTGGGACCTCTGCAATATGGCCTCCGTGCTCGCCATCGGCGTCCTGTGCGACGACCGCGCCAAGGTCGACCAGGCCGCCGACTACTTCAAGCACGGCAAGGGCAACGGCTCCATCATGAACGCGGTGCCGTTCCTGCACCCCGGCGGGCTCGGGCAGTGGCAGGAGAGCGGCCGCGACCAGGGACACACCAGCGTCGGCGTCGGGTGGATGGGCGTGCTCTGCGAGATGGCCTGGAACCAGGGCATCGACCTGTACGGCTACGCGGACGACCGGTTCATGAAGGGCGCCGAGTACGTGGCCAAGTACAACCTGGGCGAATCGGTGCCGTTCACGACGTACAAGTGGGGACAGGGCACGACCTGCGTCCAGCGGCAGCAGACCGAGATCTCCGCCGCCGGGCGCGGGGCCGCCGACCCGATCTGGGCGCTGCTCCTCAACCACTACGGCGTGCGGCGGGGGCTGGCGGCGCCGTACATCGAGGCTTACAGCAAGCGCGTCGCCCCGGAAGGGGGCGGCGGGGACTACGGCGGCTCCAAGTACGACCACCTCGGCTTCGGCACCCTCACCTTCACCCGCGCCACGGCCGGGAGCGGCGGCGGGCTGCTCGCGACGGGGGTGTCGAGGGTGTTCCGGCCGGTCAACCGCCCGGAGACGTACGTCCAGGCCACGGGCCGGATCGGGACGGAACCGGTCACCCTCCGCGTCGTGCCCGGTCTGGACGACGCGAAGGCGTACTCCTTCGTCGACCCCGAGGGGCGTTACCTGCGGCATCGCGACTTCCTGATCCGGTTCGAGACCAACGACGGGACCGCCCTGTTCCGGCGCGACGCCACCTTCCACGCCCGGCCCGGCACGGCCGAGGGCTCGGTCCGCCTGGAGTCCCTCAACTACCCGGGCCGCTTCGTCCGCCACCGCGGCGAGCTGCTGCGCCTGGACAAGACCGACAACACCCCCCAGTTCCGCGCCGACACCTCCTTCCACCCCACCCCACCCGCCTGACCTCCGGCCCTCGACCGGCAGCACGCACGTCGTCGAGGGGCCCGTTTCCACCGGCCGGCCCGCCGTCCGTCCCTCAAGGGACCTCAGCCGGAGTGCGGCCCGTACTTCGGCTGGGGCCTTCAGGAGAGCTGCTCGGCGGTCCGGCCACCCGCCCCCTGAGGGGGTCAGTCGGCGTGGGCGTACTGGGCGGCCTGGAGGCGGTACATCGCCGCGTACGAGCCGCCCACGCGCATCAGGCTCTCGTGGGTGCCATGCTCCACGACCTTCCCCGCCTCGAACACGTAGATGCGGTCCGCGCGCGTCACCGAGGTGAGGCGGTGGGTGATGAGGATGACCGTGCGCCCGGCGGCGGCCAGTCCCGCGACCTTGTCGAAGATCTCGATCTCCGCCCTGGGGTCGAGCGCCGAGGTGGGTTCGTCGAAGACCAGTACGGACGCGTCCCGGAACCACGCGCGGCCCAGCCCGATGCGCTGCCACTGCCCTCCCGACAGCTCGGTCCCGCCCATGAACTCCCGGGCCAGCAGCGTCTCCCAGCCGTCGGGCAGGGACGCCACCACGGTGTCCGCGCCGCTGGCCGCCCCGGCGCGCCTCAGGCGTTCGCGGTCATCGGCCTGGTCGGCGCGGCCGAGGGCCAGGTTGACGCGGGCCGTGGCGGGCCAGCGGGCGAAGTCCTGGGCGACGAGGGCGATCCGGTCGAAGACGCTGCGGCGGTTCAGGAGCTCGATGGGCACGCCGCCCCAGCTGACGCTGCCGCCGGTCGGCAGGTAGAGGCCGGCCAGCAGCTTGGCCAGGGTGCTCTTGCCGGAGCCGTTGGCGCCGACGAGGGCCACGATCTCGCCGGGCAGGATCCGGACGCTGACGCCGTCGAGCGCGGGCCGGGCCTGCCCGGAGTAGGTGAAGGTGAGGTTGTCGGCCCGGATCTCGACGGGGTGCGGCGGCAGGGGGATGGGTCCGCTGCGCAGGCGCTGCCTGGCGGCCTCCGCGCACGCCCGTTCCCATTCCAGGACGAACAGGCCCTGCTCGTACACCTGGTTGATCGACAGCACCAGGCTGGTCAGCCCGGCCTTCGCGGTGCGGATGGCGATGACGGCGGCACCGGCGGCGGCGAGCGGGATGGCGTCGGCGATCAGCAGCCCCGCGAGGGTGGCGTACGTGATCGCGGTCGCGGCGCCGGATACGGCGTCCCCGGCCAGCGCGAGGCGGGCCTCGTCCTGGCCCAGCCGGGCCTGTTCGCCCTCGGCCAGTGAGGAGAGCCGGCCGTAGTGCCCGAGCAGGAACGGGCCCGCGCCGTGGGCGCGGATCTCGGGCGCGACGTCGGGACGGGTCAGCAGCCCGCTGAGCACGTCGAGCTGCCGGGTGAGCTCCAGCTGCCGCTTGACGGAGGCGAAGCGCGCGCGGGCCGAGCGTACGGCGCTCCAGCCCTTCGGCACGACCGTGGCCAGCAGGAGCGGCAGGAGCAGCGGATGGAGCACCCCGAGCACGCTTCCGACGGCGAGCAGGGTGGTGAGCCCGGCGAGCAGCTGGGCCGCCTCCGTGATCACGATGCGCGCCGAGCGGGTGCCCTGCCGGGCGGCTTCCAGGAGGTTGTGGAACCCCGCCTCCTCCAGCGCCCCCAGCTCCGCGCCGGCGGCCCCCTCCAGGAGGCGCGTGTAGGCCAGGCGCTCGATCTTGGGCCCCAGGCGGCTGACCGCCGCCTTGCTGATCGCCCGCATGACGCTGCCGGTCGCGGCCGCACCGGCCATCGCGGCGAGCGCGGGGATGCCCGCCGCGATCCGCTCCGCCGTCGGGCCGCCGGTCATGAGAGGCACGAGCACCCGGTACGTGGCCAGCAGCGTGACCACCGTCGCCACCCCGCCGAGGAACTCCGCGACCAGTACGGCGACGAGGGCTCTCGGCGCCGCCTGCCGCGCCAGCCGCACCGAGACGGAGATCAGGCCGGGCAGCTCGCGCAACATCGACACGAAGCCGGTACGCAGTCCCGCCCCTTCGTGCCTGAGCTGGCCGAACGACAGGCGGATGCCCCGGCCGAACAGCGGGTCGCGCCCGGGAACCCCGCGGACCGAGGCGTCGTGGGCGCCCGCGCGATGCCGCCCCATCAAGCCGCCAGGAACATGGACGCCGTCTCCAGGTCATCCGTCACGGCCAGCAGTGCCAGGGCGATCCCCGCCGCGCCGTTGAGCAGTCCGGGACCGGCCACGTCGAAGCCGAGTGGCAGGCGGCTGTCGTAGGCGGCGCACAGCCGATCGAACAGCACCTCCACCGCCGGCCCCAGCCCGCCGCCCGCGAAGGTCGCCGTCATCAGCATCAGCCCGGCGAGCCCGTGGCACACACCCAGCGAGTCCAGCCCCCACCCGTCCGGGGCTTCGAGGAGCCCGGCCATCGCGTCACGGGCGGCGCGCCGGTAACGGGGCTCGTCCAGCGCCTCCCCGGCCAGCCACAGCGCCCGCGCCACACCCGGAACCCCGTAGCACCACGAGCCCCGCCGCGGCGAGGAGTACGTCCGCGTGCCGTCCACACCCGCGGGCCACGCCGTACCCCACTCGTCCTGGACCGCCGCATCGAGCAGCCACTCGGCCAGCGCCTTCACGGCGGGCCGCGCGAGCTCCCCAACCTGCCCGCTGAGCAGGGACAGCACGGCGAGCGGCCCGGCGACCCCATGGGCCAGGCCGCAGTCGGCGTATCCGTCCCCGACGGACCAGCCCGGCGGGATCCGGCGCATGGGGAACGGCGGGCACGCCGAGGCGCCCCGCACGAGCTCGCGGGCCACGGCCTCCAGGCCGGGGGACGGAGGTCTCATGAGCAGGTAGACGGCGGCGCCCGCCGTCCCGTCGATGAGGTCGTGGCCCGCCGCGGGCCCCACCGTCGCGTCCAGCTGCCCGAGCACCTTCCCGTAACGGCCCGCGCGCCGCCCCATCAGCGCCGCCGCGACCCCGAATCCGGCGAGCCCGCCGGAGAAAAGTCCAGCCGTTCCCGCGGATCCGGTAAATGTAATGTCCTTAAGAATGTGATGCCCGGACACGTCCCATTCTGAATTCGGTTCCAGGCCATCCAGTGCCGCATAAAGCGGGACTAGTCCGAGTTTTCCGCGCGCCAGCGAACCAGGCCCAAGGGCTGGTTCGGGAGAATGGGTTTCCGGCCGGGCCAGGCGGGCCGCCACCTCTTGCGCGATGGCCAGGGCGGCGGCCCTCCGTGTGCCGGTGATCAGATGCACCGGCCCGGCGCCTTGGCCCCGTACGTGGGCGAACACGTGCCGCAGTCCCGCGTTCCGGCGCACGTCCCGCTCCACGACACCTGGGTTCCGCAGGTGTCGTCGGAGCCGCTGCAGGCGTAGATCGGCGGCACGGCGCCGGACTCCACGACGAGCTCGATGTCGAGGTCGAACACGTCCTCGCTGAGGTCGATCTGGGCCACAGGGCTCATATCATCTCCATTTTCTTCGTAAGAGCTGATCGGTGAGTGACCTTACCGAGCGGACGTCCTTGGAGCCGCCGTTTCGAATAACTTGAAAGGGTTTTACGGCGGCGAAAACGCGATGGTACGGTCCTCAGTCAACCGGACACAGGTAAGGGGCAGCAGGTGGCCGACAAGGCAGGATTCATCGCCGCCGACTTCGCGTTGCTGCGAATGGGCGCGCTCCCGGCGGCGCGCGGGCACGGGACACGCAGCGACCACGGCGACCCGGCGGGATACCTCCGGACCGTCACGGCCGACCCCCTGGTCAGGGAGGCGATCGCGGTCTCCAGCCCGTCGCTGGCGCACACGCTCGACGCCGTGCACGAGGGCCGCCCGGTCGAGCCGAAGAAGTTGCGCCGCGCCGTCGTCTCCGCGACCCGCTACGTGCTGCGCATGGCCACCAGGCCCACCCCGTTCGGCCTGATGGCGGGGGTGGCGGCGGCCCGCTTCGACGACTCGGCCAAGGCCAGGATCGGCGAGCACCACCAGAAGGGGGTACGCCCCGACACGGCCTGGCTGCTCGCGCTGATCCGCGACCATGAGCGCGACCCCGAGGTGCTGCGGCGATTGCGTGTCGTGCTCAACGACCTGTGCTTCGCCCGCGGCGACCGGCTGGCCCTGCCGTACCTCCCGCAGGACGGCGAGGGCGCGGTGCGCGAGGTGTCGGTCCGCCTGACCGCCCTGGTCCGCGCGGTGACGGAGCGGGCGCGGCGGCCGGTGCTGTTCGAAGAGCTGGCGGAGCAGCTCCGCACGGCCTTCCCGCAGGGGACGCGCGAGCAGGTGGAGGGCGTGCTGGCGCAGCTCGTCGAGCGTACGGTGCTGCTGACCGAGCTGGTTCCCCCCGACGACGCCCCCGACCCGATCGCGCACGTCGCGAGCCGGCTCGCGCGTGACGAAGGGCTTGAGGCGGTCTCCACGGCGCTGCGCGCGTACACGGAGCCCGCGCCGGGAGAGGGGCTGCCCGCCTGGAACGACCTGCTCCGCGCCACCAGGCGGTTGCGCCCCGACCACCATGCGCCGCACGTGGACCTGAAGCTCGACGTGGACGTGCGGCTCCCGCGCGAGGTGGCGGCCGAGTTCGAGTCGGCGGCCGGCGTCCTGGCCCGCATCACCCCGCCCGACCAGGGCTCCGACCACCTGCGCCGCTACTTCGAGGAGTTCGTGACGAGGTACGGCACCGCCCGGCTCGTCCCGATCAAGGAGCTGCTGGATCCCGAGTTCGGGCTGGGCGCCCCGGCCGGCTACCGGGCCTCCGAGCGCGCGGACGCCGACCCCGAGCGGAACCGTTACCGCGACAAGGTGCTCGGCGAGCTGGCCCAGGGCGCGGTCTTCGACGGCGTGCGCGAGGTGGAGCTGGACGACGCCACGCTCGCCCGGCTGGCCACTGCGGACGACGGGCGGCTGCCCGAGGTGCTGGAGGTCGGCGCCCACCTGCTGGCCGACTCGGTGGAGGCGCTGGACCGGGGCGACTTCCGGCTGGTGCTCGCGAACATGCCGATCTCGCGCCGTGGCGGGGCCGTGAGCGGGCGGTTCACGTACCTGCTCGACGAGCTGCGCGACCAGACGGCGCGGCTGTGGCGCGAGGCCGAGGGCGGGGGCCCGGGTGCAGGCGCTGTGCCGGCCCAGGTGACGTTCCAGCCGGCGTGGTCGCGGATCTCGAACGTGGCCCGCGTGCCGACCCTGGCCGAGCGCACGCTGCCCATCGGCCGGTACGCCGACCGCGGCGACCCGTCGGTGCTCACCCTCGACGACCTGGCGGTGGGGGCGACCGGCGAGCGGCTGTTCCTGTTCTGCCCGCGGCTCGGCACGGAGATCGTGCCCGCCACCCCCCACATGCTCGTGGTCCCCCGCGTCGCCCTGGAGCTGGTCCGCTTCATCTACGAGCTGGGCGAGGACCGGCACCGGGCGTGCAAGGAGTGGAACTGGGCCGGGGCGGGCGGCTTGCTGCCGTTCCTGCCGCGCGTGCGCCGCGGCCGTACGATCCTGGCCTCGGCGATCTGGCGGCCCGCCGCCGAGCTCAACGACAGGAAGGCGCCGGACGCCGACTGGGACCGGAGCTTCGACGCCTGGCGCGAGCGCTGGCAGGTGCCGGACGAGGTCTACCTGACCAACGGCGACAACCGCATCGGGATCGACCTCGACGCCCCGCTGCACCGCCGGATCCTCCGCGACGAGCTGGCCCGCAGGCCGAGCACGCTGCTGGTGGAGGCGCCGGGCGGCAGCGGGTTCGGGGCGGGCTGGCTGGGCGGCCACGCCAACGAGCTGGCCGTGACCCTCCGCTCGGCCGCGCCGGAGCCCGCGGTGCGCACCTTGGCCCGCCCGGGGACGCGGGTCGTGCGGCACCACCCCGGCGGCGAGTGGCTGTTCGCCAAGCTGTACGCCTCGGCCGACCGGCACACGGACCTGCTCAGGCAGCGGCTCCCCGTGCTGCTGGACGCGCTGCCCGAGGGTGTGGACCGCTGGTTCTTCATCCGCTACTTCGATCCCGGCGCCCACCTGCGCCTGCGCTTCCACGGTGATCCGGCCCCGCTCCACCGCGACGTGCTGCCCCTGGTGCACGACTGGGCCGCCGACCTGTGCCGGGCCGGGCTCGCCCGCACCGTGCAGCTCGACACCTACGAGCCCGAGATCGACCGGTACGGCGGGCCGGAGGCGCTGGAGGCGGCCGAGCGGGTGTTCGCGGCCGACAGCCAAGCGGTGCTGGCGCAGCTGCGCCTCCAGCTCGACCTGCGGCCGGAGCTCCTCGCCGCGGCCAACTACGCCGACCTGGCCCGCGCCTTCCACGGGCCGGGGTGGGCGGAGCGGCTGCTGGCCGCGTACCCGGTGGACGAGCACCATCGCGCGTTCCAGGCGATCAGGCGCAGCGCCGTCGAGGTCGTCGGCGGCACGGGCCTCGACCCGCGGCTGGCGGAGATCTGGCGGGCCCGCGAGCCGGCGGTGACCGCGTACGGCGAGCTGATCCGCTCGCTCGACCGCAGGTCACCCCTTCAGGCGCTGCTGCACATGCATCACAACCGGCTGGTCGGCGCCTCCAAGACCGCCGAGGACGCCTCGTACGCCATCGCCCGCGGCGCCGTCCAGGCCCTGCGCGACCGGGCGAGGCACGGGCGATGACAGAGGTGGCGGAGATCGTCGAGGAGGTCGCGCGGCGGCTGGCCGACCCCGTGGAGGTGGCCCGGGTGGCCTCGGCCAACAAGGACCGGCTCGCCGACGGCCGGCAGCCGCTGGTCTGGCACGCGATGTCGCTGAACGAGGGCTATCTCGGCGTCGCGCTCCTGCACAGCGAGCTCGGCCGCCGCGAGAGCGCCCACGCGTTCCTCGCCGCGGCCGCAAGGTCCCAGACGGGGCGGCACGGGCTGATCGACGGGCTGCCGGCGCTGCTGTTCGCGATCAGGGCGGCGGTCACCCGGCCGGGCGACTACGCCGGGCTGCTGGCCCGTGCGGAGCCGGCCGTGCGGGAGCTGATCAAGCGGCGCGCCGAGGAGGAGACGGGCCGGGATGAGGTGAGCTTCAGCGCGTACGACGTCATCGAAGGGCTCACCGGCCTGGGCCGCCTGGCGCTGTCGTACGGCGACACGGAGCCGCTGGCGTACCTCATCGCGCTGACCGAGCCGCGCTCGGAGCACGTCCCCGGCTGGCTGGTGCCCCACGCCTCCGTCAGGGGCGCGCCAGCCGGCGAGGGTCACTTCAACCTCGGGCTCGCCCACGGGATCCCCGGCCCGCTGGCCCTGCTCGCCATCGCCCACCGCGACGGCTTCCGGCTGCCGGGCCAGGAGGAGGCGATGGAACGCATCGCGACCTGGCTGCTCGAATGGGAGCACGACGGCTCCTGGCCGCCCACCGTCCCCCTGCGGCACCAGCTCGAACGGGCCGTCCCCGCCGGGCCGCCCATCCGGCCCGCGTGGTGCTACGGCGCCGCGGGCGTCGCCCGGGCCCTCTTCCTGGCGGGACAGGCGCTCGACCGGCCGGAGTGGCGGGAGGCCGCCCTGCGCGGGCTCCGTACGGCGCTCGCCCGTCCCTGGGAGGACTGGGGCATGGTCGACGCGGGCCTGTGCCACGGCTGGGCCGGGATGCTCCACGTCACCTGCCGCGTGGCGCGGGAGACGGGCGACGAGGCGCTGCTCGAAGCGGCCGACGGGCTGGCCGCGCGGGTCGCCGGCGAGTTCCGCCCCGAGGCCCCGTTCGGCTTCCGGTACTCCGCGACGGGAGGCACCGAGGTGGCTCCGGACCGCGTGGGACTGCTCGAAGGAGCGGCCGGGATCGCGCTCGCGCTGCACCACTACGCGACCGGCCGGCCACCCGCGACGGGCTGGGACGCCGCCCTGCTGCTCGCCTGACATTTGAGGAGATGGACCATGCTGAGCCTCGCGGACCTCGTGGGCGGCGAATTCCCGGCCCGGCGGGCGGTCTTCCGCCCGGGCGCGGTGCCGGATCCCGGCGAGATCGCCTCCGTGGCGGACATCGACCGCGTCCTGACCGGCAGCGGCCTGCGGGCGCCCGGGATCCGCGTGGTCAAGGACGGGTCCGTCCTCCCGTCGGCCCACTACACCTCGCCGTCCACCTTCGGCTACGCCGGTCTCGACGACGTGGTCGATCCCGGAAAGGTGGTCGGGCTCTACCGCGAGGGCGCGACGCTCGTCCTGGGCACCGTGAACCTCCTGCTCCCGCGCCTGCACGAGCTCTGCAAGACCGTCGAGCGGGACGTCGGGCACCCCGTGGACGCCAACGTCTACGTCGCGCCGCCGGGCGCGCGGGCGTTCGACGTCCACTGCGACGCCCAGGACATCATCGTGATCCAGGCGCACGGCGCCAAGCAGTGGACGTTGTTCGACGACATCGTGCCGAATCCCGGCGGCGGGAGGCTCGTCGCCCCCGAGGGGGGCGGCTCCACGTACGAGCTGCGCGCGGGCGACGTGCTCCACGTCCCCCGCGGGATGCCGCACCTGGTGCGGACGGCCGCCTCCGCCTCCGTCCACGTCACGATCAGCGTCAACACCCTGACCTGGGCGGACCTGCTGAAGGGATTCGTCGCCGACCTGCTGCGCTCCGACGAGTACGCCGCGGCGCTGCCCATGGGCGCCGGTCTCGCCGAGCGCGTCCAGCCCATGGTCGGGCAGTACGCCGACCGTCTCGCGGCGGCGCTGACCGAGGCCGCCACCGCGCCCGCCGTCCACGAGATGATCTACGGCAGGACCGCCTTCGGGGAGGCGCACCGGGGCGGGCTGTTCAGCCAGGCGCTGCTCGGTGCCCCGATCGAGCCGTCCGACCGCATCTCGCTGCGTCCCGGCACGTGGCCGCTGGTCGGCGAGGCGCGGATCAAGGCCGGCCACCGGACCTTCCGCGTGCCGGACGCGGTCGCGGCGGCCTGCGAACTCCTCGTGAGTGGCCCGGTGAAGGTCGGCGAGCTCTCCGGGGACCCCGGCGAGGCCGTCAAGATCGCCCAGGCTCTGGTCGAGCTCGGCCTGTGCGCGCCGCCCGCCCCCTGAGCGCTCTCCCGGCGCACGTCTTGGTGATGGCGACCGGATCCACGTTCATCCCCCGGTACGCAACCGAGGAACCGTGCGGGCCGGAGAGCAGGGCCGCGGAGAGCGCCCGGGAGACGGTGGTCAGGGGCGGGTGGAGCTGTCGCCGCAGGACGCGTCGGTGCCGGGGATAATCCGTGGAGTCGTCCGGAGCCGGGTGGTTATCGTCGGGCGGTGACCTATCTGAGTCAGTTGGGCTACCTGCTGGGCCTGGAGGGTGTGGCCCTGCTGCGGGCCTTCCGGGAGGGCCGCTCGGACCGCGCGTTCGTGCGGGCCCGGATCGCCGAGGTCCGCGCGCTGCTCGACGCGCCCGCCCTGGCCGACGCGGACGGGGTGACGGCCGAGGTCGGCGCGATCGGGTCGCGGGAGGTGTACCGGACGTGGGCACCGCACTATGACGCGGGCGGCAACCAGATGATCGACTCCGAGCAGCCCGTGGTCCGCCGCATCCTCGACGGCCTCCCGGTCGGCATCGCGCTGGACGCCGCCTGCGGCACCGGCAGGCACGCCGTGTACCTGGCCGAGCTCGGCCACCGCGTCATCGGCGTCGACACCTCACCCGAGATGCTCGCCCAGGCCCGGCGGCGCCCGGACGCGGACGTCTCGCCCGCGCAGGGCCGGAGGCACCTGGAAGCGGGCGTCTCGCCCGGGCGGAGCCGGCGGGGCCCGGAAGCGGACGTTTCGGGTGAGCGGTCGGGTCAGGTCGGTCGCGGCCTGCCCGCCGTGGGGCTGGCCATGGGTGATCTGCATCGGCTGCCGTTGCCCGAAGACGCGGTCGACACCGTCGTGTGCGCCCTCGCACTGGTGCACGTGCCGGACCTGGCGCCGGTGCTGGCGGAGTTCGCGCGGGTGCTGCGTCCCGGCGGCCACCTGATCATCACCGACCCGCACCCGATGGCCTCCTACCTGGCCCCGGCCGCGCCCAGCCCGGGTCCGGACGGCCGTCCCGCGCTGCCGGCCGATCGGCCCCGCTCGCTCAGCGGCTACCTCGCCGCCGCGCTCCCGCTCGGCTTCCAGGTGCGCCACTGCGAGGAGCCGCGCCGCCCGCCCCTGCCGCTGGTCCCCGGCACCCGCCCGCCGGACCCGCTCCCGCCGCAGGGCTCCTACGAGATCATGTACTGGTGCCCGGAGGCCGCGGACGCGGCCATGAGCGGCATGCCGGTCGCGGTCGTCTGGCACTTCCAGCTCAGCCCTTGTCCTTGACCCGGTGACGTCTTTCCTGGGCTAGGTTGAGGCTCGAGGAGAAGGAGGCGACATGCGCACGACGCTGCCTGCCGCGTTGCTTCTTCTCCTGTCGTGGTTCCTGCCGGCCTCCGCCCATGCCCAGGTCGCCTCGCACGTCGTGGCGGTGCACGCCAGGGTCCAGGAACAACCGGGGCTCCAGCGGGAGCCGTACCGGGAGACCGTGGGCCAGGCCCGGTACGGCCTGCTCGGCACCGCCCCGCCCGCGGGGCCGGCGGTGCTGCCGTCGGTCCTGTCGCAGCCGCGGCGGGGCTGGGTGGCCGTGGTCGCGAGCCCGGCCGCCGACGTCCCCGCCGACCGCCGGCCGGCGGCGGCCCCCGCGCGGGGGCCTCCCTCCACAGAGTGCTGAAGATCCCCTTTTCGCACATCTGAGCCTGTGGAGGCTTTCATGTTCCGTGCGCCTGTTTGGCGTGCGGTGACGGCCCTTGCCGTCATCGCGATCTCCTTGATCCTGGCCCTGGTCAGCGCCCCGCGCCTGGGCCTGGATCTACGCGGTGGCACCCAGCTCGTCTTCGAGACGAGGGACTCGCCCACCGTCAAGGCCGACTCGGCCGCCACCGACCGCGCTCTCGACGTGCTCCGCCAGCGGGCGGACGCGCTCGGCGTGGTCGATCCCACCCTGGTCCGCTCCGGCGAGCGGCGGATCATCGTCGAGCTGCCCGGCGTGCTCGACCCGCGGCAGGCGGCCGAGGTCATCGGCCGTACCGCGCAGCTCGCCTTCCGCCCCGTCCTCGGCAACGAGGGTGACGTACGTGACGAGAACGGCGGGCAGCTGCGGCTCGGGCCCGCCGCCATCACCGGCGACGGCATCGCCGACGCCGTCCAGCAGAGCGACCCCCAGCGCGGCCCCGGCTGGTGGGTGAGCATCGACTTCCGCGACGCCGGCGCCTGGCAGCGGATGAGCGGGGCGGCGGCGTGCGAGCCGGTGGGCGATCCCAAGCGCCGGATCGCGATCGTGCTCGACGACGAGGTCATCTCCTCGCCGCCGCTCGACCCGTCGATCCCGTGCCGTACCGGCATCCCCGGCGGGAGCGCGGACATCACGGGCTCGTTCACCCACGACGAGGCCCGCGACCTGGCCGTGCTGATCAAGGGCGGCGCGCTGCCCGTGCCGCTCACCATCGTCGAGCAGCGTACGGTCGGCCCGACGCTCGGCGCGGCGGCCATCGACGCGAGCGCCAAGGCGGCGGTCGCCGGGCTGGTCCTGACGGCCGCCTTCATCGTCGCGGTCTACCGGTTGTCCGGGCTGCTCTCGACGCTCGCGCTCGCCTGCTACGGCCTGATCTCGTACGCGGCGCTGGTGGCGATGGGGGCGACGTTCACGCTGCCCGGGCTGGCCGGGTTCGTGCTGGCGATCGGCATGGCCATCGACGCCAACGTGCTGGTCTTCGAGCGGGCCAGGGAGGAGTACGACCAGGGACGCGGCCGCCGCGGGCTGAAGGCGGCCCTGGACCGGGGGTTCAGGAACGCCTGGAGCGCCATCGCCGACTCCAACGTCACCACCCTCATCGCCGCGGGCCTGCTGTTCTGGCTGGCCTCGGGGCCGGTCAAGGGCTTCGGCGCGACGCTGGCCGTCGGCGTGCTGGCCTCGCTGGTCTCGGCCATGCTGATCACCCGCGTGCTCGCCCACGCCGTCATCGGCCGGGTCGGGCCGCGCCTGTCGGGCCTGGGCTCGCCGGGAGCCGTACGGACCTGGCTGACGCGCAGGAACCCCCAGCTCATGAAGGCCAGGAGGCTGTGGCTGGCGATCGCGGGCACGCTGGTGGCGGTGGCCGTCGCCGGGCTGCTCGCCCGCGGGCTGAACTTCGGCGTGGAGTTCACCGGCGGGCGGCTCGTCGAGTTCGCCACCGCGAAGCCCCTGTCGGCCGACGCGGCGGGGCAGGCCGTCTCGCGTGCCGGGTTCCCTTCGGCGGTCGTGCAGGCGAGCGGTGACGGCGTCACCGTACGCGCCGGGCAGCTCGGCCTGGACGGCGTGGCCAGGATCGAGCAGGAGCTGGAGCGGCAGGCGGGGGAGGTGACCAAGCGGAGCGACGAGTTCGTCGGCCCGAGCCTGGGCGAGGAGCTGCGCCGCAACGCCCTCGTCGCGCTCGGCGTGGCCGTGTCCATGCAGCTGGCCTACCTGGCGATCCGGTTCAGGTGGACGTTCGGCGCGGCGGCGGTGCTGGCGCTGCTGGTGGACGTGACCGTGGTGGCGGGCCTGTTCGCGTGGCTCGGCAAGCCGATCGACGGGATCTTCCTGGCCGCGATGCTGACCATCGTCGGCTACTCGGTCAACGACAAGGTCGTGGTCTTCGACCGGGTACGCGAGCTGTGGTCCCCCCGCAGCCCGTTCGTCACAGCGGTGAACTCGGCCATCCTGCAGACCATGCCGCGCACGGTCAACACCGGCCTCGGCGCGCTGTTCATCCTGCTCGCGCTCATGGTCTTCGGCGGGGACTCCCTGCGGGACTTCGCGCTGGCGCTGGTGACCGGGATCGTGACGGGCACGCTGTCGTCCGCCTTCGTGGCCGGGCCGCTGGCCGTCTGGCTGGCCCGGTACGACCGCAAGCCGCCTCCGGGGCCGCCCGTCAAGCGCCGGCGCGTCTCGGGGGCCGTGGTTTAAGTCCTTACTCGGGGACTTGAAAGTCCTCGTATGGGGATATAACGTGATCCGCATGTATGCGATAGTCAGGCACTACAGCGCGGACGCGAGCGCGATCAACGAGATGGTGCAGCATGTGGACCGGGAGTTCGCCGACCGCGTCCCCGAGCAGGTGGGGTCGGTCCTCTACACCGCCGTCGACACCGGCGGGGGGACCGTGATGACGATCACGATGTTCGGGGACGCGGAGGCGGCCTCCCGCGCCGAGAGCGCGGTGATCGGGGTCCAGGAGAGCCTCGGGGCCCGGTTCGGGGTGCGGGAGACCGCCGTCGAGCGCGGGGAGGTGATGGTCAGCCGCGCCGCGCCGTCCGTCGTCGGACGGGTCAGGTTCGAGCCGTAGGCGCCGGCGCGCGTCGAGCGCGAGGCAAGGGTGCGCTCCGTCCCATATGTGCATATCTAGCGGTTATGGAATGGCCCAGCGTAGATGCCGGTCAAGCAGCCGGGTAGAGGGCATGACTGAATCTAGCCATAAGATGAAGCTATGGCTGAGCGGCTGAATCTCGAGGGGTTGCGGTACGCGCAGGCGGTCGCCGAGACGAAGTCCTTCAGTGCCGCCGCCCGCGCGTACGGTGTCACCCAGCCGGCGCTGTCGAACGGGATCGCCAAGCTCGAGGAACGTCTCGGAGGGCGGCTGTTCGATCGATCACCGCGCGGGGTGACGCCGACCGCGTTCGGCGCTCGGATCCTGCCTCTCGTCGACAGCGCTCTGGCCGGGCTCGACGCCATCGTGGCGGAGGCGAGACGGCTGACCGAGCCCGGCGATCAGAAGATCCGCATGGGGGTTTCCCCCTCATCGGCTCGCAGCTGGTCGCGCGGGCGTTCAGCGCGGTCTGTGACCTTCCGGCGCCGCGGGACCTGGTGCTGCGGGAGGCGAACATGGAGGACCTGCGGGAGGGCCTGCTGGCCGGGCAGCTCGACGTCATCCTGATCCCGGCCGTGGCGCCGCTGCCGCGGTTCGAGCACCGGATCATCGAGGTCGAGCCGATCGTCGTCGTCGGCTCGTCGCAGGAGGCGCCTCTGGAGGTGGGGGAGGCCGGAGGCGAGCAGTTCATCCTGGTGCCCGACTCCTGCGGTCTGACCACGTTCACCAGGCAGCTGTTCGCGGCGCGCGCGTTGCCGCTGCGCACCTACCCCGGTGAGGCCGGCAGCTATCGGGTCCTGGAGGAGTGGGCGAGCATGGGCCTGGGAGCGGCCATGCTGCCGCGGTCCAAGCTCACCTCCCCTGATGTGCGCTCCCGCCCCCTGGTGGATGACGGTCGCGCGGTGGAGATCTCGTACGAAGCGGTATGGAGCGCCGGCTCCTCCCTCGGCGCGGACCTGGCCTTCCTCGTCGACAGGCTCGCCGCCTCGCGCTAGCCATTCACGTTGCTTATCGCCGCATTCAGCAGGAGCCTCTGGTCGGGCCGTCGGCACTCGCCTAACCTTGCTGGTCAATCATCGAGCGGGAAGAGGGTCACGAGGTGTTCGGATGAAGAGGGCGGGTTCCGAAGTCAGCCGGCGGGCCGATCCTCTCGTGCAGTTGTCGCTCGAACAGCTACGCGAGCGTACGAGCATGAAGTGGCGCGCGCACCCCGATGACGTGCTCCCGCTCTGGGTGGCGGAGATGGACGTGCCGCTGGCCCGTCCCATCGCCGACGCGCTGCACCGGGCGATCGACCTCGGCGACACCGGATACCCGTACGGGACCGCCTATGCCGAGGCTCTCGCGGAGTTCGCCCGCCGGCGATGGCGGTGGGACGGCCTGCGCGTCGAGCACACGGCCGTCGTGCCCGACGTCATGATGGGCATCGTCGAGGTCCTCCGCCTGATCACCGGCCCCGGGGACGCGGTCGTCGTGTGCTCGCCGGTCTATCCGCCCTTCTACGCGTTCGTCACGCACGACGCGAGGAAGATCGTCGAGGCGCGGCTCGGCCCGGATCTGCGGGTCGACCTCGACACCCTGGAAGAGGCGTTCGTCCGCGCGCGGAGCCACGGCCGTCGCGCGGTGTTCCTCATGAGCAACCCGCACAACCCGACCGGCGTCGTCCACACCCGTGATGAGTTGCAGGCGATCGCCCAGCTCGCCCGAAAGCACGGCGTCCGGGTGATATCCGATGAGATCCACGCCCCGCTCGTGTTGCCCGGAGCCACCTTCGTCCCGTTTCTCGACATCGAAGGATCCGAGAACGGCTTCGCGCTGACCTCCGCGTCCAAGGCCTGGAACCTGGCCGGTCTCAAAGCCGCCCTGGTCATCGCGGGCGCCGACGCCGCCGACGACCTCCGGCGCATGCCCGAGGAAGTCGGTCACGGCCCCAGCCACCTGGGCGTCATCGCGCACACCGCGGCGTTCCGCGCGGGCGGAACCTGGCTCGACGAGCTGATACTCGGCCTCGACGCGAATCGCACCCTCCTGGGTCAACTCATCGCAGAACACCTCCCTGAGGCGCGCTATCGACCGCCCGAGGGCACCTACCTCGCCTGGCTCGACTGCACCTGGCTCGGCCTGCACGAGGAGGGGCAGAGCGACGAGCTCGGCGTCGTCAGCGACGTCGCCGGACCGGCGAAGCTGTTCCTCGACCGCGCCCGCGTCGCCGTGAGCTCGGGGCACGTGTTCGCCCCCGGCGGGGCCGGCTGCGTGCGGCTCAACTTCGCCACCTCGCCGGACATCCTGCGCCAGGCGCTGTCCAGGATGGGTCGCGCGGTGCGCGAGCCCTGACAGCCTCACGTCCTGCAGAGGAGCACCGCGATGTCGTCCATGCGCTGTTCGGCCGTGGCCTGCTTGATGAGCGACTCGGCCAGGTCGTGCAGGGGCTGGCCGGGTGAGGGCGTGAAGCGCTCGGCCAGGTCGTCGATGGCCTCGCCGATGCTGCGGCCCGGCTCCTCGATGAGGCCGTCGGTGTAGAGGGCCAGGACGGAGCCGGGCGGCATCGGCACCTCCGTGGTGGCGTACTCGGAGTCGGGGTCCACGCCGAGCAGCAGCCCGGGGGAGGAGTCGATGGCCTCGGTACGCCACCCGGGCCGGCCGAACAGCGGCGGCAGGTGCCCCGCGCTGGCCAGGCAGGCGATGCGCTTGCGCAGGTCGATGTTGACGTACAGGCAGCTGGTGAACCGGTCGGGGGACAGCTCGCTGAGCAGCCGGTTGGTGCGCGCGAGCACCTCGCCCGGGCTGGCCCCGGAGGTGGCGTGGGCGTGGATGGCGGTGCGCACCTGGCCCATGAGGGCGGCCGCGGTCACGTCGTGGCCCTGCACGTCGCCGATGACCGCCGCGGCCATCGTGTCGGTCAGGCGGATGAGGTCGTAGAAGTCGCCGCCGATGTCCATGCCCGGGGTGGCGGGCAGGTAGTGGGCGGCCAGCTCCAGGCCGGAGATCTCGGGCAGCCTGCGCGGCAGCAGGCTTTTCTGCAGGCACTGGGCGAGCTGGTGCTTGACGTCGTACAGCCGGGCCCGCTCGTACGCCTGCGCGATCAGCCCCGCGAGCGCCGTCAGCGTGGCCCGCTCGCTCGTACTGAACTGGTGCGGCCGGTTGTAGGCGAGGACGCACGTGCCGATCGGATGGCCCGAGATGACCAGCGGCAGGAAGGCCCAGGCGGACATGTCGTCCGACCGGGCGGCGTCCGGGTATGCCTTGCGCAGCTCGTCCCAGGTGGAGAAGAACGTCGGCTGGCCGGCGTCGAAGGAGTGGTTGGCCGGGTCCGGCGGGATCACCGGACGGCCGTCGAACTCCTGGATGGCCTGCGGGCTGTAGCCGCGCGAGGCGTCCACGCGCAGCCGGCCGCCCTTCGAGGTCAGGATGGCCAGGGCCTGGACGTTGTAGACGGGCATGACGTGGTCGGCCACCAGGCCGACCACCTCCTGCGCGGTCACCGCCCGCGAGAGCTTGGTCGCCAGGTGCAGGATCTCGTGCAGCGCGACGTTCGAGGCCGGCCGCTCGGCGCTGGCCGCCAGGTGGCCCGGGCCTCGGGCGCCGACGGCCGGCGTGATGCGCACGGTGATCCCGGACAGGCCGGGGAAGAACCGGAGCGACAGCTGGCGTCCGGCGGGGTTGTGTACGGTGAAGTGGGTGACCTGGCGGCCGACGACCGCGGCGCGGTAGGCGTCCTCGTACGCGGGCTCGTTCATCCACGGCAGCGCCTCGCCCAGGCGTTTGCCGAGCAGCTCGGACGCGGAGCTGAGCAGCAGGTCGGCGGCCGGGGCGCTGAGGAGGGTCACGCGCCCGTTCACGTCCAGCGAGCCGTGGCCCTCGGGCAGCCGGTTCAGGCAGTCGAGCGCGATCAGGTCGGGCCGCGGGTCGGCCCTGCGCCTCGGGTCCAGCACGCGCGGCCGCGGCCCCGGCTTGATCGGCTGCCCCTGCTCGGCCGCCTTCTGGAGCACCTCGGCCATCTGGGCGCCGATGTCCTCGATCCGGTCGAGCTGGCGCTGGGTCAGCCGGGTCACCCGCCCCGCCGGCCACAACAGCACGAAACCGCCCCAGACGGTGCCGCCGGAGATGACAGGGTGTGCGGCGGTCGCGAAGTCGTACGGCACGGACAGCGCCGACGACGGGAACTCGCGCGCCAGGCCCTCCCTGTCGGGGACCCAGACCAGCCGCTGCTCGCACACCGACGTGGCGATCGGCGCGCGGTCGTTCGTCCTGACCCTGGCCCACGCCTTGGCGATCATGGGAGGAAGCCCGAGCTGGCTGTCCATCTTCAGGACGTCGCCGTCCTCGTCCAGGAGATAGAGGTGGCCTATGTGCGCCCGTGTGCTGACGACGGCTTCGACCAGCAGCTCGTCCAAGAGGGACGAACCAGTCGCCAGGGCGCCGTTCCCCCGCACCGCCTCAGCCCGTCTCGCTCACGACGTGCGAGCGCCCGAATTGCCTGAAACCTCGCATATGGGCAGAATACACGCACGCATGTAGCGGATTGCTTACGGTGTGCCGGGGCGTAGATCTAGCGGAGGGGCGCCGAGGAAGATCTCGCTTGACGTGTTCGCGAAATGTTCGTCATGAAGCGGCCCTCCCGTTCGGAGGTTCTTGAAGCCCACTCCGCGGGGCGGCGATGATCACGCGGACAGCTTGAGCGCCCGGTCGAGCAGCTGATGCATGTGCGCGCGGAAGCGCCGCAACGTGCGGGGGTCGTCGGTGTTGCGGCGCTGCCCGGTCCCGTCGAGCACCCCGCTCAGCGTGAACCCGTGAATGCACCAGATCATCGTGTACGTGGTGAACTGCGCGTCGGCGTCCGCGGGCTTGGCGATCGCGTCGATGCTGTCGATGGCGCGCTGGACCAGCGGCTGGGCGTTGAGCGGCTCCAGGTCGATGTCGCTGGCGTCGGACAGCCAGCGGTGCATCCACAGCGCGGGCACCTCCGGATGGTCGGCGCACAGGTCGATGTACCCGTCGACGAACCGGTGCAGCGCCTCCGGCCGCCGCTCGGGCGGGGTGTCCCGCAGCTCGTCGGCCCTGGCCACGATGACCTCGGACAGCACCCGGTGAGCCTCCTCCATGACCGTGAGGTAGAGCCCCCGTTTGGTGGGGAAATGCGCGCTGAGGGCCGCTGTGTCCAGCCCTGCGGCCTCCGCGATCTGCTCGGTGGAGGTGCCGTCGTAGCCGAGCGCGGCGAACAGCCTGATCGCCGTCCGCAGGATCAACTCCCGCTCGCCGCCTTCTGGAGAGCCCATGGACGCGACCCTAGATCCGGGGCGGCATGCGGTCCGTTAATCGATCGACAAGCGGAGGTAAAAGTAGTCCCTCGAACGCCCTTGCCGGGCCCTCCGGCGGCCCGGGGCCCGGCAGGGGCGCCCGGGGTCACACCTGGATGTACTCCGCTTCCAGCAGGTGGGCCAGGGCCTTGAGCTCGGCGCCGCGGTGGCCGGTGCCGAGGGCCCAGTGATGCGACATGCCGGTCGCGCTCCAGTCGTCGGTCCACTCGCCGGGGTCCCGGCCGAAGTCCACGCGGGACGTCGTGTTCCCGATCTGCAGGTGCGGCCCGTCCACGGTCTCGCCTTCCGAGGCCACCAGGGCGAAGCGGCCGTCGCGGCGCTGGATGATCCCGAACGCCGTCACCGGCCCGTGCTTGACGTCGAACTCCACGGAGACGCCCCACCCCCGCTTCCCGTGGTACACGCCGAGCCCGCGCAGCAGCGGCCTGCGGGCGCTGATGGCCAGGTGGGCGGGGCCGTCGTGGCCCATCTCGACGTGGCCCCGGTGGAAGTCCAGCGCCTGGAGCTCGGTGAACGACCCGCCCGCGCCCATCCGGTCCATGATCAGCATGGCCAGGCTGGTGCGCAGCTCGAACTCGCCGGCCGCCGGGATGCCGCGCGCGGTGAGCAGGGACGCGCCGAGGATCATCCCGGCCCCCAGCCGCTCGTGCGTCTCCCCGTCCAGGCCGCGGTGATAGTACGCCAGGCTGTCCAGCGAGAAGTCCTCCACCAGCCGGTCCAGGCCGACGGAGACGCGGCAGGCCCACTCGAGGTCGACGGCGTTGACGCTGTCGGCCAGCTCGAAGATCTTCTCGGTCTCGGCGCGCTTGGCGGCGACCTCGGCGTCGGTGACCTTCTCCACGCGGACCCGCAGGTCGTCGAACTCCAGCACCTCGACGTGCCCGCCGAAGTTCGCCGAGACGAGCGTGAGGTCGGTGGAGACGTCCAGCATGCCGGGGTAGAGGTGCCCCATCAGGCCGTGCCGGCCGTGCCGCAGGGCCGCGCGGGCCCCGGCGGCCCGCACCCAGCTCGTGATGCGGGCCCAGGCGCGCTCGTCCTCCAGGTAGCCCGAAACCGACCGGAACGGGATGCCGCACCGCTGGAAGGCGTTGGCCATCTCGGGCAGCGGGCAGGCGCCGCAGTAGGCGAGCCACTGGCCGGTGTCGAACGTGGCGTGCTCCATCGACTCGGTCGGCTGCAGGTTGATCAGCAGCACGGGCGCGCCGCTGCGCTGCGCGATGGGCACGAGCATGGTGGCCGTCATGTACGTGGTGAGGAACCCGACGATGAGGTCGCAGTCCGCGGCCCGCAGCTTCTCGGCCGCGACCGCGCCCTCCTGGGCGTCGGAGATGAACCCGACGTCCACGATCTCCGCGTCCAGCTCCCGCATCCGTTCGGAGACCCGGTCGGCCGATCGCTGGAGCTGGGGGAGCAGGTCGGGGAACTGCGGCCAATATGCGCCCAGCCCGCCGGCGACCAGTCCGACACGGGTCTTCGTCTTGCTTGCCACGGTGATGCCCTCCTGAGGGGTGAAGGGTGGGTGCCGGGAGAGTTTCGGACAAAAGTATAGATCTTTTCCGAAACCTCACCATAGGGCATCAAGAGTGGAGCGTGCGGTCCAGGAAGTCCACGATCGTGCGGGCCAGGGTCAGCCGGTGGTCGGACAGGGCGTGGTCGGTGGGGAAGAGGTGGTGCTCCAGCCGCGGCACCGGATGCGCCTCGTAGGCCCGGACCAGCGGATGGTGGTGCGTCTCTGCGGGCGTGACGGGGTCGCGGCCCGTCCCGACGAGCAGCACGGGCCGGTCGGCCAGGCGCGGCGCGAGCGTCGCCAGGCTCCACTCCTGCCCCGCCGCCTCCATCTCGGCGACCAGCGCCGCGGCGCTGGTGCCCTGGAGCGGCAGCAGCTCGCCCTCCCAGTCCCGCAGGTACCCCTCCCGCGCCGCCGGGTCCGCCAGGCAGGCCGCCGCGCCCGCGCCCACGTCGAACGCCGCCACCGAGGCGACCGCGCGGACCGCGGGGTCGGCGGCGGCCGTCATCAACGCCGCGAACCCGCCCAGGCTGTGCCCCACCACGGCCAGCCGCGCCGGATCCAGCCGGGGGTCCAGGCGTACCGACTCCACCACGCGGGCCGCGTCCTCCAGCACGTGGTGCCACGACCAGGTCCCGCCGACGCCCCACGACCCCCGGTAGTGGAAGACCAGCGCCGCGTAGCCGGCCCGGCGCAGCGCCTGGGCCAGGTCGAAGTTGCGCTCGTTGCCCGGGAACCCGTGCAGCAGCACCACGAACGGATGGGGTCTGGGCCCGGCCGGGAGGTGCAGGACGCCGAGCAGTCGGTGGCCGCCGCTCTCGAACGTGACCGCGGGCGTGCTGGCCGGCGGCACGAGGGTGGCGGGAGGGTTGTACACGTCGGTCACGCGGATCTCCGTACGTCATCGAACCGGTCGTTTCGATGTGGAACTTAGCAGAGACTTGGAACCGGCCGGTACCATCTGACGCATGCCCGTACCCAAAGGCGCTTCCCTCGACCCCGTCCAGACCCGGGCGACCATCCTGCGCGCCGCCACCGGCCTGCTGTACGAGCGCGGCCTCGACGGCATCGGCGTGGCCGAGCTGTGCGCGACCGTCGGCGCGTCCAAGGAGACCCTCTACCGGCACTTCGGCTCCAAGGACGGGCTGGTCGAGGCCGTGCTCGAGGCCCGCAGCGACCACGTCGTACGCTGGCTGCGCGAGGCCGCGGAGGCGGCCGGCGACGACCCGGCCGCTCAGCTCGCCGCGGTCTTCGACGCGCTCGCCGGCTGGTACGCCGAGCCCGCCTTCCGCGGCTGCGCGATCGTCAACGCGTCCGCCCAGTGGCACGACGGCGTCCCGCGCACCGTCGCCGCCCGGCACCTCGACCGCCACCTCGACCTGCTGACCGGCATCGCCCGCCGGGCCGGCGCCCGGCAGCCGGAGGTCCTGGGCAGGCAGCTGCTGATGCTGGTGGAGGGCGCCACCGTGCTGGCCGACCACCACGGCGAGCGCGACGCCGCCGCAACGGCCAAGCAGGCGGCCCTCGCCCTGCTGCGAGGGCAGGGCGAGGGCGCTTTTTGAAGGGAAGCCGTCAGCGCGGCGGCGGGAGGGTGTGGAGGTTGCGCGGCGTGACCGAGCGGGCCAGCCGGTACGCGGCCTCCGCGTTCACGAGCCCGGACCCGGTCGGCCCGTCGTAACCGTCGGTAGCCACCTCGCCCATCGCGCTCTTGCCGTCGACCACGTCCCGCGCCGACGCCTTGAGCACGGCCTTGACCAGGCTCGGCGACAGCCCCGGCTGCGCCTGCTTGAGCAGCGCGCACACCCCGGCGATCTGCGGTGAGGCCGCGCTGGTGCCGCTGATCACGGCCCAGCCGTCGTCCTTGCCCGTGCCGTCCTTGTTCGGGTAGCCGGGTCCGGCCAGGCTCGTGTCGATCTCGTCGCCCGGCTCGACGGGCAGCATGATGTAGATGGCCCGCGGCTGCTTGCCGACCAGGCCGCACACGTCGGGCACGTGCCGCCCGGCGTAGATGAGGCTGTCGAAGCTGCTGGCGTAGTCGGAGGCCTCCATCCTGAACTCGCCGTTGGCCATCGTCTCGTCCACGAAGACGCCGCCGACCGCGATGACGTCCGGCATCATCGCCGGGAAGGCGACGTGGCCGTTGCCCGCCGAGAAGCAGACGACGATGCCGCGCTCGCGTACGGCCTCGATGACCGCCAGCTCCAGCGGGCGCAGCGCGTTCGGCAGGGAGGTGACGCCGGGCAGGTGGAAGCCCCAGCTGTTGGTCATGACCGCCGGCGACAGGTCGGAGGCCGTCTTGAAGGCGAGCGTGGGGTTGGCCCCCATCTTGACGCCGACGAAGTCGATGTCGCGGGCACTGGCGAAGATGTTCGCGGCCTCGGCGGTGCCGTGACCGTACTCGTCGTGCTGCACGGCGGTGGCGTCGGGAGCGAGCGTGGCGTTGTAGTTGTAGCCGTGGTGGTCGTAGAAGGGGTGCCGGTAGAAGCCCGTGTCGGGCATCGCGACCAGCACGCCGCGGCCCGTCACCCCGCGGTCGTGCACCTGGTGCGCGCGCAGGAGGAGGGCCACGTCGTCGGGCACCCGCAGGTGGTGGTAGCCGACGCGGGGTGGGATGGGGGAGGGCGCGAAGAAGCGCGGCGGGGCCTGCGGGTAGGCCCGCTCGATGTACGGCTCCAGGTCCGGCGGGATCGAGAACGGCTCGCCGCTCACGTGCGACAGATAGGACACCTGGGCGCCGGTCGCGGAGGTCACGTCCGGCGGCCGGCCGGTCAGCTCGGCCTGGCGCACCTCGACGTGGGTGCCGAACGTGCTCTCCCACAGCGACCGCGGTCCCTCGCCGCTGATGGAGTACGTGCCGACGTGCCGTACCGTGAAGCCCTTGGCCTGCAGCGCGTTCGCGGTGCGCTCGGCGAGGCCGGGGGCCGGCTTGAGCTGGTCGAGGCTCGCGGTCTGCGCCGCCGACGATTCGGCGAACATCGAGGCGCCGCTCTCCGGCCGCAGGGCCGCTTCGAAGTAGACGGTGTCCTCACGTCGCTCGGTCATCGTGGTCATGTCGCTCCTTTGCGAGATGAGACCGGTGGACGGGTCGTCAGAGGGCGTGGAAGTCGGGCGGCTCCACCCGGTGCACGGCGACCACGTCCCCGCTCAGCTCGGCGGGCACCGCCGGCTGAGGCAGGCCGAACACCCGCTCCCACACGTCCCTGGGCGCGCTGACGCTGATCGTCGTCCCGATGTGGAGCACCTTGAGGCCGAGCCGCGCCAGCGCGGCAGCCGCCTGGCGCTGCCGGCCGGGCGCCGCTTCGACCTCGGCCGAGACGATGTCACCCTCAGCGGCCATGCCCTCAGGCTCCGCCCGCGGGGCACGCCGCGACACCGGGGACGGCCCAGGGATTACCCTGGGGTTGCGACCCTCAGCGGCCGGTCCACTTGATCTCGTACGCCTTGAGCGCGTACTCCTTGCCGTCCACGGTCGTGGTCACGTCGGAGTCCGCGGTGTTGACCAGCAGCAGCTGCTGCGGCTGCGCCAGCACCCTGACCTTGGCGTCCGACGAGGTGACCTGGTCCAGCTCGGCCCCGGCGGGGAACCACTTGACGAAGTTCGCCAGCAGCCGACCGGTGTCCGTCTCGGCGCCGCTGCGCGTGTCCCACAGGCACGGCCGGCAGTCGCGGTCCTTGGCCTGCGGGTTCCAGTACAGGGCCGTGGCGGCGCCGCTCCGCGCGAACTCGATCATCGAGGCGGCCTGCACCGCGAGCCGCTTGTTCTCGGGCCAGGTGGTGCCGTCCTCGGGCACGAAGTACCACTCCGACCACCAGACCGGCAGGTCGCCGACCTTGTCCCGCAGCCACTTGGTGACCGCGCCGAACTTCGCCAGCGCCCCGAACTCGTCGGGCAGCAGCTCGTGCGCGTCCGTGGGCGAGGCGCCGTCGACCACGACGAAGTCGGCGCCCTTCTTGTTCTCGAACCAGTAGTTGAAGGCGTCCAGGACGTTCTGGTTGACGACCCCCCAGTCGCCGCGCAGCTCGGAGTCGCCGCGCTCGTTGCTGTCGAAGCCGAGGTACGGGCCGCCGACCTTGGCGTCGGGCCGGGCCTGCTTCACCGCGGCGTACACCTTGTTGTACAGCTCGGTGTAGCCCTTGTAGTCCGCGGGCTTGGAGTGGTCGCGCCAGAAGCCCTTGAACTCGTTCCAGACCATGAAGTACTTGACGTCCTTGTACCGCGTTGCCACGGCCGCCGCCAGCTTGGCGAAGTCGTCGAAGTGCTCGGGGTAGGGGGCGTCCTCCAGGTGCTCCCTCCAGGCCGACTCCTCGGTGGGGCCCTGGGGGCCGCCCTTCATCCAGTCGGGGGCGCAGCAGAGCGTGAGGACGGGGACGCCGCCGGACTCCCTCATCAGGTTGATCCGGCTGTCGAGGTCCTCCCAGAAGTACTGCCCCGGGTAGGGCTCGGGGTTGAGCGCCCCGAACCCCATGATGTGCTGGTTCTGCACCATCGGGGTCTGCGAGAGCCGTCCGGCGACGTCGCGTTCGAACTGGGGGGTGATGTTGTTGGCGCTGACACCCGTATGGGTGAAGCCCCAGCGCGGCCAGCCGTCGTCCACCTTCGGCGGCGCCTCGGGAGCCGGCTGGGACGTGGCGGGAGCCTGCTGCTGCTCCTTCTGCTGGGCGCCCGTGGTCCCCTGCTCCGCGGGCCCGGCGGTGGAACAGCCGGTCATGGCCAGTGCCATCACGGCCGCTAAGACGCTCGCTCTACCGAGCCTCCGCAAGATCGATCCCCCGCTAGTCGATGCCACCCGGTTCTCACCTGATCCTCGCCACTGGTATACCGTCTGTAGCGTTCCATGGGTGGCCAAAAAGGGGCACATCGGGAGCGGGGTTCACAGCTAATCGTTATCCACGAAGAGACCGGCGTGGTCCCGCGCCCACTCGGCGAACGTCCGCGCGGGGCGGCCGAGGATCTTCGTCGCCTCCTCCGTCACGGGATGGGGCCGGGAGCCGCCCCTGGCGTACCGGTCCATGAGGGCCCGTACGAACGGCCCCGGCAGGCCGTTCCCGACCATGGCCCGCTCGGCCGCCTCCGGCGGGATCTCCTGGAAGCGCAGCGGCCGGCCGATCGCCTCGCCGATGACCCGCACCATCTCCTCGTGGGTCAGCGACCGCGGGCCGGTCAGCTCGACCCGGCGCCCGGCCAGGTCGCCGGTGAGCAGCGCGCGGGCGGCCACCTCGACCAGGTCCCGGTCGTCGAGCGGCGCCTCCTGGAAGGACGCGTGCACGTACCGGACGATGTCGCCGGCGCGGATCTGGGCGCCCCAGGAGTTGACCGCGTTGGACGCGAACGAGCCGGCCCGCAGGCTGGTCCAGCTCAGCCCGCTGCCGGCGGCGGCGGTCTCGGCCTCCTTGTTCCGGTCGCCGCGGTAGCGGGAGGGCTGCTGGTCGAGCGGGTCGTCGATGTTCATCGCCGACAGGGCGGCCACGCGCGTCGCGCCGCGCTCCTTGGCCAGGGCGAGCAGCTCGCCGGCCGCGTCGCCGATGGCGCGCGAGTGCAGGAAGACGGCGGTGACGCCGTCCAGGTGCCGGGCCAGCGTGCCCGGCCTGGCCGGGTCGCCCTCGACGACCTGCGCCCTGGCCGGGAGCCGCGCCCCGTGCGGGGCGCGGCTGACGGCCCGGACCTCGGCGCCTTCGGCGAGAAGCAGCTCGACCAGGGGGCGCCCGATGGCGCCGGTCGCGCCGGTCACCAGGATCGTGTTCTGTGTCATGCCCCCTGAGAGGTGAGCGGGCGACCGGAGTGTGACATCGGGTCGGGTCAGAATCCGGGCGGCGGGGTGGCCGACGGGCCCGGCACCACGTGCAGGACGATCACGCCGTCGTTGTAGGACTCCGCCGTCGCCACCTGCCAGCCCGGATCGATCCGGGAGACGGGCACGTCCACCTCGAAACGCACGCCCTTGTCGCCGTTCCGCAGCGGCCAGTCGAGGGCGTAGGACACCTTCAGATGGTGCTCGCGCACGACGCGGGCCGCCTCGGCCGCCGAGCGCCCCTGGAGCTCCACCCCGGCCAGCGCCTCGCCCGGCCAGCCGGCGTCGGCGGGGTAGGCGTACTTCTCCCCGGGCTTCGCCGGGCGGCTCAGCCTGACCTCAGCGGGCCCCTCGATGTCCGCGGTGACGCTGAAGGCCGTGATGCAGTCCTCGACCCGCTCGGGGCAGCTGTCCCCGGTGAACGTCGCTTTCGCGCCGCGGTCGGACGACTCGAATCCGAAGACGGAGCCCGGCTGCCGCGGCGAGACGGGGATCAGCGTCACCGTGAGGTTGTCCAGGCCGACCTTGTGGAAGGCCTTCTGCAGCTCGGCGGGATCGGGGTCGCCTTCGGTGAAGTAGAAGACGTATTCGTCGCCGACGCGGTCGATTGTCACGGCCTGGCCGGCGTACACCTGCTCGGACCGTCCGATCAGGGACGGCCCGACGACGACGGCTCCCGCCAGGGCGGCGGCCACGGCCAGGCCGAGCAGGGCGCGGCGTGGGGAGGGCATGAACCGGCGGCGGGCTGGAGCGGGTTCCAGCGCGGGTTCCAGCGCGACGATCCGGGCCAGCAGCGCGTCCGCCCCCGCGGTGGACGCCCGGCCGGTCAGGTCCTCGTCCAGCACCCTCGCCCGGCTCCTGAAGATCTGGTCGTTGTTCACCGTGCCTCCTTCTCGACGAGCGGTTGCGATGCGAAAAGGGCCGACGGCCGGGCCTGCTCCAGCGCCTTGGCGAAGCGTTTGCGGGCCCGGTGCAGGCGGATGCGGGCGGCGTTGCGGGAGCAGTCCAGCACCTGGGCGATCTCGCCGGGGTCGAGCCCCTCCCACAGGGCCAGGGCGAGCAGCTCGCGATCGGCGTCGGAGAGCATGCTCATGGCCTCCTCCACGCCGTCGTGCCCGCTCTCGGGGGAGACGGCGGCGTAGAGGTGCTCGATCTCTTCCGTGAGCTCGGTGTGCCGGGTGAGGCGGCGTCGCTCGCCGCGGCGGTGGTTGGCCAGGACCCGCCGGGCCACGCCGTACAGCCATAACCTGCCGGACTCGCCGTCCGGGAGCTCGGCGATCCGCCGCCAGGCGATCACGTAGGTCTCGGCCACGACGTCGGCGGCGTCCTCCGGAGAGGAACACCGCCGTACGGCGTAGCCGAGGATCTGCTCGTGAGTTCGCCGGTAGACCGCCTCGAACCGAGACCGGTCATCTTGTTCATTCACGCGTCGTCCTCGTCAGAGCGGGGGTTTCAATTCCTACGTGTCCGCGGACGACGGGAGAATTTCAGCGACCGCGTCCACGCTTCCGGCGGTCCCTGACCATCGGTGGCTTTGGGGTAAAGCGGGGCAAAGCGCCCAGGAAGCCGGGCTCCGGAACTCCAGGGACGGCCTTGATCGTTGTGGCCAGCGGCAGACAACCCAACCCGATCTTCAACAGGGAGAACAGAGCCGTGGTCTTCAAACGGATGCTGGGAGCGTTCGGCGTCGGCGCGCCCTCGGTGGACACCGTGCTGTCCACCCCGCGGACCCAGCCGGGCGGCACGCTGCGAGGAGAGGTACGGCTCAAGGGCGGCGACTTCGACGCCGAGATCGAGCACGTCACCCTCGGCCTGGTGGCGAGGGTCGAGATCGAGCACGGCGACGGTGAGCACGGCGGGCTCGGCGAGTTCGCCAGTTCGCGGGTCTCCGGGCCGTTCACGCTGCGAAAGGGTGAGGACCGCGTCATCGGGTTCGAGCTGCCGGTGCCGTGGGAGGCGCCGATCAGCGAGATCGGCGGGCAGCCGCTGACCGGGATGGCGGTCGGCGTGCGTACGGAGCTGGCCATCGCCAAGGCCGTCGACAAGGGCGACCTCGACATGATCGCGATCGAGCCGCTGCCGTCGCAGCTGCGCATCCTGGAGGCGTTCCTGGGGCTCGGGTTCGGGTTCAGGTCGGCCGACCTGGAGGCGGGTCACCTGTACGGGGTGCACCAGCAGTTGCCGTTCTACCAGGAGATCGAGTTCTACCCGACCGGCCACTACGCCGGCCAGGTGGGCGAGGTCGAGGTGACGTTCGTGGCCGACCCCGCGGGGCTCGAGGTGGTGCTGGAGGCGGACAAGCGCGCCGGCCGCTTCTCGTCGAACGACGCCATCGGCCGCTTCCACGTCAGCCACGACGACGCGCTGCGTACCGACTGGGCGGGGGAGCTGGGCCGCTGGCTGGACGGCCTGTCGCAGTACGGGCCGGCCCACCACGGCGGACACTACGACCCGCACCACCACGGCGGGCACCATGGCGGGCACCACGACGAGCACCGCGGCGGTCCGGGCTGGGGCACGGTGGCCGCCGCCGGTGCCGCGGGCGTCGTGGGTGGCCTCGTCGCGGGCGAGATCGTCGAGGAGATCTTCGAGGGGGACGACGACGAGGGCGGCGACTGGTGACCCCTTAGCGCGGCTCCTGCGGCGACCGGAACCCCCGGTCGTCGCAGGAGCCGCGCCGGGTGCCCAAGGCGAAGCGCTCCGTGATCGTAACCGTGCAACCAGGCTGTAAGTGGGACGAAAGCCTCGGCGATAGATTGAAGATCGTTACCCGATCGATTCCGATCTGAAGGAGCCGACGTAATCAGCACCACTATGTGGAGCGAACTGCGCATCACCTCCGCGCCGCAGCTGTCGATCTCGATCTCGCCTCACCTGACCGCGCTCGCCATGATCGCCGACGCCCTCGCGGGCCGCCGCCGCGGCCTTCCGGAGCTCTGGCGCAAGGCGATCAGCTCGCGAGTCAGCCCGCAGGGGCACCAGGCGGTACGCCCACTCGCCGCCCCCGGCTACTCCGTGGTCCCCGACAGCATCGTGCCGCGTACCCCCATCGGCGGGGACATCTCCGTGCAGGCCCAGATCGGCGCCCTGCGCGACCTTCCATCCGACAACCTGATCAAGGACCTGGAGCAGGCGTTCGGCCAGGGACCGCTGCCCGCGCACTGGCGCTCGGCGGCCGAGCGGCCCGCCCGCTGGCTGCACGGCTACACCGCGGCCCTCGGCTCCGTCTGGAACACCACCGAGCCCGTGTGGAGGCGGGCCCGCGCGCTGCTGGACAGGGAGGTCCGGCGGGTCGGCGTCGCCGCCGTCCGCGGCGGCCCCGAGCTGCTGCTCGGCGCGCTCAACAGCCGCATCATGTACGGCGAGCGCGGGCTGCTCATCGCCGACGTGGAGTCGAGCACGTTCGAGCTGGGTGACCGCAGGATCGTCCTGGTGCCGATGCTGGCGGGCAAGGACGCAGTCATCGTCAGCCTGGACCACGACGAGGCCGTCTGGATCGCCTACCCGGTGCCCGGAGCGGAGACGCTGTGGCAGCGGCCCGTCGCGCCGGCGCTCGACGACTTGTCGGCGCTGGTCGGGCCGGTGCGCGCGGACCTGCTCGCCGCGATCGGGCAGCCCATGACCATGAGCATGCTGGCGGCCGGCATGCAGGTCGCGCCGAGCAGCATCACGTACCACTGCGACCGGTTGAGCGCCGCCCAGCTGATCACCAGGGAGCGGCGCGGGCGCGAGGTGTGGATCACCCGCACGCAGCGCGCGGAGGAACTGCTGGAGGTGTTCCGCCGCTGAGCCGGGGGCGCGGCGAGGTCGAGAGCTACGACCGGGTCAGCATCCAGGTCCAGTCGGACGTCGCCATCGCCGGCCAGGCCGTCACCGACGTGGTGCACCTGCTGG